>NZ_JBYSWU010000044.1:0-49122 GCF_058781505.1 Paraburkholderia sp. FW306-2-2C-D06C | reverse complement strand
TTGGGCCCGATTGCCGCCGCCAGCCATCCCCCCGCTGCGCCCCACCCTTCGGGCGCACGCTTCGCGCCCTTCCGCCCCGGTCCAAAACTCGCTGGCACAGCGTTTGCTGTGGTTTGCCATGTGTATTGCCGAGCGATCTGGCCAACTCCCGTGCAATCGGCCTCTGGCGTCAAAGCACCTGTTACTGGCCAGCGGCATGACGATCTTTGCACTACATTGACCAGTACGCGCCCTCGCTTCACGCATCGCGCGGGCAGCCGGCTCTGGAAGCCCAATGAGCGCTGTGATCGCATGTCAATTGCATCCACACCGCAGCAGGACGAATCTGGAAAAGACCGATGGAATCTCCAAACGGGTATGCGCCGCGGATCTACTTTTTTCATTCACTCCTCGTTGGGCCGCTCGATGCCTGGCCTGCGCAATTCGCTCATGCGGCCGCGCTGGGCTTCGATCACGCGCTGATCGGCAGCCTCTTCGAGCCGGGCCGGGCGGGACATGGACAGGTGGTCGGCAATCACGGCCAGGTGCATCCAGTGTTCGAGACGCAGCAACCGGCCACCGCGGCAATCAGGACGCTCGCGGATGCCGCCCGTCAGAACGGCTTGACCTTGCTGGTCGACCTCGTGATCGACCGGATGGCCGCCGATGGCGCGTTGTACGCCGAACATCCCGGCTGGTTCCATCCGTTCGAATCCGCAGAGGCGCGGCTCGATCCACGCCATGCGCATCGCGAGGACAACGTCGCCTACGCGAACTTCAACGACGCCGGCAGCAGCGCGGCGCTAGCCGGCTGGTGGACGCGTCAACTGCTGGCGCTGGCCGACGCGGGCGTCGGCGGTTTCCGTTTCGATTCGCCGCACCGCGTGCCGGCTGCGGTCTGGCGGCAACTCGGCGAGGCGGTGCGCGCGCGGCATCCGGAGGTGCGCTTCCTCGCTGCGACGCCGGGTCTCGCGCGCGGCGACCTGCTCGGCCTTGAAGACGCGGGCTTCGACAGCGTGTTCTCGTCGGTGCGCTGGTGGGACTTCCGCGCCGGCTGGATGGTCGAAGACCATGCGGCGCTCGCGCGCGTCGGCGCACCTGTCGCGTTTCCCGAAGCCCCTTACGGCACGCGGCTCGCCGCCGATCTGAACGATGCGCACGACGCCGCCATCGTCGAGCGGGCTTATCGTCGCGGGCTGTTCACGGCGGCCTCGACCGGCGCCGGCTGGATGATGCCAATGGGCTTCGAATACGGCGTGACGGAGCCGATGTGGCAAACGCGCGGCAACGCCTCGCAATATGCCCTTGCCTGTCAGTCGAAGAAATTCGACCTCTCGGAGCAGATCTCGCTGGCGAACGCGATGGTGCGCAATACGAAGGTACTGCAGGCCAATGGCGAATTGCGTCCGCTCAGCGGTCCGGGCGCACCCGCGGCCGTGCTGCTGCGCGCCGACAACCCCGACCTGCGCGACGCCGGCGAAGCAATCCTGATCGCGATCAATCCCGAACTCGGCGCGCCGGTGCGCGTCGATCCGGCGCGCTTCCTCGGCGGCGTGCCGGGCAACTTCACGCGCTTTGTGCCGCTCGAAGCGCCAGGCCATGTCGAACCCGCCGGATTGACGCCGTTCGCGCTCAAGCCCGGCGCGATCCGCCTGTTCCGCGCGGTGGCCGACGAGCCGATCCGTCTCGCGCCGCCGATCGACAAGGCGAGCGGCAAGCGCAGCGGCCACAAGACCGTCATGGAAGCGATCGCCGCGCCGCGCGTGGCGATCGAAAGCGTGACGCCCTCGGTCGATAACGGACGCTTTCCGGTCAAGCGCACGGTGGGCGAGCGCGTCGAGATCGGCGCGGCGATCTTCGCCGAAGGTCACGACAAGATCGCTGCCGCCGTGATCTGGCGCGCCGCCGACGAAACCGCATGGCACGAAGTGCCGATGGACCCCGCGCCGCCGGCCGGCCTCGACCTCTGGCGGGCGCGCATTCCGCTCGAACGCCTCGGCCGCCACGAGTTCACCGTGATTGCGTGGCGCGACGACTTCGCGTCGCTGGTCGAACACATCGAGAAGAAGCTGAAGGCCGGCCAAACCGTCGAGATCGAACTCGAAGAAGCTGCGCACCTGTTCGCGCTGGTGCTCGCCGAGGTGGAAACGTCTGACGGCGCGGTCACCAAGCCGCTCGAACAGATCGTCAAGGACTT
Source organism: Paraburkholderia sp. FW306-2-2C-D06C (assembly GCF_058781505.1). Taxonomy (NCBI): domain Bacteria; kingdom Pseudomonadati; phylum Pseudomonadota; class Betaproteobacteria; order Burkholderiales; family Burkholderiaceae; genus Paraburkholderia; species Paraburkholderia sp. FW306-2-2C-D06C. The sequence continues at coordinate 46,946 of NZ_JBYSWU010000044.1, read as the reverse complement.
CGCCAAGGCCGGCCCCGACGCGAAGCTCGCGCTGATCCTCGCGCCGGGCACGGCGAAGGCGATGACGGCCGCGCGGCACCGCCCGTACCTGAGCCGCGATCCGATCGTCTACAAGATCGAGGCCGAGCGCACCGCCGCGCGCTTCGCGAGCTGGTATGAGATCTTCCCGCGTTCGATGAGCGACGACGAATCGCGCCACGGCACCTTCGCCGATGTGATCACGAAGCTGCCGCGCGTGCGCGACATGGGTTTCGACGTGCTGTACTTCCCGCCGATCCACCCGATCGGCCGCGCCAATCGCAAGGGCCGCAACAACACGCTGAACGGGCAACCGGGCGACGTCGGCAGCCCGTATGCGATCGGCGCGGCGGAAGGCGGCCACACTGCCGTGCATCCGCAACTCGGCACGCTCGACGACTTCAAGACAATGCTGGCCGCCGCGCACGCGCACGGCCTCGAAATCGCGCTCGACTTCGCGATCCAGTGCGCACCCGATCACCCGTGGCTGAAAGAGCATCCGACGTGGTTCGCCTGGCGCCCCGACGGCACGCTGCGTTACGCGGAAAATCCGCCGAAGAAGTACCAGGACATCGTCAATCCCGACTTCTATACGCACGACGCCAAGCCCGACTTGTGGCTCGCTTTGCGCGACGTGATCCTGTTCTGGATCGAAGCGGGCGTGCGCATTTTCCGCGTCGACAATCCGCACACCAAGCCGCTGCCGTTCTGGGAATGGATGATCGACGACGTCCGCTCGCGCTATCCCGACACGATCTTTCTCGCCGAAGCGTTCACGCGGCCGCGCATGATGAACCGCCTCGGCAAGATCGGCTTCTCGCAGTCGTACACGTATTTCACGTGGCGCGAATCGAAGCGCGATTTCATCGAGTACATGACCGAACTCACGCAAACCAATGCGCGTGATTTTTATCGGCCGAACTTCTTCGTCAATACGCCGGACATCAATCCGCGTCATTTGCAATCGTCAGGGCGTTCGGGTTTTCTGATTCGCGCGGCCCTGGCGGCAACCCTCGCCGGTTCGTGGGGCGTGTACTGCGGCTTCGAGTTGTGCGAGGCGGCCGCGCTGCCGAACAGCGAGGAATATCTCGACGCCGAGAAGTATCAGCTGCGCGCATGGGACTGGCACCGGCCCGGCAACATCGTCGGCGAGATCAGCGCGTTGAACCGGATCCGCCGCGCGAACCCGGCGCTGCAAACGCACCTCGGTCTCACGTTCCTGCCCGCGCACAACGACAACGTGTTGTTCTTCGAGAAAGCGACCGAAGCACGCGACAACGTGATCCTTGTCGCGATCAACCTCGACCCGTTCAACGAACAGGGCGCCGATATCGAATTGTCGTGGGACACTTTCCAGCGTTGGCATCTGCACGACCACGGCACGCTGGAAGTGACCGATCAGATGACGGGTGCGCGCTTCGAATGGCATGGCCGCTGGCAGCACGTGCAACTCGGTTCGGGCCAGCCTTTCTCGATCTGGCGCATCGCGCCGCTCGGCGGCCTGCCCGCCGACCGCCCGGACGATGCCGACAGCGGCTATCACGCAGACGACGCTGGCAACCCAACCCCAACGGAAGGTGCGACATGAAGCGTGACGATCCAGCCCCAACCACGTCGCAAGCCCATTCGAGCGCAGCCACCGGCAGCACGGCGAAAGTGCGGACGGCACGGCGCGGCAAACCCGCCGCCCTCAGCGACGACCCGCTCTGGTACAAAGACGCGATCATTTATCAGGTGCACATCAAGTCGTTCTTCGACGCGAACAACGACGGTGTGGGCGACTTTCCGGGCTTGATCGCGAAACTCGACTACATCGCCGAACTCGGCGTGAACGCGATCTGGCTGCTGCCGTTCTACCCGTCGCCGCGTCGCGACGACGGCTACGACATTGCCGATTACCGCAACGTGCACCCCGACTACGGCCAGCTCGCCGACGTGAAGCGCTTCATTCAGGAAGCGCATGCGCGCGGCATCCGCGTGATTACCGAACTGGTGATCAACCACACGTCGGATCAGCACCCGTGGTTTCAGCGCGCGCGGCGTGCGAAACCGGGCTCGAATTATCGCAACTACTACGTGTGGTCGGACACCGATCAGAAGTACACGGAGACACGGATCATCTTTATTGACGCGGAACCGTCGAACTGGACGCATGACCCGGTTGCGGGCGCTTACTACTGGCACCGTTTCTATTCGCACCAGCCTGATCTGAATTTCGACAACCCCGCCGTGCTGCGCGAGGTGCTGCATGTGATGCGCTTCTGGCTCGATATGGGGATCGACGGGCTGCGGCTCGACGCCGTGCCGTATCTGGTCGAACGCGAAGGCACCAACAACGAGAACCTGCCGGAAACGCACGCGGTGCTGAAGAAGATCCGCGCGACCATCGACGCCGAATATCCGAACCGGATGCTGCTCGCCGAAGCGAACCAGTGGCCGGAAGACGTGAAAGAGTATTTCGGCGACGAAGACGAATGCCACATGGCGTTCCACTTCCCGCTGATGCCGCGCATCTACATGTCGATCGCGAGCGAGGACCGCTTCCCGATCACCGACATCATGCGGCAAACGCCGGACCTCGCCGAAACGAATCAGTGGGCGATTTTCCTGCGCAATCACGATGAACTGACGCTCGAAATGGTCACCGATTCGGAGCGCGATTATCTGTGGAACACGTATGCGAGCGACCGCCGCGCACGCCTGAATCTCGGCATTCGCCGCCGCCTCGCGCCGCTGATGGAACGCGACCGCCGCCGTATCGAGCTGATCAATTCGCTGCTGCTGTCGATGCCCGGCACGCCCGTGATCTATTACGGCGACGAACTCGGCATGGGCGACAACATCCACCTCGGGGACCGCGACGGCGTACGCACGCCGATGCAATGGTCGTCGGATCGCAACGGCGGTTTCTCGCGCGCCGATCCTGAGCAACTGGTGCTGCCGCCGGTGATGGGTTCGCTGTACGGCTTCGACGCGGTCAACGTCGAAGCGCAAAGCCGCGATCCGCATTCGCTGCTGAACTGGACGCGGCGCATGCTTGCCACGCGCCGCGCGAAACAAACCTTCGGACGCGGCACGATCCGCTTCCTGAAGCCGGAAAACCGCAAGATTCTCGCGTACCTGCGTGAGATGCCGGGCGAACCACCGATCCTGTGCGTCGCGAATCTGTCGCGCGCACCGCAAGCGGTGGAACTCGACCTGTCGGAATTCAACGGCTCGGTGCCGATCGAAATGACGGCGGATTCCGTGTTCCCCGCGATCGGCCAGCTCACCTATCTGCTGACCTTCCCGCCGTACGGCTTTCTGTGGTTCATGCTGTGCGAGGGCAGCCAGCGTCCGACGTGGGCGCAAGCGCATTCCGAGCCGCTGCCCGAATTCGTCACGATCGTGATCCGCGAAGGCCAGACCGGCCCGACGCCGGAGAATGTCCGTCTGCTGGAATCCGAAGTGCTGCCGTCATGGCTGAGCCGGCGCCGCTGGTTTGCATCGAAGGATCAGAAGATGCATGCCGTGCGCCTCGCCGCGCTGACCACGATTCCGAACGGCGGCTTCGCGTTCACCGAAATCGAAGCGGACGTGGGTGATCACACCGAGCGCTACGTGGTGCCGATCGCGATCACCTGGGGCGGCGAAACCACCACGCCGCTATTCATCCAGCTGGCGCTCGCGCGCGTGCGCCGCGGCCGCAACGTCGGTCACCTGACCGACGCATTCGCGCTGCCGATCTTCGCGCACGGCGTGCTGCGCAAGCTGCGCGAACGCGCGGTCATTCCGACGGTGCAGAAGAGCGAAATCAGGTTCGTCCCAACCGCGCGATTCGCCGAACTCGAGCATCTTGGCGAGCAGCCCGAAGTTCGCTGGCTCGCCGCCGAGCAAAGCAACAGTTCGCTGATCATCGCCGACGCTGCCGTCCTGAAGCTGGTGCGGCGCCTCGTGAGCGGCATTCATCCGGAAGCGGAAATCAGCCGCTATCTGACCCAGCTCGGTTATGCCTACACCGCGCCGCTGTATGGCGAAGTGGTGCGCGTGGATCCCGAAGGCGTACCGCATACGCTGGCTATCCTGCAAGGCTATATCGACAATCAGGGCGACGCCTGGAACTGGTCGCTCGACTTCCTGCGCCGCTCGGTCGACGAGCTGGCGCTCGCCGTCGATGCGGATGCGCAATCGCCCGATCGCGACAACGAAGCGATTCTGGTGGAAAGCTATAGCACGCTGGCCAGCACCATCGGCAAGCGGCTCGGCGAGTTGCACGTGGCGCTCGCCTCGCCTACCGACGACCCGGCCTTCGCACCGGAGCGCGCGAGCGCCGAACAGGTCAAGGCGTGGATCGACGGCACGCAAGCGATGCTCGCCGCCGCGCTCGATCTGCTCGCGCAGCGCATCGATCAAATGACCGACCCGGAAACCCAGGCATTGGCACAAAGCCTGATGGACCGTCGCGCGGCACTCACCAAAGCCGTCAACAAGCTCGTGCCGGCCGACGCAGGCGCCTTGCGCATCCGCATTCACGGCGACTTCCATCTGGGTCAGGTGCTGGTCGCGCAGGGCGACGCGTATCTGATCGACTTCGAAGGCGAGCCTGCCCGTACGCTCGAAGAGCGGCGTCAGAAGTCGAGCCCGTGGCGCGACGTGGCCGGTTTGCTGCGCTCGCTGTCGTACGCGAGCGCGGCGGCGCAGTCGACGATGGAAAGCGCGCCGCAGCAAACCGCCGATCGCAAGCGTGTGCTGTTCGAGCGCTTCCGCGCGAGCGCGGCGGAAGCGTTCCTGAAGGAGTACCGCGCCGCGATCGCCACCGCGGAGCCGCCGCTGGTCGCCGCGGAATCGGAGCAGGGCTTGCTCGATCTGCTCCTGATCGAGAAGGCCGCTTACGAAATTTGTTACGAAGCGGCCAATCGTCCGACGTGGCTCGGTTTGCCGGTACGCGGCCTCGCCGCGCTCGCCAGCCGTTTGCTCGACTACACCGGCACGCCGGCCCACGATTCATCCAACCAGGCGCCCGGCGCCGGCGCACCGCCTAACCCGACCGAGGGCGACTATGAGTGAGCACGATCCGGCCTCGGGCCTTCAACCGCTCGATATCGATGCGCTCGTCGAGGCGCGTCATCCAGATCCTTTTTCGCAGCTCGGGCTGCATCACACGGACGCGGGTCCGGTGGTGCGCGCGTTGCTGCCGAACGCCGCGCACGTCAGCGTGATTACGCGCGCCGACGGCACGACGCTCGGCGAGCTTCAGCAGCTGCGGCCCGGACTGTTTGCCGGCCGCGTCACGTCCGCGGCGCAGTACCGCTTGCGCATCGACTGGCACGGCGCGGTGCAGGAGATCGAAGACACCTATTCATTCGGCCCCGTGCTTGGCGACGAACCGCTGGGGCGTCTCGCCGGCGGCGATCCATATGCGGTGCTCGAATGTCTCGGCGCACGTCCGATGGAAATAGACGGCGTGCCTGGCGTGCGCTTCGCCGTGTGGGCGCCGAACGCGCGGCGCGTCTCGGTGGTCGGCGACTTCAATGCGTGGGACGGCCGCCGCCATCCGATGCGGCTGCGCCATCAGGCCGGCGTGTGGGAGTTGTTCGTGCCGCGCGTCGGTGTGGGCACGCGCTACAAATACGAGTTGCTCGCCCGCGACGGCCATCCATTGCCGTTGAAGGCCGATCCGTGCGCAATGCAAACGGAACAGCCGCCCGGCACCGCCTCGGTGGTCGCGCAGGTCGACGAAATCGAGCAGTTTCAATGGACCGATCAAGCGTGGATCGAGTCGCGCGCCGCCAGGCAAACCGCACGCGCACCGATCTCGATCTACGAAGTGCATGCCGAATCCTGGCTGCGCGTCGTTGAAGAAGGCCAGCGCGGTCTCAACTGGGAAGAACTCGCCGAACGCCTGATTCCGTACGTGCAGAGCATGGGCTTCACGCACGTCGAATTCATGCCGATCGCCGAGCATCCGTTCGGCGGTTCCTGGGGCTACCAGCCGCTCGGGCAGTTCGCGCCGTCGGCACGTTTCGGCAAACCCGAGCGGTTCGCCGCGTTCGTCAACCAGGCGCATGAGGCCGGTATCGGCGTGATTCTCGACTGGGTGCCCGCGCATTTCCCAAACGACGCGCACGGTCTGGTCGACTTCGACGGCACGCCGCTCTACGAGCACGCCGATCCGCGCGAAGGCTTTCACCAGGACTGGGACACGATGATCTACAACCTCGGCCGCAACGAGGTGAGCGCGTTCCTGATCGCCTCCGCGCTGGCATGGCTCAAGCGCTATCACGTCGACGGTTTGCGGGTGGATGCGGTCGCCTCGATGCTGTATCGCGATTACTCGCGCGCCGCCGGCGAGTGGGTGCCGAACATCTACGGCGGGCGTGAGAATCTCGAATCGATCGCGTTCCTGAAGCGGCTGAATCATGAGGTCGGCTATGTGCCGGGCGTGCCCGGCGCGATGACGATCGCCGAGGAATCGACCGCGTGGCCCGGCGTCACCGCGCGTGTGGAAGACGGCGGCCTCGGCTTCCAGTTCAAGTGGAACATGGGCTGGATGCACGACACGCTGCACTACATGCACGAAGACCCGATCCACCGCCGATACCATCACCATGAGATGACGTTCGCCATGGTGTACGCGTACTCGGAGCGCTTCGTGCTGCCCCTCTCGCACGACGAAGTGGTGCACGGCAAGGGCTCGCTGCTCGGCAAGATGCCCGGCGACACGTGGCAACGCTTCGCCAATCTGCGCGCGTACCTCGGCTTCATGTGGACGCATCCGGGCAAGAAGCTGCTGTTCATGGGCGACGAATTCGGCCAGATGGCGGAATTCGATCACGACACGTCGCCGCATTGGCATCTGCTCGACGATCCGAACCATCACGGCGTGCAGAAACTCGTGCGCGACCTGAATCATCTGTACCACCAGGAGCCGGCGCTGCATCAGCTCGACTGCGAACCCGGCGGCTTCGAATGGCTGATCGGCGACGACAGCAGCAACAGCGTATTCGCCTATCGCCGCAGCGACGGCGCGGGCCGCGAACTGGTGGCGGTCTGCAATATGACGCCGATGCCGCGGGTCGGCTACCGGATCGGCATGCCGCACGGCGGCCGCTGGGTCGAAGTGCTGAATACCGACGCCGGCGTGTATGGCGGCTCGAACATGGGTAATGGCGGGCTGGTTCACAGCGAGGAAATCTCGAGCCACGGCAGGCCGTATTCCGCTTCGCTGATTTTGCCGCCGCTGGCGACAATCGTTTTGCGCGCGGATTGATCGATGCGCCGTGGATGTGCCGTATACGAGCGCGCGGCGCATGCGTCGCGCGCTCGTTGCATGACGACCCACGATAGCGTCCATAAATCAGAACAAGGAAGGGGAACCATGTCGCATGCAATGCCCGACCGGCTTCTGCCGGGTTCGCCCTATCCGCTCGGCGCCAGCTGGGACGGCCTCGGGGTCAACTTTGCGGTGTTCTCGGCGAACGCGCAGAAAATCGAGCTTTGTCTGTTCGACCCCACCGGCCGCAAGGAACTCCGGCGTTTCATGCTGCCCGAATGCACCGACGAAGTCTGGCACGGCTATCTGCCGAACGCGCATCCCGGCACCGCATACGGATTTCGCGCGCATGGTCCGTATCAGCCGCAACATGGTCACCGCTTCAATCCGCACAAGCTGCTGCTCGATCCGTACGCGCGCAAACTGGTTGGGCGGTTTCGCTGGTCCGATGCGCTGTTCAGCTACCGCGTGCATTCGAATCGCGCGGACCTTTCCATCGACCGGCGCGATTCGGCGCCGGCCATGCCGAAGTGCGTCGTGGTCGACGAAGCGTTCGACTGGTCGCACGACCGGCGCCCGAATGTGCCATGGGGCGAAACCATCATCTACGAGGCGCATGTGCGCGGTGCGTCGATGCTGCGCAGCGATTTGCGCCAGCATGAACGCGGTACGTTCGCCACATTGGCTGCGCCGGAATTCATCGCGCATTTGCTGAAGCTCGGCGTCACCGCCATCGAACTGCTGCCGGTGAATGCGCTTCTGAACGACCGCTTTCTGGTGGAGCGCGGCCTGCGCAACTACTGGGGTTACAACACGGCGGCGTTCTTTGCGCCGGAGCCGTCGTATCTGAGCACGCACCGGCTCGACGAAATGCGCATTGCCGTGCGTCAGTTGCACGCGGCCGGCATCGAGGTGATTCTCGACGTGGTCTACAACCACACCTGCGAAGGCAACGAAATGGGGCCGACCGTGTCGTGGCGCGGGCTCGACAACGCCAGCTACTACCGGTTGATTCCCGGCGACGAACGCCACAACATCAACGACACGGGCTGCGGCAACACTGTGAACCTGCAGCATCCGCGCGTGCTGCAAATGGTGATGGATTCGCTGCGCTACTGGTCGACCGCGTTCAATATCGACGGCTTCCGTTTCGATCTCGGCGTGACGCTCGGCCGCGAGCACCACGGCTTCGATCCGGGTTCCGGTTTTTTCGACGCCTTGCGCCAGGACCCGGTCCTCTCGCAACGCAAGCTGATTTCCGAGCCGTGGGACATCGGCCCGGGTGGCTATCAGCTCGGCAATCACCCGCCTGGATTCGCCGAATGGAACGACCGTTTCCGCGACACCGTGCGCCGTTTCTGGCGCGGCGACGCCGGCTTGCGGCCCGACCTCGCCGCGCGTCTGACCGGCTCGGCCGATCTGTTCAACCGGCGCTTCAGGAAGCCGTGGGCATCGGTCAATTTTGTCGCGTCGCATGACGGTTTTACGCTCGCCGACATCACGGCGTACGAGCACAAGCACAACGAAGCGAATGGCGAAGACAACAACGACGGTCACAATGAAAATTGCAGCCGCAATTGGGGCGTCGAAGGCCCCGCCGACGATCCGCAGACTCTCGAAACCCGCGCACGCGTGGCCCGCTCGCTGACCGCCACGTTGCTGATGGCGCTCGGCACGCCGATGCTGCTGGCCGGCGACGAATTGCTGCGCACGCAGAACGGCAATAACAATGCGTACTGCCAGGATAACGAACTATCATGGCTCGATTGGGAGCGCGCGCAGGCGCCGGAAGGGCGCAGGATGACCGAGTTCGTCGCGCGGGTGACCGCGCTGCGCAAACAGCATCCGCTGCTGCGCGAGACGCGCTTTCTGTTCGGCGACCGCGAAGTGTTGCCGGGCCTGTTCGACGTCGGCTGGTTCGACGAGAACGGCGATCCGCTGACCATCGAAGCGTGGCAGGACCCGGAAGGCCGCGCGTTTACGCTGCGGCGCGCCGGTCCAGGCTTGAACGGCGAAACGGAAGTATTGTTGATGATGCTCAACGCGTCGGCGCACATGCTGCGTTTTACGCCTCCCCCACCGCACCTGGAATGGCACGTGCTGCTGGATACCGCCGAGCCCGAAAGCGCGCCGCATCGGTTGGCGGTTGCAGAGCTCGAAGTAGCCGCGCATAGCCTCGTGATGCTGGCGGCGCAACCGGTCGGTGAGGCGGATTGGCAGGCGGGCTGGAAAGCCGGCGCGCAGCACGGGCCGCGGCTATTGACGGCGCTGCCGCCGGATCCGGGGGCGCAACCGGCGGGAGACGAGAGGTCGCCGTCCGCGTGAGCAGTCCACGCATGGCAGCACGCACAGCAGGGCGGCGGCTTCACGACGCATAGGGTGAATAAGGTGCATAAGACTCGTTAGACACGTAAGGCGCGGCTCGATAGCAAAACCGAAGGGTGACGAAATCATGTCCGAATGTCCGATTGATCCTCACGCGCATCACCACGCACATTGCCTGCCGTTCGGCGCACAGTTGCTCGGCGCGGCGGGGACGAAACCGCGTACCCGGTTTCGTTTCTGGGCGCCTTCGTGCAAAACGGCGCAGGTGGAAATCGAAAGCGGACCAGCACAAGGCGCGCACGACATGACACCCGCCGGCAACGGCTGGTTCGAAGCGACCGCCGATTGCGGCGCGGGTACGCTCTATCGCTTCCGGCTCGACGGCAAACTTGCGGTGCCCGATCCGTCGTCGCGCTTCCAGCCACAAGACGTGCACGGTCCGAGCGAAGTGATCGATCCGCGCGCCTACTGTTGGGACAACACGCACTGGCATGGCCGCCCGTGGGAAGAAACGGTGCTGTACGAACTGCACGTCGGCGCGCTAGGCGGTTATGCGGGCGTGCAGGAGCGCTTGCCGGCGCTCGTCGCGCTCGGCGTGACCGCGATCGAGTTGATGCCGTTGAGCGATTTTTCCGGCAAGCACAATTGGGGCTATGACGGCGTGCTGCCGTATGCGCCGGATTCCGCCTACGGCCGCCCCGAAGCGCTGAAAGCGCTGATCGACGCGGCGCACGGCCTCGGTCTGATGGTGTTTCTCGACGTGGTCTACAACCACTTCGGTCCTGACGGCAACTATCTGCACCAGTATGCGCGCTCGTTTTTCCGTGACGGCACACATACGCCGTGGGGCCCGGCGATCGACTTCGACCGCAGCGAAGTCAGCGATTTCTTCACTGACAACGCGGTGTACTGGCTCAATGAATATCGCTTCGACGGCCTGCGTTTCGACGCGGTGCACGCGATCGGCGATCACGCGTGGCTGCGCGAATTGTCCGACCATATTCGCGCGAAGACGCAGCACGGGCGGCACGTGCATCTGGTGCTGGAAAACGAACACAACAGCGCGAGTCTGCTGGAAGCGCATTTCGACGCGCAATGGAACGACGACGCGCACAACACGCTGCACGTTCTGCTGACCGGCGAAACCGAAGGCTACTACCACGCCTACGAGGACCAGCCGATCCGCCGATTGGCGCGCGTGCTGTCGGAAGGCTTTGCGTATCAGGGCGACCCATCGCCGATTCACGGCGGTGCGCCGCGTGGCGAACCGAGCAAGCATCTGTCGCCGACCTCGTTCGTGATGTTCTTGCAGAATCACGACCAGATCGGCAATCGCGCGTTCGGCGAGCGTCTGCGCAAGCTGACATCAGACGACGCGTTACGCGCCGCGACCGGCCTGCTGCTGTTGTCGCCGCAAATCCCGTTGCTGTTCATGGAAGAGGAATACGGCTCGACCCAGCCGTTCCTGTTTTTCACCGACTACACCGGCGAGCTCGCCGACGGCGTGCGTGAAGGACGCCGCCGTGAGTTCGCCCGCTTTTCAGCGTTCGCCGACGAACAGCGCCGCGCACAGATTCCCGATCCGAACGATGCGAAGACGTTTGCTGCGTCGTCGCCGCCTGCGCTTGCCGAGGCGAGCGCACTGGAAGACGTAAAAGAGCGCCTCGAATGGATGCACTTCTACAAATCCGCGCTCACTGTGCGGGCGAAGCTGATCACGCCGCGTCTGAAGCATTCGAAAGCGCTCGGCGCGACGGTGTTGACCGCGCAAAGCGGCGCTGATGCCAATGCGCTGATCGCGCGTTGGAAACTCGGCGACGGCGAGACTTTATCGATCGCGTTGAATCTGTCTAACGACAGCGTGCCGTTCGCCGACGTCCCCGCCGGCAAGGTGATTTTCGAAACGCCGCCGCGCGTGCGCGAACAGATCGACACCAGGGTGTTGCCCGCGCACGCGTTCGTCGCATGGCTGACCGGCAACGTCAGCGACTACGCCATCGGCCACGATGCGCGCATCGCAGGTGTTCAGGAGCGCAACGCGTGAGTCCGACCCACCGCCCGAACGATACGATCGCCGCCCTCGCCACGCGCGCCGGCTTCGAGGTGGAATGGCGCGACGCGCACCATGCGACGCGGCATGTGCCCAAGCATACGCTCGCCGTTCTGCTCGAACGGATGGGGCTGCCGTGCGGTAACGCCACCGAGATTCGGCAAAGCGCCGCCGCGCTCGAAGCCGAACTGTCCGGCCGCAAACTGCCGCCGCTGATGACCGCCGAAGTCGAACGCGGTATCGCGCTGCCTGCCGCCGCAATCAGGTCCGACAGCCACTACCGGATCGAACTCGAAAGCGGCTCGATCATCGACGGCCGCTTCACCGCGCCCAAAGGCGAACAGGCCTTGCTCACGCCGATCAGCGAGCCCGGCTATCACACGCTCGTGATCAACGAGCAGCGCATGACGCTGGCCGTCGCGCCTTCGCGCTGCTACACCGTTGCCGATGCATGGCGCACGCGGCACGGCGGCTCCGCGCAAACGCCGCCGCTGTGGAGCATCGCGGCGCAGTTATACGGCTTGCGCCGCACGGGCGACGGCGGCATCGGCGATTATTCGGCGCTCGCGCAGCTGGCGATCGAAAGCGCGAAGCGTGGCGCGCATGCGCTCGCCGTCAGCCCGACACATGCGATGTTCAGCGCGGAGCCGCATCGCTTCAGTCCGTATTCGCCGTCGTCGCGTTTGTGGCTGAACGTCACGCATATCGATCCTGCCGCGGTGTTCGGCGCGGACGCGGCACGCGCCGCGATCGACGCCGCGCAAGCGGCCGATGCATGGTCGAGGCTCGAAGACTTGCCGCTGATCGACTGGCCGAATGCGGTTGTGTTGAAGCTGAAGGTATTGCGCGCGCTGTACGAGAACTTCTGCACGCATGAACGCGCGCAGGGCGCACCGCGCGCGCTGGAGTTTCACGGCTTCTGCGAACGCGCCGGCCGCGCACTCGAAGACCACGCGCGATTCGAAGCGTTGCAGGCCGCGCAACTCGCGCAAAAAGGGGGCAACGGTCACTGGCGCAACTGGCCCGAAGCATTGCGCGATCCGCGCAGTCCGGAAGTCGAAGCATTTGCGCAAGCCAATCGCCATGAAGTCGAGTTTCATCTCTTCCTGCAATGGCTTGCCGCCAAGGGTTTGTCGCACGCTCAGCACGCGGCTTGCGACGCAGGCATGGCCGTCGGCCTGATCGCCGACCTCGCGGTCGGTTGCGACAGCGCCGGCAGCCATGCATGGTCGTATTGCGACGACATGCTGCAAGGCGTGTCGGTCGGCGCGCCGCCCGACCTGTTCAATCAGGCGGGACAGGCGTGGGGCCTCACCACCTTTTCGCCGCGCGCGATGCGCACGCAGGGCTTCTCCGCATTCATGGACATGCTGCGCGCCGCGTTCTCCCATGCGGGCGGCATCCGCATCGATCACATTCTCGGCTTGCGGCGCTTGTGGCTCGTGCCGGAGGGCGAAAGCGCGCGCAACGGCGCCTATCTGCGCTATCCGCTCGAAGACCTGCTGCGGCTGATCGCGCTCGAATCGTGGCGGCATCGTTCGATCGTGGTCGGCGAAGATCTCGGCACCGTGCCGTCCGGTTTTCGCGAACGGCTCGACGAGCACGGCATCGCCGGGATTCGCGTGCTCTGGTTCGAGCGCACGCAAGACGGCAAGGGTTTCAAGCCGCCGCACGCATGGGATCGCAACGCGGTGGGCACCACGACGACACACGATCTGCCGACCGTAGCGGGCTGGTGGCGCGGCAGCGACATCACGTGGCGCAACCGGATTGGCCAGACGATGGCGCGCGCCGACGGCCGCGACCCCGAGGAAGCCGCGCAGGAAGAACGCGCCGCGGATCGCGCCGAACTATGGAGCGCGTTCCAGCAGGCCGGCGTCGCCGCGTCCGACGTCGCTGCGCCGCCGCCCGACGACGCGCCCGTAGACGAAGCGCTGGCCTTTGTCGCCGCGACGCCTGAGCCGCTCGTCACCTACCCGCTCGAAGATCTGCTCGCGCAAGTCGAGCAGCCGAATCTGCCTGGCTCGATCGACGAGCATCCGAACTGGCGCCGCCGCATGAGCTTGCCGATCGACGCGCTATTCGAGGACACGACGTTTTGCGATCGCCTGCTGGCAGTCGATCGCGCGCGCAGCGCCGCTATCCGTTCTACGACTCACGCTTCTTCGGAGCCTGATACGCCATGACCGTCCCGAGCTCCACGCTTCGCCTCCAATTCCATCGAGGCTTCACCTTCGACGACGCCGCAAAGCACGTCGAATACTTCGCCGCGCTCGGCATCAGTCACCTGTACGCGTCGCCGATCACAACCGCCGAGCCAGGCTCGATGCACGGCTACGACACCGTCGACTACACCCAGGTCAACGCCGAATGCGGCGGCGAGGCCGGCCTCAAGCGCCTCGTCGACAAGCTGCACGCGCGCAACATGGGGCTGATCGTCGACGTGGTGCCGAACCATATGGGCGTCGGCGGCTCGAGCAACGCGTGGTGGCTCGATATCCTCGAATGGGGCCGGCACAGCGCGTATGCGCGGCATTTCGACGTCGATTGGCATTCGCCCGATCCGGCTTTGCGCGGCAAGGTGCTGGCGCCGGCGCTCGGCGCGCCCTACGGCGAGGAACTCGCGGCGGGCCGCATTGCGCTGCATTTCGCCGCCGATACCGGGCGCTTCCATATCGGCTACGGTCCGCATGTGTTCCCCGTTTGCCCGATCGATTACGCGTCGATTCTGCAAGGCGCCGACCGCGCCGATCTCACCGCGCTGGCCGAGCGCTTCGAGGGCCTGACGACGCAGCCCGCCGATCAGCCCCGCGCCGCCGAAGGACGCGCCCTGCTGCGCGAGTTCGCCGCGCAGCAGGGCGCCTCGGCGATCGAGATCGCGCTCGAAACGTATGCGCCGGAGGACCCGGTCACGCGTGACCGGCTGCATCGCCTGATCGAACGGCAGCACTTCCGCCTGGCGTGGTGGCGCACCGCTTCCGATGAAGTGAACTGGCGACGCTTCTTCGACATCTCCACGCTAGCCGGCGTGCGCGTGGAGCGGCCCGAGGTGTTCGAAGCCGTGCACGCGCTGATTTTCCGTCTGTACCAGGAAGGCGTGGTGGACGGTTTGCGGATCGACCATATCGACGGCCTCGCTGAGCCGCGCGAGTACTGTCAGCGTCTGCGGCAGCGCCTCACTGAGTTGCGCGACACCGCGCCCTACGTGGTCGTCGAAAAAATTCTGGGCCGTGGCGAGCCGTTGCGCGACGATTGGCCAGTGGACGGCACGACCGGCTACGACTTCATGAACGACGTAGGCGCACTGCTGCACGATCCGGCCGGCGCCGAGCCGCTCGCGACGACGTGGGCCGAACTCACCGGCCGCAGCGCATGTTTTGCGGACGAGGCCTTAGCCGCACGGCGCAAGATCCTCACGGAAAACCTCTGCGCGGAACTGGATCGCGCGGCGCGTGCATTGCATCGCATTGCGCGCGATTCTCTGACGACGCGCGACTTCACCTTCACCGCGCTGCGGCGCGTGTTGACCGAGCTGGTCGTGCATTTTCCGATGTATCGGATTTATCCGCAGAACGGCTTGCGCAGCGCCGCCGATAACGTCTATTTCGAACAGGCGCTGGCCGGCGCGAAGGAAACGCTATCGCGCGCGGACCATGTCGTGCTCGAACGCGTGAGCGCATGGCTCGGCGGCAGCGCCGAAGAAGTGCCGAATGCACGGGTTAACGCACCGTCGCAGGGTCAGAATAGCGCGCCGCCGATTTATGCCGGCTCCGCGCGGCGCACCGCGCAAACGCTGTTTTCGCAACTGACCGCGCCGGTCGCGGCGAAGGCGATTGAAGACACCGCGTGCTATCGCTATGGCCGTCTGCTGTCGCGCAACGAAGTCGGCTCGGATCCGGGCGACTTCGCGTTGTCGGTTGAGCAGTTTCATGCGGGGAATCTGGAGCGCTCGCAGCGTTTTCCTCACGCGATGCTCGCCACCGCAACGCACGATCACAAACGCGGCGAAGACGTGCGTGCGCGGCTCGCGGTGTTGAGCGAGATTGCGCACGACTGGAACGCGACATTGCGCGCGTGGTCGACATTGAATGCGCCGCATCGCCGGGCGCTCGACGGCACGCCGATCAGCAGCGTCAGCAAGGATGCTAGCTACGACTGGGCGCCTGGCCCCGCCGCCGAAGCGATGCTGTATCAGACGCTGGCGGGCTGCTGGCCGCCGGAGCTATCGCCGGACGATGAAGCCGGCGTCAAGGAACTGGCCGGGCGCGTCGCGCAATGGCAACTGAAGGCGTTGCGCGAAGCCAAGCAGCAAACCAACTGGCTCGCGCCTGACGAAGCGTACGAAGCGGGATGCCGCGACTTCCTGTTCGACATCCTCGCGCCGCAGCGGCGCGACGGATTCTTGCGCGAGCTGTCCGGGTTCGTCGCGCGGATTGACCGCGCTGGTGCGCTCAATAGCTTGCAGCAGACGGTGTTGCGGCTGGCGTCGCCAGGGATTCCCGATCTTTATCAGGGCACTGAGCTGTGGGACTTCAGTCTGGTCGATCCCGACAATCGCCGGCCGGTGGATTTTGCAAAGCGCGAGGCGTGGCTCGTGCAGACGCCGCCGTCTGGATTTTTGCCGAGCTGGCGCGACGGCCGCGTGAAGCTCGCGGTGGTGCAGCGCGTGCTGGCGCTGCGCGCGCATTTGCCGGAGTTGCTGAGTCAGAGTACCTATTTGCCATTAACCGTGCGTGGCAGGCATGCGGCGCAGGCGATTGCGTTCGCGCGGCGGCATGAGAATGCATGGGCTGTGGTTATTGCCAGCCGGCTCGCTACTGGATTGCTGGGCGACGACGGCGATTTGCCTTTGGTCGATCCGGCCAGATGGGACGATACGGCGGTCGAAATGCCAGCTGATCTGGCTGGGCGGGCTTTGTTCGACTGGTTAAGCCCGGCGGCGCCTAAGGTCGATGAGAACGGATTGCTGTTTTTACGCGATGCGTTGGGAGGGATGCCGGTGGCTGTTCTGGTGGAGGATGGCGTACCAAGGGTTTAGGTTTTTTGCCTGCGCGGGCAGGCAAAAAAGAAACCTCAGGCGGCGCGGGTGAAAAAACCTTGTCACCCTCCTTCATCATCGAAAACCTTCGGGTACACCCGCACGAGCACAATGCGAGGTCCCTTCATCTTCTTGACGACGACGTCGAAACGATCGAATTCGACCCTCTGCCCTTCAACAGGCAGATCATTGAGCGCCTGAATCACGATACCGCCCACCGATTCGGCCTTGCCCTCGTCGATATCGATCCCCAACGCGCGCTCCAGCGACACCACCGGCAAGCTGCCCTTGCCCATCAACGTGCCATCGTCCATACGCGACCAGTCGGCGTCGCCTTGCCGGAATTCGTCATGAATCTGGCCGACCAGCGCGCCCAGCAGATTGTCGAGCGTCAGAAAACCGATCGGCTTCGAGTTCTTGTGTCCGACCAGCGCGAAATGCGGCGCGCCCTTCCGGAAGCGGCGAAACAGCTCAAGCGCCGGCATCTCCGGTTTGACGTACTGCACCGGCCGCGCATATTTGGAGAGATCGTCGAGCGTACTGCCCGCGTGGCGCGCCAGCAGCATATCCTTCAGGTGAATCATGCCGGCCACGCGCTCGCCAGCTGCGTCTTCGAATAACGGATAACGGCTGAAGCGATGCCGCGCCACCACCTGCATGTTCTCGCGCAACGGCAAATCGCGCCGCAAGCCGACCATTTCATAAGCAGGCCGCATCAGATCGGACACGGTCATGCGCGAGAAATCCAGCGAATGCGCAATCGTGTTCCATTCGTCCTGACTGTATGCGCCATCCGGCGAACCGAACTCAGTCGCGACATTGGCACGGCGGCCGCGCAAGATCAGCTTGAGTTCGTCGGTCGAATAGTGCGAATCGTGGCCGTGGCCGGCGTCCAGTCCCGCGAGCTTCAGTACCGCGTTGGCGCTGGAGTTGAGCACCCAGATCGCCGGATACATCGCCCAGTAAAAGCCGTAGAGCGGCGTGGCGGCCCACAGCGATACCTTCTCCGCTTCGCGAATTGCCAGCGACTTCGGCGCCAGTTCGCCCACCACGATGTGCAGGAACGAAATGCACGAGAACGCGAAGAACAGCGAAATGCCGTGGATCAGCTTCTCCGACTCCACGCCGGCCAGGCTGAAGAGCGGCGTGAGCAGTTCGGCAAACGCCGGCTCGCCGATCCAGCCCAACCCGAGCGACGCCAGCGTAATGCCGAGCTGACAGGCCGACAGATAGGCGTCGAGCCGGCCATGCACCTTCGCCAGCAAACGTCCGCGCATGCCGTGCTTGACGGCAAGGCTCTGCACGCGCGTCTGCCGCAGCTTGACCAGACCGAACTCGGCGGCGACAAAAAAACCGTTGAGGGCAACGAGAAACAACGCACCGATAAGGGCGACAACCTGGATCAAAGCGGCAAGCTCCGGCAACAAAAGTTGTCAGTATAAAGGGTGAAAGCTCGACGAAAGTTAATCGCGTACGGGAAAACGCTGCGACAGCCGGCCCTCACGCGGTTGCCGTCGCGCTGAGCGGCACACGCAGCGCGAGCGTGGCCGCTTCGGCGTCTTGCGTGTCGCTTTGCTCGAAACTGCCGCCGTGGGCTTCCGCGACGCGCTTGCTCAGCGCGAATACCCATGCGATCCGTTTGGCTTCACGCGGTTCGCGCGCCTGTTTGCGGGCGAATGCTTCAAGCACATGCGGCAACGAAGGATCGTCCAGCGCAGCGGCTGTCACGTTGAAGGTAACGGTGGCGTGCCACGTGGCAGCATCGGCACGCGCGGCCAGCGCGACGGTTGCGCCCTCCGCGCTCGCTTCCACGGCGAAGGTGAGCATCAGCCACAAGGCGGCGGCAAGGCGCTCCCGATCGCCGCTGAGTTGCTCCGTAGCAAGCTGCGAGTTCACGACGATCTCGACGCCGCGCGAGCGGGCCAAACCTGAGCGCACCTCTTCAGCGGTTTCGTCGAGTAAAGGATGCAGCGGAAACGGTTTGTACGCGAGCGCCAGCGATTTGGTTTCGGCGCGGGTCGCGTCGACGATCGTTTCGAGCAGCTTCACCTGCTGGTCTACGCCATTCCGGATGCCGGTCACGGCGCGCTGCGAGTTGGGGTCGTTCGCATCGAGCTTGCGCTCCAGCACGTAGGCCCAGCTATGAATCGCATTCAGCGGACCGCGCAGATCGTGCGACACCAGCGACAGCACGTGGTCGCGCATGAACAGCGCGGTCTCCGCCCGCAGATGCGCGGTGCGTTCGGATACGGCGAAGCCGGGACGAACCGGCTGACTGCCGCCGGCTCCGGTAGAAGACGTTGTCACGATCGAGCCCTCTCAGCCGGTACATGAATTGTTAAAAGAAGCCTAATTATAGGCATGCTGCCCGGCGCAACCACCCTGGCCGGACGGCCAAGGTGGCCGCAAACCGCGTGCCACGCGGCAATCCTCGGCGATGCGGCGCCAACGCGCCTACAATGTCGAGTTTTACGATTTGACCTAAGGAGCGACTCATGTCGACTGTGACTACCGAATCCGGCCTGAAATATGAAGACATCGTTGAAGGCACCGGCGCCGAAGCCGTCGCCGGCAAGACCGTCAGCGTGCACTACACCGGCTGGCTGACCGATGGCCAGAAGTTCGACTCGAGCAAGGACCGCAATGACCCGTTCGCCTTCGTGCTGGGCGGTGGCATGGTCATCAAGGGTTGGGACGAAGGCGTGCAGGGCATGAAGGTCGGCGGCACGCGCAAGCTGACGATTCCGCCGCAACTCGGCTACGGCGTGCGCGGCGCGGGCGGCGTGATTCCGCCGAATGCGACGCTTGTGTTCGAAGTCGAATTGCTCGGCGTCTAAGTTTTTCGCAGCTTTGCAATCGGTCATTGCCAATGAGTCACGCCGCCGTCACCGCGCCTAGCGTTTCGTTGCGCCGATACGGCGCGATCGAAGCGTCGGACGTGCACGACTTTCATCAGGTCGTGCTCGGACTCGACGGCGCGATGGTGATGGCCGTGGACGGCGTCGCGCAGCAGATCGACGCCGGTTCCGCATGGCTCATTCCGGCGGGCGCGCGGCACGATTATGCGGGTGTCGGCGAGAACCGGCAGTTGGTGCTGGATCTGCCGGCCGCCTCGCTGGCCATGCCGGAACGTCTGTTCGACCGCGCGCGGGCTGTCACGGTGGATGCCTCGCTCACGGAGCTCGTGCATCGGATTGCGGCGCATGCCACGGGCGGCGCCCAAGGCGACGATCTGGATACCCGGCGTTTTCATTGGGACGCCGCGGCGCGCTTAGGCGCAGCGTTGGTCGCCGACGCAGGCACGACAGCTGGGACGCAAGCGCCCGGCGCCGGCCTCGATTTCGCGCGTATCGACTGCTGGCTGCGCGCGCATCTATCGGAGCCGCTGCGCATGGCCGACCTCGCCGCGCATTGCGGCTTCGGCATGCGGCGCTTTCATCAGCTTTTTATCGAAGCCTTCGGCGAAACGCCGCATCGCTATTTGCAGCGGCTGCGGCTCGATACGTCGATTACGCTGCTCGCCGATCCGCGCCGTTCTTTGACCGACATCGCGTTGGAGATCGGCTTCGGCGATCAGAGCGCTTACACGCACGCTTTTACGCGGCGTTTCGGGCTGGCGCCCGGTCAATGGCGCGCGTTGCGCCACTGAGTTTTCAACGCGAGCCTTCCACGCGAGCCGCCTGATCAGGCGGCCCGCTTTCCTGCTTCAAGCTCCGTTGCTTCCAGCTCCGCGGCTTCAAGCTCCGTTGCTTCGAGCTCTGCGGCTTCAAGCTCCCATTACCCCGCCAAACCGCGCTCCAGATCGCCGCGAATATCGCCGGCGTTTTCCAGGCCCACGGCCAGACGGATCAACCCTTCGCTGATGCCTGCCGCCGCGCGCGCCTCCGGCGTCACGCGTCCGTGCGTGGTCGTGGCCGGATGCGTGATAGTGGTGCGCGTGTCGCCGAGATTGCCGGTGATCGAACAGATTTTCGTGCTGTCGATCACGCGCCATGCGTTCGCGCGCATCGCCTCAGGCGTCTCGCCCTTCAGCTCGAACGACAGAATCGCGCCGCCCGCCTTCTGCTGACGCATGGCCAGCGCGTGCTGCGGATGCGATTCGAGCCCCGGATAGAACACCCGATTCACGGCCGGATGCGTTTCCAGCCAGCGCGCGATTTCGAGTGCGTTCGCCGACTGCTTGTCGACCCGCAGCGACAGCGTTTCCATGCCCTTGAGCAACACCCACGCGTTGAACGCCGACAGCGTCGGCCCGGCGCTGCGCACAAACGGAAACACTTTCTCCATGATGAACTGCTTCGAGCCGACCAGCGCGCCGCCGAGCACACGGCCCTGGCCGTCGAGGAACTTGGTGGCCGAATGCATCACGACGTCCGCGCCGAGCTTCAACGGCTGCTGCAAGGCCGGGCTACAGAAACAGTTGTCGACCACGAACAGCGCATTGGCCGCCTTCGCGATCTTGCTGATCGCCTCGATATCCGCGACTTCGGTCAGCGGATTCGACGGCGTTTCGAGGAAGAACATCTTCGTCTCGGGGCGCACGGCGTTTTCCCACGCGTCCAGATCCGTCGGATCGACGAACGTGGTCGTGATGCCGAACTTGCTGAAGATCTGCGAGAACATGCCGAGCGTCGAACCGAACAGCGCCTGCGAGCTGACCAGATGGTCGCCGGCCTGCAACGCCGACATCACCACCGACATGATCGCGGCCATCCCCGAGGCCGTGGCCATGCATGCCTCGCCACCTTCGAGCGCGGCCAGACGGTCCTGGAACATCGAGACGGTCGGGTTCGTGAAGCGCGAGTAGGTGTAATAGTCTTCGGAATTCTTGAAGCGGTCGGCAGCTTCGGCGGCGTTCGCGAACACAAAGCTCGACGTCAGGAAAATCGCTTCCGAATGTTCGTTGAAGTCGCTGCGCACAGTGCCCGAGCGGACTGCCAGCGTGTCGAAGTTCAGGGAGTTGTCCATGTTGGTTCTGGTTTCCAATGTTCCATGGCTGCGTTCAACGTGGCTCACGTGAGAAGGCGCGCGCAACGCTGAACGGCAGCAACAAAAAAGCCCGCTTTTGCGTCGGCATAAGCGGGCTTCATGTGCGGGGGAAGCTGGAGCGGAGGCGGATGACTGCGGCTTTTCCACCATTCGCTTTAGCTGTTTCGGGTTGCCCCGCGTCCGCAAGCTGAGATCAAATCGACGCAAGCCGTCATGCTAACACGCTCGCGGCGTGGCGTGCAGCGCGCCACGCCGGTTGCGGGACCGCTCAACCTACCGACAATTGCAGGTGCAGTTGCGAACGCGCAGGCGCGCCGCCGTCGATCGCTTCGCTCGCAGCGTCGCGGTCCGATTGCGCGGACGGCGCAAGGCGTGCGGTTTCGATGCGGTCGAGATACTCCGTGGTGACATCGCCGGTGATGTAGTTGCCGTCGAAGCACGATGCTTCGAACTCCTTCAGCGCCGGATTGATGTCGCGCACCGCCTGCTTCAACGCATCGACGTCCTGATAGACGAGATGGTCGGCGCCGATCATACGCGCGACTTCTTCGTCGGTGCGGCCGTGGGCGACAAGTTCACCACGCGTCGGCATGTCGATACCGTAGACGTTCGGGAATTTCACCGGCGGCGCCGCCGAGGCGAAGATCACCTTGTTCGCGCCCGCGTCGCGCGCCATCTGCACGATTTCATGCGAGGTGGTGCCGCGCACGATCGAATCGTCGACGATCAGCACGTTCTTGCCCTTGAACTCGATGCCCATCGCGTTCAGCTTCTGACGCACCGACTTCTTGCGCACCGCCTGGCCCGGCATGATGAAGGTACGGCCCACGTAACGGTTCTTGAAGAAGCCTTCGCGATACTCGACGCCCAGCTTCTTGGCGACCTGCATCGCGGCCGGCCGCGGCGCAAAGGGAATCGGCATCACGACGTCGATCGCGACGTCAGGCAGTTCGCGCTTGATCTTCTCGGCGAGGTAGTCGCCCATGCGCAGACGCACGTTGTAGACCGGCACACCGTCGAGCACCGAGTCCGGACGCGCGAGGTACACGAGTTCGAAAATGCACGGGTTCAGGCTCGGATTCGTGGCGCATTGCTGCGAATGCAGATTGCCGTCGAGGTCGATGAAAATCGCTTCACCCGGCGCCACATCGCGCACGAACTCGAAGCCGATACCTTCGATCGCCACCGATTCCGACGCCAGGATCCACTCGACGCCTTCCGGCGTTTCCTGCTTGCCGAGGCACAGCGGGCGGATACCGAACGGGTCGCGGAACCCGAGCAGTCCATAACCGGCGATCAGCGACACGATAGCGTACGAACCCCGCACCCGGCGATGCACGCCCGACACCGCCTTGAACAGCGCGGCCGGATCGAGTTGCAGGCCTGAACTGGACAGCTGCAATTCGTGCGCGAGCACGTTGAGCATCACTTCGGTGTCGGAATTGGTGTTGATGTGGCGGCGATCGATGCGGAACATCTCATCTTTCAGCTGCTGCCAGTTGGTCAGGTTGCCGTTGTGGGCGAGGATGATGCCGAACGGCGCGTTCACGTAGAACGGCTGGGCTTCTTCTTCGCTCGACGCGGAACCGGCGGTCGGGTAACGGACCTGGCCGATACCGGTGGTGCCGGGCAGGCTGCGCATGTTGCGCGTGCGAAACACGTCGCGCACCATGCCGTTGGCCTTGTGCATGTGAAAATTGCTGCCGTTCGCTGTCGCGATGCCGGCGGCGTCCTGACCGCGGTGCTGCAGAAGCAGCAGGCTGTCATAGATCAGCTGATTGACCGGAGAGTGGGAAACTACGCCTACGATGCCGCACATGGCATGTCCTTCAAAGGTACGAAATTCGTAACGGCGACCGGTGCCTGCTATGGAACGTAAAAGCAGCCGGATTGCGCCGGAGTACTGCGGGCTTCCTCTGATCACCCGCCTGATCGTCACACACGGACGTAGGCGGCGAGCGTCTCGGGAAGCAGCGGTTTCATTATGTGCACGCCGTCGACCGCGTAGGGCCGAAGCAGGGCGTTGCGCCAGAATTCCTGTTGGGGCAGTTCGGTCAAGCCCGCGAGGGCGACCAGAATCAGCACCAGAATGACCCCGCGCACGAGGCCGAACATCAAACCAAGCGAGCGGTCCACGCCGCTCAAACCCGTTGCCTGCACGATGCGGCTCAGCAGCGCATTCAGCACGCTCGCCACCAGCACCACACCGATCACCACCAGCGCGAACGCCAGCAGCCATTGGGTCAACGCGCCGCCCGGCCACGTGGCGGGAATAAACGGCACGACATAACTGACGAAGCGGCAAGCAATGAAAAACGCCGCGATCCAGCCGATTAGCCCGAATACCTCGGACAAGAAGCCGCGCCACGTGCCGCGCAAAGCCGACAAACCGATCACCGCCATTACAGCGTAGTCGAAGGCAGTGAACATCGCTCGCTTACTGTGCAGCGGCGTTGTTCGCGCCCGACGTCAAGCCAGCCTCACGAACCTTCGCAATCGCGGCGGTGGCCGCTGCACGGTCGGCGAACGGGCCGGCGCGCAATAGCGTGCGGGTCGTGCCGTCTGCCTGCTTCCGACGTTCGGTATATGCCGGCACGCCCGCCGCTTTCAACTTGGTGGCCCAATTGCGCGCACCGGCATCGTCCGGGAACACGCCGAGCTGCACAGCGAAGCGGCTGCCCGGAGGCGACGCAGGCGTGCCGGAATCGGCGTCCGCGCTCGCGGCGTTGCTGTTGGCGCTGTCTTCGCTCGGAGCCGGAACGTTCGCGGCGCTATGCGTAGTCTGCGGTTTCGCTGGCTTGGCTGGCGTCGGCGGCGCAGCCACTGGTGCGGTATTGGCCGCGACGGCCGGCGCTTGCGGTTTCGCCGCAGGCCTGGCTACCGGCGCTGCGCTCGTTGCCACGCTCTGCTGCTTTGCGCCACCGGACTGACCTTGCGTAGCTGCCGTTGCCGGTGCAGCCGGCGTAAGGCCGGAAGCGGCGAGGGCCGCATCGGGCGCCGGATTGTCAGGCGCTACGCCGGCCTGCGTGTCTTCGTCGACCTTGTGAGCCCTCGGCGCGGGGCGGTTCGGGATGTCGATGGAGATGTCGTCGGTGACGGGCTTGGGATGCGAGTCCAGCACCATGGGCAGGACGACTACCGCTGCCACCACCAACGCGATCGCGCCGACGAGCCGGCGCCGCGCACGCTGCTTTTCAGGCAACGTAGGGTCGAGCAGCATCGCATCGGCGTCCACGGCGCGCTCCGTGCGGCGGGTTCGCCGCTCCACGCGTTCGCCACGGGCGGCACGAGTGGAACTGGTGTTTGCGCCACGCCGACCGGGCGTGTCGTCTTTCTTGCCGAACGAGAAAATTCCCATGAATCGCTTGGTTCGAGGCTGGCGCCCGTTCAGTGTTGCTGCGATTTACGGTAGGCCATGACGCCTGCTACCGTATAGAAACTGCCGAAAACCACGATTCTATCATTCTCCGACGCTCGTTTTAGAGCGTCTTGAAAAGCCTCGGCCGGCGTCGCGTAGCGCATCACACTGCTATCGGCGCCATCGGTCACGCCCTGCTCGCGCAACGCGGCTTCGAGCTCTTCGGCGGAAGCAGCGCGCGGAGTCGGCAAATCGGTCACGCACCAGTGGTCGATTTCGCCTTTCAGATGCGCCAATACGCCGGCAATGTCCTTGTCGCGCATCGCGCCGAACACCGCGTACGTGTACGGGAAAAAGCCCATATTGCCGAGGTTTTGCGTGAGCACCGCCGCTGCATGCGGATTGTGGCCGACATCGAGCACGATGGCCGGCTTACCGGGCAGGACCTGGAAACGCCCCAGCAATTCGACATTGGCAAGGCCGAGCCGAATGTCCTGCGCCGAGACCGGCAGACGGTCGCGCAGCGCTTCGAGAGCGGCGAGCGCCGCCGACGTATTGATCAGCTGGTTCGCGCCACGCAGCGCCGGATAGGCGAGCGCCGAACGGCGCATTGTCGGGCCCACGTAGCTCCATTGCTGGCGCTCGCTGCCCGCCTGCCCTTCATAGCGGAAATCGCGTCCGAACAGCCACAGTTCGGCGCCGATCTGTTCGGCGTGATCGATCAGCGTTTGCGGCGGAACCGGATCGGCGCAGATCGCCGGCTTGCCCGCACGGAAAATGCCGGCCTTTTCGAAGGCGATTTTTTCGCGCGTACCGCCGAGATAATCGGTGTGATCGATATCGATGCTGGTAATGATCGCGCAGTCCGTGTCGAGGATGTTGACCGCGTCCAGCCGGCCGCCCAGACCCACCTCGAAAATTACCGCGTCGAGTCCGCGCGAAGCGAACAGGCTCATGATCGCCAGCGTCGTGAATTCGAAGTACGTCAGCGTGACCGGTTCGGCGAGGCTCAGGCGCGCAGCTTCAACCGCTTCGAAATGCGGGAGCAGATCGGCGTCGCTCGCCATTGCGCCATTCACGCGCGCGCGTTCGTTGAACGACAGCAGATGCGGCGACGTGTGGCAGCCGACCGTAAAGCCGGCGCGCAGCAAAATCGATTCGAGGATCGCGCAGGTCGAACCCTTGCCGTTCGTGCCGCCGACCGTGATGATCGGGCACGCAAACGACAACTGCATCGCGTCGCGTACTTTGGAGATGCGAGCCAAACCCATGTCGATGCCGACCGGATGCGCGGATTCGAGGTGCGTGAGCCACGCGTCGAGGGTGGGGAATGTGGTCATCGGGTGAATCGCGAGTGAATCGGTTAGGCAGTGTGGCGAATATGCGCGGGGGCCGTCGGTTCGGTGCGCTGCGTACGACGCCATTGGAGGTCGCCGCGGACTTTATGCGCAGAAAGCTGGGCCTGGCAGCGCGAATCATGCGGCGCCGCGTCACGAGACCGTGATTATCCCGGAAATGACAGCGCGCCGCTTGATGACTCTCGCGGCGCGCTATTTTTTTCTGCTTTTCGTACTGCCGCCGCGCTTCGAGGGTGCGGCGCTGGTTAATGCTTTGACAGATCGATGCAGCCGCTTATTGTCACTCAACGGCGGTCACTCAACGGCGGTTCACACAACGGCCGCTCACACACCCGCGGCTTACGCGACGGCGTCAGCCGGCTGGCGGCTCAGCAGCGCCATCAATTGCGCGAGTTCTTCGCGCAGCTTGCGGCGGTCGACGATCATGTCGATCGCGCCCTTCGTCAGCAGGAACTCGGCGCGCTGGAAGCCTTCCGGCAGTTTTTCGCGCACGGTTTGTTCGATCACGCGCGGACCGGCAAAGCCGATCAGCGCTTTCGGTTCCGCGATCACCACGTCGCCGAGGAAGGCGAAACTCGCCGACACGCCGCCCATGGTCGGGTCGGTCAGCACGGAGATGAACGGCAGCCTGGCTTCGGCCAGTCTGGTCAGCATGGCCGTGGTCTTGGCCATTTGCATCAGCGACAGCAAGCTTTCCTGCATCCGCGCGCCGCCCGAAGCGGTGAAGCAGATGAACGGCACTTGCTGTTCGAGCGCGTTCTGCGCGCCGCGCGCGAAACGCTCGCCGACCACCGAACCCATCGAGCCGCCCATGAACGAGAACTCGAAGCACGCGACCACCACCGGCAGCGTATGGATTGCGCCGCCCATCACGACCATTGCGTCGGTTTCGTCGGTGTCGTCCATCGCCTCTTTCAGGCGCTCCGGGTACTTGCGGCTGTCTTTGAACTTGAGCGCGTCGACCGGCACAATTTCCTGGCCGATTTCATAACGGCCTTCGGGATCGAGCAGGCCGTCGAGCCGTTCACGCGCGCCGATGCGCATGTGATGGTCGCATTTCGGGCAAACATGCAGATTGGCCTCGACGTCGCTGCGGTACAGCACCGCTTCGCACGACGGGCACTTGATCCACAAGCCTTCCGGAATCCCCTTGCGGTTCTTCGGGTCGGTTTGCTTGATTTTCGGCGGCAGCAGCTTATCGAGCCAGCTCATATTGAATCCTTCTCGGGGTCAACGGTAGAGCAAACGGCGGGACGAACCCGCCGTTCACGCTACAGAAGACAAAAATAACTGTTGTTATCGGGCAGTCGCGACGCTATCGAGCGCCTCGCGCACTTCGGCGATGAAACGCGTGAGCGTTTCGGCAGCGGTGTCGGGTGCGGCTTGTTCGAGCAATTGCACGATACGGCTGCCGATCACGACGGCATCGGACACTTCGGCCACCGCACGCGCCGTTTGCGCGTCACGGATACCGAAACCGACACCCACCGGCAGGGGGACGCGCGACTTGATGGCCGGGATTTTACTCGCGATGCTGGAAACGTCCAGATTTGCCGCTCCGGTCACGCCTTTGAGCGACACATAATAGACGTAGCCGCTGGCGATCTTGCCGACTTCCGCGATGCGTTCATCCGTGGAGGTGGGCGCAAGCAAAAATATCGGATCGATGCCAGCAGATCGCATCTGTTCGGCGAAGCTTACGCACTCTTCCGGCGGATAATCGACCACCAGCACGCCATCTACGCCCGCTTCCTTCGCGGCCTTGGCAAACGCTTCGGCGCCCATCCGTTCAATCGGATTGGCGTAACCCATCAGCACGACCGGGGTTTTGTCATTGGTTTCGCGGAAGCGCTTCACATCGGCGATGACGTGGCGCAGCGACACCCCGTGCGCCAACGCGCGCTCCGACGATTGCTGGATTACCGGACCGTCAGCCATCGGGTCGGAAAACGGCACGCCAAGTTCGATCACGTCCGCGCCGCCGGCAGCGAGCGCGTGCATGAATTCGACCGTGCGCGCCGGGTCGGGATCGCCGGCCGTCATGAACGGGATCAGGCCTTTCTTACCCTGTGCGGACAGCGCGTCGAATGTGTTCTTGATACGGGACATGGAATATTCTCGGATTTAGGCTACTGCGCGCTCGCTTATTGCGCCTCGGTTTGCCGTTCGGTTTCGGCTGCAAGCGGCCGGGCAACAGCGGGAGCCGCCGCGACCGCGCTCACGCGTTCGCGCGCTATCGCGCAGTAACTTTCATTGATCTCATAGCCGACGAATTCGCGCTGCTGACGGGCGCAAGCGACTGCGGTGGTGCCGCTGCCCATGAAGGGGTCGAGCACGCGCCCGCCCTTCGGACAACTTGCCAGCACCATACGCTCGACAATTTCCAGAGGCTTCTGGGTCGGATGATCGACGCGTTCGGCATGTTGCCGATGCAGCCGGGACACCGACCAGACATCCTTGGGATTATAGCCAAGCTCCAGCCACTTGCTGCCTTCGAACAACTTACGCGAACGCGCCTTCTTCGTGACGGCATCGTACGGGATGCGGACGGGATCGAGATCGAAGTAATAATCCTTCGATACCGCGAAAAAGCCGATGTTGTCGTGCACCGACGTAAACCGGCGCGTCGTTCCGCCCATGCTCGGTACCCGCCGGTCCCAGATGATCTCGTTGACCATCGTGAGCTTTGTCTTCAGGAAACAGAAGATTTCCGGCGCGTACTGCCACGTGCAGAAGATATACAGCGAACCCGATGGCTTGAGCTTTGGAATGGCCAGCTCGAGCCAACCGTGCGTCCAGGCGAGAAAATCGTCACCTGAACGCATGTCGGAGTCGTTGCCATAATCCTTGCCGAGCCCGTAAGGCGGATCGCACAGAATCAGGTCGATCGATCCGTCGGGGATGTTCGCCACATCGGTCAGAAAATCGCGGTTCAACAGCTGGATGCCGGCAGGCACCTGCGGCAACAAAGGTGCAGGCGCCTCGGCCGCCATTGCGCCGGCGGCCGGGTTGGTTTCAACCGCGGGCTGGGGCTCGTCGAACTCGTCGCGCATCGTCGCGGCGCTCAGAACTGGATACCCGATCGCTCAGCGACCGTGTGCATGTCCTTGTCGCCGCGGCCCGACAGATTGACCAGAAGGTATTTATCCTTCGGCAGCGTGGGCGCGAGTTTCGCAGCATAGGCCAGCGCGTGGCTGGATTCCAATGCCGGAATGATGCCTTCGATGCGGCAGCAGTCGTGGAAGGCTTTGAGCGCTTCTTCGTCGGTGATGCCGACATATTGCGCGCGCTTGCTGTCTTTTAGCCACGCATGCTCAGGGCCCACGCCCGGGTAGTCGAGGCCTGCCGATACCGAATGCGTCTCGATGATCTGGCCGTTCTCGTCTTGCAGGAGATAAGTCCGGTTGCCGTGCAGCACGCCCGGGCTGCCGGCGATCAGCGACGCCGCATGGCGGCCCGATTCGATGCCGTCACCCGCCGCTTCGACGCCGATCAACTGCACCGAAGCGTCGTCAATGTACGGGTAAAAGATACCCATCGCGTTCGAACCGCCGCCCACGCACGCAATCACGGCGTCCGGCTGGCGACCGACCAGTTCCGGCATCTGCACCTTGCACTCGTCGCCGATCACGCGCTGGAAGTCGCGCACCATCATCGGATAAGGATGCGGCCCCGCCACCGTGCCGATGATGTAGAAAGTATTTTCGACGTTCGTGACCCAGTCGCGCATTGCTTCGTTGAGCGCGTCCTTCAGCGTGCGCGAGCCGGATTCGACCGGCACGACGGTCGCGCCGAGCAGCTTCATCCGGTACACGTTGGCAGCCTGACGGCGAATGTCTTCGGCGCCCATGTAGACGACGCACTCCATGCCGAAGCGCGCCGCGATGGTTGCGGTCGCGACGCCATGCTGCCCGGCGCCGGTTTCGGCGATCACGCGCGGTTTGCCCATGCGCCTGGCGAGCAGCGCCTGGCCAATCACGTTATTAACTTTATGAGCGCCGGTGTGATTCAGGTCTTCGCGCTTCAGGAAAATCTGCGCGCCGCCGAGCAGTTCGCTCCAGCGCTGCGCGTGATAAATCGGCGACGGACGGCCGACGAAATACTTCAGCTCGCGCTCGTATTCGGCGACGAATTCAGGGTCTTTTTGGTATTTCTCGTACGCGACACGCAACTCGTCGAGCGCGTGAATCAGCGTTTCAGCGACGAACACGCCGCCATATTGGCCGAAATGGCCTCTTTCGTCAGGCAAGTTATACATAGCGATCACTCTTCTCAGTGTGGTGCGCGGAGTTCATGCGAGAAAACCGCGCCGCCAGAATCATTCGGCGTCCGCTGCGCGCACTGCGCGTACGAACGCCGCCATCCGGGCGTGATCCTTCACGCCCCTGGCACCCGGCACTTCGATGCCGCTCGAGACATCGACCGCGTACGGGTGCACGCGATGGATCGCGTCACTGACGTTTTGCGCGTTCAACCCACCACTCAAAACGGCCCGACGCGCGAGCTCTGCTGGAATAAGTGACCAATCGAAAACCTTCCCGCCGCCGCCATAGCCTTCGACATGGGTGTCGAACAGAAGGCCGCTGGCTGCTGAATAGTTAAGCGCTGATTTTACCAAATCAGCGGGCTGAGTATCCGCCGCGATGCGTAGCGCGCGCAACCAAGGCAAACCCGCAAGGCTGGCGAGGGATTCGCACTGGTCCGCGGTCTCATCGCCGTGGAATTGCAGCAGCGTAAGCCCGATATTGCTTGCAACTTCGCGGATCCAGTCCGGCGTCGCGTTGACGAACAAACCGACTACCGATACGAACGGCGGCACGTCGTGCACCAGCTCGACCGCCTGCGCCACGCTGACGGAGCGCGGACTGGGCGGATAGAACACGAGGCCGATCGCGTCGGCGCCGAGATCGATCGCGTGCGCTACGTCTTCAGGCTTCGACAGGCCACAAAGCTTGATGCGCGTACGGCGCGGCGCGGCTTGCTGCTGCGCGTTGGAGTGGGCTTCGGCCGCCAGGTTTTCGCTTGATTTCATGATTGCGCTTTTTCGGTCCATACGGTATTCCACGGCACGCTGCCGGTCTGCGGCGCGGGCACGGCGAATTGCTCAGGATAGCCCACCTGCGCGAGGTACAGGCCGTCCGGCATAAAAGTCGGCGCGGCGCATTCACGATTGCGGCTGGCGAGAACCTCGGCCATCCATTCGACCGGGTGCCGGCCGCGGCCGATGGAAACGAGGCAACCCATCAGATTGCGCACCATATGATGCAGGAACGCATTCGCCCGAAAGCGCAAATGGATGAAGTCACCCTGTTGCCGGATATCGATCTGGTACAGATGCTTGACGGGCGTCTTCGCCTGGCAATCCGACGCACGGAACGACGAAAAATCGTGCTCGCCGATCAGATAGGCGGCCGCCGCGCGCATCGCGTCGACATCGAGCGGCGTGTGCACCCAACCGGCGCGCGTGTCCAGCATCGGCGAGCGCACCGGGTTGACGTACAGCACATAGTAGTAGGTTCGCTCGAATGCCGAGAAGCGCGCGTGGAACTCGTCGGGCATCGGCTTGGCCCACTGCACCGCGATGGTTTTCGGCAGAAACGCGTTGGTGCCGCGAATCCACGAAAAATCCGCGCGATCGAGTTCGGTATCGAAATGCACGACCTGGCCGAGACCGTGCACGCCCGTATCCGTACGACCCGCGACGACGGTCTGCACCGTCGTCTGTGCGAACTCGCGAAGCGCCCGTTCGAGCTCGTCCTGCACCGTCTTGCCGTGCGGCTGCGACTGCCAACCGCAGAATGCCGAGCCGTCGTACTGAACGCCTAAAGCGATACGCTTCACGACAACGGCGCGAGCGTGGAGAGCAACGCGCGGGCTTCAGTGCGCGTGGCCGGATCGTTCGCTTCGATCACTTCGTTGATAAGCGCACGCGCACCCGACAAATCGCCGAGGTCGATATATTCGGCGGCCAGATCGAGCTTGTTGCGGGCGATGCGTGCGAGGTCGGCCTGCGTGAAGGCCGGCAGCGGCTGAGCGGGGCTCGGCGGCAATTCGAGGTCGAAATCGAGCTTCAGCGCGCCAAAACCAGCCGCGCCCAGACCGGCGAGCGCCGCGGGGCCTGCGGTGCCGGAAGCGATTTCATCGGCGATATGCCGGGCGTCGTCCGGGTCGTGAGGCGCAACGGCATGGTGCGCGGCGGTTTCCGAGGGCACAGGCGGCTGCGGCGCGTGCGCTGCGGGCGCGTCGTCGTTTTCCGCGCCGGCGGTCGATTCGACGCGCGGCGGCAATGGCATGTCGAGACTGCCGAAGGCGTCGACGGCGTCGCGCGGGAATTCGGTCAGCGCGGTCGGCACAGGCTGAGCTTGCGTGACGGGAGCCGGCTCGAAGTGTGGCGCGGTGGCTGGCAATGCGTCCTGTTGCAAGAACGGCGCTGCGGCTGCTGGATGCGTCGACGCGTCGCTGTGCGGCTGACCGGACGGCGAAGTCGCGTGCGGCTCGACGGATTGCTGCGTGAAATCGAGTGTCGGCTGCGGTGCATGCGGATCGTCGTGCGGCTTCGTGAGCGGCGCCGGCGGCTCGTCTTCCCATTGCAGACGATGGGGCGGCTGCTCTTGACGCGAGACCTCGCTGACCGGTTCGAGCGGCGTCACCGGCAGCGCTTCGGCGCCGAGTTCGGCAGCGGCTGCAAGACTCGCGGCCGTGGTCGCGCCGTCGAAGTTTTCGTGATGGGCCGGTGGAACTGGTTCGGAGGTGAAGTCGCTGTGAGCGGCTGGCAAGACGTCGGGGGCCGGTTGCGCTGGCTCGGCGGAGGCAGGCGCTGGGCGGCGTTCTTGCCAAGGATGCTCAGACGCGGTGAACTCCTGCGCCGCTAAGGGGGTGCTGGTCGTGTCGGGTTGGTGGGCCGCTGCCGCGTGTTCAGCTGCTTCGCGTTGGGCCGCTTCACGTTCCGCTGCTGCGCGTTCCGCCGCTGCGTATTCTGCCGCTGCGCGTTCTGTCTCTGCGCGCTCCGCCGCTTCACGCTCCGCCGCTTCACGTTCCGCTGCTTCACGTTCCGCCGCTGCACGCTCCGCCGCCTCAAGTTCCGCCGCCTCACTCTCCTTCGCTGCTGCGTGACGCTGTTCCGCCTCACGCTCCGCCGCTAGTGCCGCCGCGCGCCGCATTGCAGCGTCGTCGCTCACACTCACATCTGCAGGTTCGTTCACGGGGCTCTGCTCACGCGTCGAAACGATCTCCTGCGGACCGGCGGCTCGCGCCGATGCCGTCACATCATCCGTAGACGCAGCGTCAGTCGCTGCAATCCTCTCGCGCTTGCGGCGACGCAGACGCAAAGCCGCCAGCAACACCACCAACGCCGCGCCGACTGCCGCCGCCACGCTCAAATTCGTTTGCGAAATCCCGGATTCGTTCGACGTGGAAATCGCCGCACCGCTATGACCGGCAACCGCCGCTGCGGACGACGCCCCCACCGGCGGCGGCATACCAGTCGACGCAGTGCCCGTCGCTTTCGTCGAACCGCCGATGCCGTGCTTCTGCAGTTCCATCAGCACTCGGTTTTTCAGCGCAAGCAATTGCTGCAAGCTGGATACCTGGGTATGCGCCTGCGAAGCCGGCTGAGCGGCGCTCGACGCCGGAGCAGCGAGCGCCGAGGCTCCTTCAGCCGACTCGCTGGCGGAAGGCTGGATCGACCCGGACCATACATGTGCGCCGCTCCCCGGCAACGCGGACGAAGCGGTCGCCTGCGAACCTGCTACCGACAATACGGACGAAGCCGCACCCGCCACAGCTGCACCGCCCGCAGACATTCCGCTCGCACCCGGCATCGCGCCGTTTGCTTGAGAGGCCGCGCCGGCCGCGCCTGTCACCACGGGCGTCGCCGGCGCCGCAGCGCGAGCCGCGGCACTTGCCGCACTCGCTGCAACGGCATTGACCTGTGCCACTCCACTCGCCGCGCCAACCGCCGTCGCAGCGCTCGACGCGGAGACCGGCGCCGCCGCAGGAGCGGATGCGGCAACAGCCGCAGACCCCACACTCGCCGACGAAGCCACCAGGGCCCCGGACGCGTCCAGCGCCGGCACGGTCAACACGGCACCCATCCGCATCCGGCTCGGGTCATGGCTCATGAAGGCGTTCGGATTCGCGTCGAACAACGCGCGCGACGCACGAGCGAGCGTCGCCCGGTCGTGCGATTGCGTGACGGCAATCGCCACGTCGTTCAGCGACTGCCCTGGCCGAACCGTGTACTGACTGCCTGCGGCATATGACGTGGCCGTGGCGGTCGACGCGCCCTCCGGCGCGCTCGCGGCATCGACCGTGGCTGCCACAGCGCCGCCTGCGCCGACACCGACGCCAGCCAGCGCAAAAGCCAAAGCAGCCGCAGCCGCCAACCGGCCTGCACCGTGATGAATGAACATAGCCCGAAGGGAAGAGAGTCGAAGGTTCATCGGGACTCCTGGCGCATCAGCGCGCAGCCCTTGTTTGCGGTTGGAAAGAGACAAGATAATCGGGGCACACAATGAAAAAAGCGTCGCGAGAAACGCGACGCTTTTTGAGTTTTCTACGCGTCGTGAGCGCGTAGTTTACTTTACTTGTCGAGCACAATGCGAAGCATGCGACGCAGCGGTTCGGCCGCGCCCCACAGCAGCTGATCGCCGACCGTGAAGGCCGACAGATATTCGCCCCCCATTGCCAGCTTGCGCACCCGGCCGACCGGCACCGTCAGCGTGCCCGTGACCACCGCCGGGGACAGATCGCGCATCGACGCTTCGCGTTCGTTAGGCACCACCTTGACCCAGTCATTGCCCGACGCAAGGATGCTGTTCACTTCGTCCAGCGGCACGTCCTTGTTCAGCTTGATGGTCAGCGCCTGCGAATGGCAACGCATGGCGCCGATCCGCACGCACAGGCCGTCCACCGGAATCGAACCCGGCGTGCCCATGGCCGGCTTGCCGAGAATCTTGTTGGTTTCGGCGCCGCCCTTCCACT
Organism: Paraburkholderia sp. FW306-2-2C-D06C; assembly: GCF_058781505.1. NCBI lineage: Bacteria > Pseudomonadati > Pseudomonadota > Betaproteobacteria > Burkholderiales > Burkholderiaceae > Paraburkholderia > Paraburkholderia sp. FW306-2-2C-D06C. Next base: position 11,576 of record NZ_JBYSWU010000044.1, on the reverse strand, counting down.
CTTCTCTCGACATGCCGTTGCCGAGATCCTTGTCGATCCACGGAATCAGCGAGCCGGCGAGCGGTACGCCGAAGTGGTCGGTCGGCATGCGGTCGCTGTTCATTGCATTCAGCACGCGGCGGTCGATGTCGAGAATCGCCGACGACGGATCCGTCAGATCTTCCTTGGCCGCGCCGTACAGCGTGCCCATTTGTTGCAGCAGTTCGCGCATGTTTTGCGCGCCCGCGCCCGAAGCAGCCTGATACGTCATGGCCGTCATCCAGTCGACGAGGTTTTCGCGGAACAGGCCGCCCAACGCCATCAGCATCAGGCTGACCGTGCAGTTGCCGCCGATGAAATTCTTCTGGCCCTTGACCAGCGCATTCTTGATCACGTCGAGGTTGACCGGATCAAGGATGATGACTGCATCGTCTTTCATGCGCAGCGACGAAGCCGCGTCGATCCAGTAGCCGTTCCAGCCCGCTGCGCGCAGCTTCGGGAACACTTCATTGGTGTAATCGCCGCCCTGGCAGGAGATGATCGTTTCGCACTTCTTCAGGTCTTCGATGCTTGTCGCATCTTTGAGCTTGGTCTCGTTTTTGGCGAACGACGGCGCGTTGCCGCCCGCATTGCTGGTGCTGAAAAACACCGGTTCGATCAAGTCGAAATCGCCTTCCTGCTGCATACGTTGCATCAGGACGCTACCGACCATGCCGCGCCAACCTACGAGACCTACGTTCATGACTTCATACCCTTCGAGTGGAAACTTCCCCGCATCTTTGCCCGCAGTGACCGCGCGGGGAAGATGAGCGGGCACGACGGACGATCAGCGTTTCGTGATCGTTTTCGGGGTAATCGCTTTAATGAGCGTTTTGGTGGTAATGGCGAACTCAACCGCACGGGCCGTTTTGCCGTGCTGGTTAGAAATCGAGGAGATTTGGGAGATCTGCGCCATCGCTACAATATACACGAAAACCGGAATCTGGCGACGCCATCGTCCGTATTACGCGCGAATTGGCCTGTTTTCGAGGCCAATCCGCGTTTTAAAGGCCGTTTGAGGCCTAACGACTGTTTAGGCTTAAACGCTTTACAGCGCGGCGACCACCGCATCGCCCATCGCTGCGGTGCCGACTTGCTGGCAGCCCGGCGTCAGAATGTCGCCAGTGCGGAAGCCCTGTTCCAGCACCTTCTTGACTGCGGTTTCGATGCGATCGGCCTGCTCCGCCTTGTTCAGCGAATAGCGCAGCATCATTGCGGCGGAGAGAATCGTGGCCAGCGGATTCGCCACGCCCTTGCCGGCGATGTCCGGCGCGGAACCGTGCGACGGCTCGTACAGGCCCTTGTTGTTCTTGTCGAGCGAGGCCGACGGGAGCATGCCGATCGAACCCGTCAGCATCGCGGCTTCGTCGGAGAGAATATCGCCGAACATGTTGCCGGTGACGATCACGTCGAACGACTTCGGCGCCTTCACCAGTTGCATGGCCGCGTTGTCGACGTACATGTGCGACAACTCGACGTCCGCGTATTCCTTCGACACGTCGATCATCACGTCTTTCCAGAACTGGGATGTTTCGAGCACGTTGGCCTTATCCACCGAAGTCAGCTTCTTGCCGCGCTTTTGCGCCGCCTGAAACGCGACGTGCGCGATGCGGCGCACTTCGGGTTCCGCATAACGCATCGTGTCGAAGCCTTCTTTCGCGCCGGCGAACAGGCCGTCCGGCGCTTCGCGCACGCCGCGCGGCGAGCCGAAGTAGATGTCGCCGTTCAGTTCGCGCACGATCAGGATGTCCAGACCCGACACGATTTCCGGCTTCAGCGACGAAGCGCCTGTCAGTTGCGGATAGCAGATCGCCGGACGGAAGTTCGCGAACAATTGCAGATGCTTGCGCAGACCGAGAATCGCCTGCTCCGGACGCAGTGCGCGTTCGAGCGAGTCGTATTTCCAGTCGCCGACGGCGCCGAACAGGATCGCATCGGCTTCCTTTGCCAGCGCGAGCGTCGAATCGGGCAGCGGATGACCCTTCGCTTCGTAGCCCGCGCCGCCAACCGGCGCCTCTTCGAGTTCGAACTTTTCGCCGAGTACGTTCAGGACCTTCACGGCCTCCTTGACGATTTCGGGGCCGATGCCGTCGCCCGGCAACACTGCGATCTTCATGCGAATTCCTTGATGATGTTCTTTGAGACTTGCGTGCTTGAATCAGCGAACGGGTCTTTAAGCCCTTAGCCGACGATGCGGTGATTCAGCCAGGGCTGCTTCGCGATCCGCTCCGCTTCGAACTGGCGAATCTTGTCCGCGTGACGCAGCGTGAGGCCAATATCGTCGAAACCGTTCAGCAGGCAGTACTTGCGGAACGCCGCGACTTCGAACGGATATTCGGCGCCGCCGTCCGACGTGCGCACCACTTGCGCTTCCAGATCGATGGTCAGCTTGAAGCCGTTGAACGCGTACGTTTCGTTGAACAGGTGATCGACTTGCTGTTCGGTCAGCACGATCGGCAGCAGGCCGTTCTTGAAGCAGTTGTTGTAGAAAATATCCGCGAAGCTCGGCGCGATCAGCGCACGGAAACCGTATTGCTGCAACGCCCACGGCGCGTGCTCACGCGAGCTGCCGCAGCCGAAGTTCTTACGCGCCAGCAGCACCGACGCGCCTTGATAACGCGGCTGATTCAGCACGAAATCCGGATTCAGCGGGCGCTTCGAATTGTCCTGACCCGGCTCGCCGTGGTCGAGGTAGCGCCATTCGTCGAACGCGTTCGGACCGAAACCCGTGCGCTTGATCGACTTCAGGAATTGCTTCGGAATGATCGCGTCCGTGTCGACGTTCTCGCGATCGAGCGGCGCCACGACGCCGGTGTGTACGATGAATTTATCCATGACGCTTGCGCCTGTTTCAAGACCGGACGATGCGCGCGGCGACCGCAAAGCCGCCCGCGCGTTGCCGGCAAAATTCAAAAACCGCTTATTTGTCAGCGTGGTTGCTGATCGAATTGCCGAGGTGCGACATGTCCTCGCCGAATCCGTGCACCGTGTTGCAGCCGGCCAGACCGAACAGCAACCCAGCCAGGGTACCGAGCGCGAAACGGCGCAATAGAGTGGTGCGATTCATGTTCTTCATCATGCGAGTTATCCAAGCTTGCGAATGTCGACGAAATGCCCTTCGATGGCCGCAGCCGCAGCCATTGCGGGGCTCACGAGGTGGGTACGGCCACCGGCGCCCTGACGACCTTCGAAATTACGATTCGACGTGGAAGCGCAACGCTCGCCCGGATCCAACCGGTCGGCGTTCATTGCGAGACACATCGAGCAACCGGGTTCACGCCATTCGAAACCGGCATCGGTAAAGACCTTGTCGAGGCCTTCACGTTCCGCTTGCGCCTTGACCAGACCCGAGCCCGGCACCACCATCGCCAGGCGGATGTTCGGCGCGACGCGGCGGCCGAGCTTCTTCACGACGTAAGCCGCGGCGCGAATGTCTTCAATGCGCGCGTTGGTGCACGACCCAATGAAGATTTTATCCGGCTTGATGGATTCGATCGGCGCATTCGGTTCGAGCGCCATGTACTTCAGCGCGCGTTCCATCGCGTCGCGCTTGACCGGGTCTTTTTCGCGTTCCGGATCCGGCACTCGGCCGTCCACAGCGGTGACCATTTCCGGCGACGTGCCCCACGTGACTTGCGGCACGATCTCGGCGGCGTTCAGTTCGACCACGCGATCGAATTGCGCGCCTTCGTCCGACTTGAACTGCTTCCAGTACTCGACCGCGTGATTCCACTCGACGCCTTCCGGCGAGAACGGGCGGCCCTTCAGGTATTCGATGGTGGTGTCGTCCACCGCGACCATGCCGGCGCGCGCGCCTGCTTCGATCGCCATGTTGCAGACCGTCATGCGGCCTTCCATGGACAGCGCGCGAATCGTCGAACCGCCGAATTCGATCGCGTAGCCGGTGCCACCCGCCGTGCCGATCTTGCCGATGATCGCGAGCACGATGTCTTTCGCGGTGCAGCCGCGCGGCAGCGGACCTTCGACCTTCACCAGCAAGTTCTTGCTCTTCTTCTGCAAGAGCGTTTGCGTGGCCAGCACGTGCTCGACTTCCGACGTGCCGATGCCATGCGCCAGCGCGCCGAACGCGCCGTGCGTGGACGTGTGCGAATCGCCGCAGACGATCGTCATGCCAGGCAGCGTAGCGCCCTGCTCCGGCCCGATGATGTGCACAATGCCCTGACGCAGGTCGTTCATCTTGAACTGGGTGATGCCGTAGGCGTCGCAGTTGCTGTCGAGCGTATCGACTTGCAGCTTCGAAACCGGATCGGCGATGCCATGGCTGCGATCCGTGGTGGGCACGTTGTGATCGGAGACCGCCAGATTCGCGCTGATACGCCACACCGGACGCTCAGCCAGCTTCAGGCCTTCGAACGCCTGCGGGCTGGTGACTTCGTGCAGCAGGTGGCGGTCGATATAGAGAATCGTCGTGCCGTCTTCTTCCGTGTGGACCACATGCGTGTTCCACAATTTGTCGTAGAGAGTCTGTGCCATGGTATGCGGGGTAGTAATGACTGCGGGCTGACTGTGTCCGGTCGATTATGCCACGCAGAGCCGCCTTCTGGCCCATCAAACCACGGAAAAACCGATAAAAAACAGGGGGTTGGGTGGTAGTGCCGATACCTGTATCGCTGTTACCCGGCAGCGGAATGCGTGACGGCGGCCCCACGCGCTGCCGCGCTTACAGGTGGTCAGCGCTCGAGATCGAAGCCGAGTTGCGCGCGGCCGAGCGGCGTCAAATCGCTTTCCTGTGCGCGCCCGATAAAGCCGGTCTCGAAGTGATCGGCCGGAAAGTCCGGCGTGCTTTCGCCACGCAGGAAGCTTGGCAGCTGACTCCAGCCCTGGATTAACCGATACAGGCTGGCCGATCGCGCTGATCGCTACTAAAGCGGGCTTTCCGAATCTCGCCAATTTCAACCGGCAGTTTTTGTCGGCGCGCGGCATGACGCCGAGTGCGTACCGGCGCTTTTTCGAAACCCATGGCCATACGCCGAAGGACGTCGCTTCGGCACAGGTCAACCTCGAGACACGATCGCCTTCGCTCGAACGGACAAGACGGCGTCAGGCCCGCCGGACACCCGCTTGAGAACACCACGCGCACCAAGCGACGCGCCACAAAACAAAACGCCCCAACGGCAAACCCGCTGGGGCGTTTTGTTTCTAGTCAGCGCCAAATCTGCGCCCATTCGCAGCGAACCAATCACCACGAACTACGCAGACTCAACCTCGATCAACGTTGTGCGAGCGGCTTCGCTTCACGCTGCGTATCGCCGATGAACAGCTGACGCGGACGGCCAATCTTCTGCTCCGGATCGGCGATCATTTCGTTCCACTGTGCAATCCAGCCGACCGTACGCGCCATCGCGAAGATACACGTGAACATCGAGGTCGGGATGCCCAGCGCGCGCTGCACGATGCCCGAATAGAAGTCGACGTTCGGGTACAGCTTGCGCGACACGAAGTATTCGTCTTCCAGTGCGATCTTTTCCAGTGCCATGGCCAGCTTGAACAGCGGGTCGTCGTGCAGACCCAGCTCTTCCAGCACTTCGTGGCAGGTTTCGCGCATCAGCTTCGCACGCGGATCGTAGTTCTTGTAGACGCGGTGACCGAAGCCCATCAGCTTCACGCCCGAGTTCTTGTCCTTCACCTGCTTGATGAACTCAGGAATGTTATCGACCGAGCCGATTTCTTCCAGCATGTTCAGCGCGGCTTCGTTCGCACCGCCGTGCGCCGGCCCCCACAAGCAAGCGATACCGGCTGCGATACACGCAAACGGGTTCGCGCCCGACGAACCGGCGAGACGCACGGTCGAGGTCGATGCATTCTGCTCGTGGTCCGCATGCAGAATCAGGATGCGGTCGAGCGCGCGCACCAGCACGTCGTTGACCTTGTACTCTTCGCACGGGTTCGAGAACATCATGTGCATGAAGTTCGCGCTGTACGACAGGTCGTTCTTCGGGTACGCAAACGGCTGGCCGATGCTGTACTTGTACGCCATCGCGACCAGCGTCGGCAGCTTCGCGATCATGCGAATGGCCGACACTTCACGGTGACGCGGATTGTTGATGTCGAGCGAGTCGTGATAGAACGCCGACAGCGCGCCGACTGCGGCGACCAGAATCGCCATCGGGTGCGCGTCGCGGCGGAAGCCACGGAAGAAGAAGTGCATTTGCTCATGCACCATCGTGTGCTTCGTGACGGTGCCCACGAACTCCGCGTTCTGCTGCGCGTTCGGCAGCTCGCCCTTCAGCAGCAGGTAGCAGGTTTCGAGGAAGTCGGCGTTTTCCGCGAGGTTGTCGATCGGGTAGCCGCGGTACAGCAGTTCGCCCTTGTCGCCGTCGATGTACGTAATCGCCGAATTGCAGGCCGCCGTCGACATGAAGCCCGGGTCGTACGTGAACTTGCCGGTCTGGCCGTACAGTTTGCGGATGTCGATCACGTCCGGGCCGAGAGTGCCCTTGTAAATCGGCATTTCAACGCTCGGCGAATTGTCGCTGAACGATAGCGTGGCTTTAACATCTGACGGGGTCATAGCACATCCTCAATCGAAGTATGGAAACAGGGTTTCGATAATTTGCACGCCTGGGAACAACGAACAAGCCGCGCTCAAGCCGCTCAAGCGTTTCGCAGCAGTTCCAGCACCCGGACGACATCCGGGTCGGCAAGGTCGCCTTCTGGTTCCTTGCGCACGAGCAGCAAGTCCATCAGGTCGTTATCGCTCAGCTCGAGCAGGCGGGTGAGTGCGCCCACATCGGCGTCGCTGAGGTCATGCTCATATCGGCTGAAAAAACGCTCAAAGATCAGATCGTTTTCCAGCAAGCCGCGCCGCGCGCGCCAGCGAAGGCGCGCGCGGCGAAGAGGGTCGGACTGATGTGATGATTCGTTCATGTCAGTACGCGCCGGGCCGCCCCCAAGCGTACTGACCGCCCCCTCGGGGGGCAGCGAACGATAGGGAGCGTTGGGTTGTTCATATTAAACAGCGCGGCGAACCATCAATTCCTTGATCTTGCCAATCGCCTTGGTCGGGTTCAGGCCCTTCGGGCAAACGTCGACGCAATTCATGATGGTATGGCAACGGAACAGACGGTACGGATCTTCCAGGTTGTCGAGGCGTTCACCGGTCGCTTCGTCGCGGCTGTCCGCGATGAAACGATAGGCTTGCAGCAGGCCCGCCGGACCGACGAACTTGTCCGGATTCCACCAGAAGCTCGGGCACGAAGTCGAGCAGCTGGCACACAGAATACATTCGTACAGGCCGTCCAGCTCGTCGCGTTCTTCCGGCGACTGCAGACGTTCCTTTTCCGGCGGCGGCGTATCGTTGATCAGGTACGGCTTGATCGAGTGATACTGGTTGAAGAACTGCGTGAAATCGCAGATCAGGTCGCGCACGACCGGCAGACCCGGCAACGGACGCAGCACGATCTTTTGCGGCAGGTCGTTCAGGTTCGTCAGGCACGCCAGACCGTTCTTGCCGTTGATGTTCATCGCGTCCGAACCGCACACGCCTTCGCGGCACGAACGGCGGAACGACAGCGTTTCGTCGACAGCCTTCAGCTTGACGAGTGCGTCCAGCAGCATGCGTTCGTGCGAGTCGATTTCGATCTCATACGTTTGCATGCGCGGCGCTGCGTCCTTATCCGGGTCGTAGCGGTAAATTTCAAATGTACGCTTAGCCATTTCTGAATTCCTTTGACTTGTGCCTTAGAAGGTCCGCGCTTTCGGCGGAACCGATTCGACCGTCAGCGGTTGCATGTGAACCGGCTTGTAGTCGAGGCGATCGCCTTCGCTGAACCACAGCGTATGGCGCAGCCAGTTTTCGTCGTCGCGATGTTCGAAGTCGTTCTGCGCGTGCGCGCCGCGGCTTTCCTTGCGCGCTTCGGCGGAAACCATCGTGGCGCGGGCCACTTCGATCAGATTCGCCACTTCCAGCGCTTCGACGCGCGCGGTGTTGAACACTTTCGACTTGTCCTTCAGGTGGATGTTGTCGACGCGTTCGGCCACTTCGCGGATACGCTCGACGCCTTCGGCCAGCAGCTTCGACGTGCGGAACACGCCGGCGTGCGCCTGCATCGCGGCGCGGATATCGTTCGCGACGTTTTGCGTGTATTCGCCCGACGAGGACTTGTCCAGCTTGTCCAGACGCGACAGCGCGAAATCGGCAGCATCGGCCGGCAGCGGCTTGTGCTCCTTGATTTCCTTCACGTGCTTGACGATGTGGTTGCCGGCCGCGCGGCCGAACACCACCAGGTCGAGCAGCGAGTTCGTGCCGAGACGGTTCGCGCCGTGCACCGACACGCACGAGCATTCGCCCACGGCGTAGAAACCGTTGACCGGCACTTCGTGACCCTTCGACGTACCCACGACCTGGCCGTGGATGTTGGTCGGAATACCGCCCATCTGATAGTGGATGGTCGGCACGACCGGAATCGGCTCTTTAATGCAATCGACGTTCGCGAACTTCAGCGCGATTTCGCGGATCGACGGCAGACGCTTCATGATCGTCTCGGCGCCGATGTGCGACAGGTCGAGCAGCACGTGATCCTTGTTCGGACCGACGCCGCGGCCTTCCTTGATTTCCTGGTCCATCGAACGCGAAACGAAGTCGCGCGGCGCCAGATCCTTCAGCGTTGGCGCGTAGCGTTCCATGAAACGCTCGCCGTTCGAGTTACGCAGAATGCCGCCTTCGCCGCGCACGCCTTCAGTAATCAGCACGCCCGCGCCGGCCACGCCGGTAGGGTGGAATTGCCAGAATTCCATGTCTTGCAGTGCGATGCCCGAACGCGCGGCCATGCCCAGGCCGTCACCGGTGTTGATGAACGCATTCGTGGACGCCGCGAAGATCCGACCTGCGCCGCCCGTGGCGAACAGCGTGGTCTTGCCTTCGAGGATGTAGACGTCGCCGGTTTCCATTTCCAGCGCCGTCACGCCGAGCACGTCGCCGTCGGCGTCGCGGATCAGATCCAGCGCCATCCATTCGACGAAGAACTGCGTCTTGGCAGCAACGTTCTGCTGGTACAGCGTGTGCAGCAGCGCGTGACCGGTACGGTCAGCCGCCGCGCAAGCGCGTTGCACCGGCTTTTCGCCGTAGTTCGCGGTGTGGCCGCCGAACGGGCGCTGGTAAATCGTGCCGTCGGCGTTACGGTCGAACGGCATGCCGAAGTGTTCGAGCTCGTACACGGCGTTCGGTGCTTCGCGGCACATGAACTCGATCGCGTCCTGGTCGCCAAGCCAGTCGGAACCCTTGATCGTGTCGTAGAAGTGATAGTGCCAGTTGTCTTCGCTCATGTTGCCGAGCGATGCGCCGATGCCGCCTTGAGCAGCGACCGTGTGCGAACGCGTCGGGAACACTTTGGACAGCACGCAAACCGACAGACCGGCGCGCGCGAGTTGCAGCGAAGCGCGCATCCCCGAGCCGCCTGCGCCGACGATAACCACGTCGAAACGGCGACGCGGCAGAGAATTCTTGATTGCAGCCATTCTTTTACACTCTCCAGAGAATCTGCGCAGCGTAGCCCGCACAAGCGAGCAGCCAGACGATCGTCAGCGACTGAAGCAACAGGCGTACACCGACGGGCTTCACATAGTCCATCCAGATGTCGCGGATACCAACCCACGCGTGATAGAACAGCGACAGCAGCGTGACAAACGTGGCGAGCTTCATCCATTGCGTCGCGAAGATCGACGCCCAGCCTTCGTACGAGAAATCGCGCGCGCCGAAGAACCACACGAGCAGGATCACCGTGTAGATCGCCATCACGCAGGCGGTAATGCGCTGGGCGAGCCAGTCGCGCAGACCGTAATGTGCGCCGACGACGAGACGCTTCGGACCGATTCGGTTATTAGCTGCCATTTTCTTAGAAGACTCCGAACAGTTTTGCGGCGAATGCAATCGTGAGGAGGGACGACACGACGAGGACCACAATGGAGGTTTGCTTGCCACCTTCCTTGGTGACCGCGCGGTGCGTGTCCATCACCAGGTGACGGATGCCGGCGCAGAAGTGAAACAGGAAGGCCCACGCGAGAACGAGCGTGATGAGCTTGACGATGATGTTGGAGAGGAAGCCTTTGAATACTTCGAAACTAAGTTCGGAAGTGACGCTCTGATCGAAGAGGTACAGCAGGAACGGAAGAAAAACAAAAAGCAGACCACCGCTTACGCGATGCAAGATCGACACTCGCCCCGCTAGCGGGAGACGGTATGCCGTCAAAATCTGCCCGATACCGATGTTCCGGAATTCCGGCCTCGGTTTTTTTACGGCTTCAGCCATGCTAGACCCCTACTATGTAGTCACACTAATCCGCGATTTTAGCGCCTTTTTTTATCGCGCTGCAGCGAAAACCACCGCAGGTCCGTTACAGCGTGCGCGATAAAGGCGCCTTCAAACAGGCGCGCGTGTGGGACGCCGCGCCTTCATCCAGCCCGACTCAGCTTAGATCGTTCTGATAGTAATACCCGGTTGTGACATACCAACCACGCCGGACTTCAACCGGCCGGTCCCCGTATGTATAGGACACACGTTCCACCGACAGCAGCGGGAAACCCGCCGGCACGCGCAACAGATCAGCCACCGAAGGCTCGGCCGCGACCGCGCGGATTTTCTCCGTTGCGCGGATCATGCGCGTGCCGAACTCGGTCTCGAACATCGCGTAGAGGGGACCTTTATACTCCGACAGGCGTTCGAGCGTCAGCCCGCGGAACACGCCGCCGGGCAGCCATATCTCGTCGAGTACGGTGACTTCGCCGTCGAACTGCAGCAGGCGTTTGATCAGCACCACCGGATCGGCGGGCTTCAGATCGAGTTGCCGGGCGATGTCCGCTGAAGCGCGCAAACGCCGGCATTCAAGCAGGCGGCTGACGTGCGGATGCTCCGCGCCGTCATCGGCCAGTAACCGGAGGAAGCGAAACTGGGCGCGGTCTTCGTTGTGCGTTGCAACAAACGTGCCCTTGCCCTGGCGGCGCACCAGCAGGTTGTCGGCGGCAAGCTCGTCGATCGCTTTGCGCACTGTTCCCTGACTGACCTTGTATCTGACCGCCAATTCGACTTCACTAGGAATGATCTCGCCGGGCTTCCATTCGCCGCTTTCGAGGCTCTGCGTAATCAACCCCTTGATCTGCTGATACAAGGGGCTGAAAGTGGGCGACGCAGCGGGCGTGGCAGCGGATACACCTCCGCCCGCGGCCCCTTGGCCATTGGGATTCGTGGTGTTCACCGGGTTCGAAGTCATCCGCGCATTTCATCATAAAGGGCTGGGGCGCGTCTAGGTTTTTCCCCGCAATAGATATGTCTTATATAAGACATAAGATAATGTTGACTTTGTGTCGGCCGACTCCTACACTCCCTGTCGAGCAAGGGTTTGCGGGGTTTTCGGCGGCTGTTTTGCACTGTGCCGTGCAGCACCGCGACGCACCGGCAGCCACTCTGCACCATGCCGTTCCCACGCAGTCCAGGTTTCGATTCGCCGCCATTCGCTGGTCAGACGTTTGCCGAAACGCGCTGTTTGCAGGAGCCCGCACCGTGCAGCGGCTACCCGGCGCTGATATGCCCCGCTCCCCGCCC
>NZ_JBYSWU010000043.1:0-71888 GCF_058781505.1 Paraburkholderia sp. FW306-2-2C-D06C | reverse complement strand
CGAACCGCCGTGTACGGACCCGTACGCACGGTGGTGTGGGAGGGGTCGGGTCGCGAGGCCTGCCCCTATCCCGATCCTGCGTTTTGCCGGCTTGCCGACGACACCATAGTGGCTGAGGGATCAATCCGATGTTCGGTTTGTCAGTGCCGAGTTGTTCAGCCGGTCAGGGAGTTGAGATCGGCTTGAGCACTGTGCAACTCGTTTCCGCCATATTCGAGATGGTTGAGCGGCTCGGCCGGGGAAGGTTGCAGGCCGGCTGTCCTGGGCGCGTGGGGGTTCGGCCCGGTGCGGCGGCACATGCTGCGCCGTCGTGCAAGGAGCGTTTAGAGGCGGGTTGACCGGGCCGGTTTCGACGTGCTCCGGCTGCTTTTGACTTGCCTCGCAATTTTCCTCTATAATTCAAGGCTTTTCCGCATTCGCGCCCGCGGAGGAAGAACAGGGAGAGCCTGCACGCGCCTCGATGCGCACACTACAAGCAGGAAAAACATAGGGCGCAGCAATTTTTTTGGATCGATCATGAAGACGTTTTCCGCAAAAGCCCATGAGGTGGCGCGCGAATGGTACGTGATTGACGCGACGGATAAGGTTCTCGGGCGTGTCGCCAGCGAAGTGGCACACCGTCTTCGCGGCAAGCACAAGCCTGAATTCACTCCCCACGTCGACACCGGTGATTTCATCATCGTTATCAACGCCGGCAAGCTGAAAGTCACGGGCAACAAGGTAACTGACAAGAAGTACTACCGTCACTCGGGTTACCCGGGCGGTATCTATGAAACGACGTTCGGCAAGATGCAAGAACGCTTCCCGGGCCGCGCGCTTGAGAAAGCGGTCAAGGGCATGCTGCCGAAGGGCCCGCTCGGCTACGCGATGATCAAGAAGCTGAAGGTCTACGCTGACGCAACGCATCCGCATTCGGCACAACAGCCGAAAGCGCTCGAGATCTAAGGGGAGCCCACATGATCGGTAACTGGAATTACGGCACGGGCCGCCGCAAGAGCGCCGTCGCACGCGTCTTCATCAAGGCAGGCAAGGGCGATATCGTTGTGAACGGCAAGCCTATCGCCGATTACTTCTCGCGCGAAACGTCGCTGATGATCGTGCGTCAGCCGCTGGAACTCACGAACCACGCTGCTACGTTCGACATCAAGGTCAACGTGACGGGTGGCGGTGAAACGGGTCAAGCCGGTGCGGTTCGCCACGGCATCACCCGCGCACTGATGGACTACGACGCAACGCTGAAGCCGGAACTGTCGAAGGCTGGCTTCGTTACGCGTGATGCTCGTGAAGTCGAACGTAAGAAGGTCGGCTTCCACAAGGCACGCCGCAGGAAGCAATTCTCGAAGCGTTAATCGTTTCGGGTGCGATCCGGCTCTCGGGCCGGAGCGCAGCAAAAGCCGCCTACGCTTTCGCGAAGGCGGCTTTTTTATTGGCCGCGTTTTCATGGCGGGCGTTTTCGTAGTGGGTGTTTTCATGGCGGGCTTTTTCATGGTTTTTCGCCCGGACCGGGCGATAACGGTTTCGCTGTCAGGACGGTTCCTCGACGCGCTCAGCCAGTCTGATAGCCGCGCCCGCGCCGCCGGACGAGACTCGCGGGAAGAACCCATTGATTTTGTGGGCTTCAGCACGATATCGAGATCAGCCCTACAATAGCGGGTAGAAGTTTTTTGGAGAGTTCGAATGAACGCAGTCACCGAAACACCCGTGACCGAAATGCCCGCCCCCTTCGTCTTTACCGACGCAGCGGCTGACAAGGTCAAGCAACTGATCGAAGAAGAAGGCAACGCGGACCTGAAACTGCGCGTATTCGTGCAGGGCGGCGGCTGCTCGGGCTTTCAGTACGGTTTTACGTTCGACGAAGCCGTCAACGAAGACGACACCGTGATGAACAAGAGCGGCGTCCAGCTGCTGATCGATTCGATGAGCTACCAATATCTGGTCGGCGCTGAGATCGACTACAAGGACGACATCAACGGCGCGCAGTTCGTCATCAAGAACCCGAATGCCACGACCACCTGCGGTTGCGGCTCGTCGTTCTCGGTTTGATGGCAAGTTAAGCGACAGGTTGTAAGAACGGGGCTTTGGCCCCGTTTTTTTATTCCGTGAGCGTAAAGTGAACGGGAAGCGAACGGGAAGCGAACGGGAAACGCGCGGTCAGCGCGGATAGATGGCACCCAGTACGCGCTCGCCTGCGGCGCCGGTTACCGCCGGCAAATTGCCCGGCAGGCGCGCCATGCAGCGCATGGCCAGCCACGCGAACGCCAGCGGCTCGACCTGACTTGGCGGCACGCCTAGCGCGTCGGTGGTCAGCACCGGCACGCCGCTCACACCGCTTTCCTCCAGCGCCGCCTGCAGCGCCTTCAGCAGCTCCGGATTGCGCGCACCGCCTCCACACACATAGACAGCCCTGGCATCCGACGCATGCCGCTCGATTTCGCGCGCGACCGTCACCGCGGTCAGCGCGGCCAGCGTCGCTTGCACGTCAGCGGGGGCGAGCGCGGCGAACGGTTGGAGCTTCGCGTCGAGCCATTCGGCATTGAACAGGTCGCGGCCGGTACTTTTGGGCGGCTGTTGCGCGAAAAAGGGCTCGTCGAGCAAGGCGTTGAGTAGCGTGCGGTCGACCTGGCCGTCCGCCGCGAAATGGCCGTTTTCGTCGAAAGGTTTGCCGAGATGGCGCTGCGCCCACTCGTCGAGCAGCGCGTTGGCCGGACCGCAGTCGAAGCCGCGTACGCTGCCCGCCGCGTTCAGAATCGTGATGTTGCTGATGCCGCCAAGATTGCAGACCACCCGGGTTTCGTTCTTCGCGCCGAATACCGTAGCGTGAAACGCCGGCACCAGCGGCGCGCCCTGGCCGCCGGCCGCGACGTCGCGGCTGCGGAAGTCGGCGATCACGTCGATGTGCGTCATTTCCGCGAGCAGTGCCGGGTTGTTGATTTGCCGCGTATAGCCTTTCTCCGGCCGATGCCGCACCGTCTGGCCATGCACGCCGATCGCACGGACGTCGTCGGCGGACAATCCGGCGCAGCGCATTAGTTCGTGGCAGCACACCGTGTAGCGGGTGGCGAGCGCATTGGCCGCCAGCGCCTCGCGTTCGATCTCGTTGTCGCCCGGTTGTTGGAGCGCGAACAGCGCCTCGCGCATGCCTGCCGCGAAGCCGACGAACGCCTCGGCCCGTACAACCGGCGGTTTCCCTTTGGCAAATTCGACGGCCACGCCGTCCACGCCGTCCATGCTCGTGCCGGACATTAGTCCAAAGTAGACACCGTCTGCGGGGTCTTGCGCCACGTTGCTGCTCCTCTCGATGGTTCGTTGCGATCCGGTTTAGCAGATTATTAACGCAAGCGAGGCGGAACATAAAGCTTTGTGACGCCGGCTTCGTGACGGCCTCGTGCCTGTCTTGCGCTCGAACCGCGCTCGAACCGCGCTTGAACCGCGCTCGAACTGCGCTTGATTTGCGCTTGACTTGCGCTCGAATCGGCAAATCGACCGGCGAAGCGCGCCTTGTGGCGGAGTCAGTGGGCGCGGCGGCGCGCATCTATGGGACAATCTCCTTTTTTCGCGACTTCACGTTTCCAGCATGAGCACCGAGTCCACCAAGCCCAGCCCCGCCTTCCCGATCACCGACGAAGTCCGTCACGCGCTCGCCGTCACCAGGCGCGGCGTCGACGAACTGCTGATCGAAGACGAATTCGCGCAAAAGCTCGCGAAGAGCCAGGCGACCGGCACACCGCTGCGCATCAAGCTCGGGCTCGATCCGACCGCCCCTGATATCCACATCGGCCACACGGTCGTGCTGAACAAGATGCGTCAGCTGCAGGATCTCGGTCACACGGTGATCTTCCTGATTGGCGATTTCACGTCGCTGATCGGCGATCCGTCGGGCCGTAACGCCACGCGCCCGCCGCTCACGCGCGAGCAGATCGAATCGAACGCCAAGACCTATTTCGAGCAGGCCGCCCTGGTGCTCGATCGCGAAAAGACGGAAATCCGCTACAACAGCGAATGGTCGATGCCGCTTGGCGCCGACGGCATGATCAAGCTCGCGTCGCGCTACACGGTGGCGCGCATTCTCGAGCGCGAAGATTTCACCAAGCGCTATCAGAGCGGCCTGCCGATCTCGATTCACGAGTTCCTGTACCCGTTGATGCAAGGCTACGACTCGGTCGCGCTGAATGCCGACCTCGAACTCGGCGGCACGGATCAGAAATTCAACCTGCTGGTGGGCCGTGAACTGCAGAAGCAATACGGCCAGGAACAGCAGTGCATCTTGACGATGCCGCTGCTCGAAGGGCTCGACGGCGTCGAAAAGATGTCGAAGTCGAAGAACAACTATATCGGCATCAGCGAAAAGCCGACGGACATGTTCGGCAAGCTGATGAGCATCTCCGATACGTTGATGTGGCGTTACTTCGAGCTGCTGTCGTTCCGGCCGATGGAAGAGATCGCCGGCTTCAGGCGCGAAATCGAGGCGGGCCGCAATCCGCGTGATTTCAAGGTGATGCTCGGCCAGGAAATCGTCGCGCGCTTCCACTCGCAGGCCGACGCCGAGCGCGCGCTCGAGGACTTCAACCATCGCGCGAAGGGCGGCGTGCCGGACGACATCCCGGCGGTGACGCTCGCGGGCGCACCGCTTGCGATCGGCCAGTTGCTCAAGCAGGCCAACCTCGTGCCGTCGACCAGCGAAGCGCTGCGCAACATCGAGCAGGGCGGCGTGAAGATCGACGGCGCGACCGTGTCCGACAAGGGCCTGAAGATCGAAGCCGGCGAGTTCGTCGTGCAGGTCGGCAAGCGCCGCTTTGCGCGCGTCACGCTGACGGCTTGATGGTCTGATGATGATTCACGCGTTGCGTCGTCCGGAGTTGCGCCGTTGATTGCGCTGATCCAACGCGTGCGGCGCGCGGAAGTGCGCGTCGGCGACCGTGTGACCGGCGCGATCGACGCTGGGCTGCTCGCGCTCGTATGCGCCGAACGCGGCGACACCGACGCGGTGGCCGACCGACTGCTGGCGAAAGTGCTCGGCTACCGCGTGTTCAGCGACGCAGCCGGCAAGATGAATCTGTCCGTACAGAATCTCGACGGTGCCGGGCGCGCGGGCGGTCTGCTGCTCGTTTCGCAGTTCACGCTGGCCGCGGATACGAACAGCGGCCTGCGCCCGAGCTTCACGCCGGCGGCGTCGCCTGACGAAGGCAAGCGTCTGTTCGATTACTTCGTCGCGTCGGCACGCGCGAAGCATCCGATCGTCGAGACCGGCGAATTCGGTGCCGACATGCAGGTGTCGCTCGTCAATGACGGGCCGGTCACGTTCTGGTTGCAGACGCGCGCCTGAACGTCTCACGATGCGCGCGCCGAGGTGCGCATCAACCCCCCACTGCTTTTGCGACAATAGCGGCTCGGCATAACCGGCCACTGGCACCCACCTTCATTCCATGACCACGCAGATCCTGTTTATCCGGCACGGCGAGACCGACTGGAATCGCATCAAGCGCATCCAGGGGCACATCGACATTCCACTCGCGACAACGGGTCTGGCGCAAGCGCAACGCCTCGCGCACCGCATTGCCGATGAAGTGAAGCAGGGCGTGCGGCTCGACGCAATCTATTCGAGCGATCTGCAACGCGCGCAGCAAACGGCGCAACCGATCGCGGATACCCTCGGCTTGCCGCTGCAACTGCGCGAAGGTCTGCGCGAGCGTTCATACGGTGCGTTCCAGGGGCATGACAGCGACGAGATCGCCGTCCGTTTTCCCGACGAATATGCGCACTGGCAAACCCGTGATCCGGGTTTCGCACCACCGGACGGCGAATCGCAACGCACGTTCTATCACCGCGTGCTGCACGCGATCGAGCCGATCGCAGGCGCGCATCCGGGCGGGCGGATTGCGTGCGTCGCGCACGGCGGCGTGCTCGATTGTGTGCGCCGGTTTGCCAGCGGTTTGCCACTTGACGCGCCGCGCAATTACGCGTTGCTGAACACGAGCGTGAACGTGGTGGACTTCGACAGCGGCAAGGCAACGGTCGTGTCGTGGGCGGACGTGGCGCATCTCGACGCGCCGGGCGAAGACGACAGCTTCAGAAAGGTGCCGGAGCCGGGGCGCTAACCGGCAGCGAGGGTTCACATACCGCAAGTGCGCGGTCATGCAGCTCGATACTTCCGCTACATGAACCCATGTCAGCAGCGCAGGACCGCTCGCGCGATACGGACGGTCGCCGGGTGCAATGCCGGTCACGCCAAGGTGAATCCGTTCGACCCGTTCGATCAGCGCTAACGCAACGTGAGGTGGGTTGCCTCGCTTGATCGAATATCGTTAGATCGGCCTCACGCGACGCATCAACCCGCTCAGGTCGCGGCCGAATCCCACAGGCCGGGCAGCGCGCTCGATGTGTCCGGCGCGGCGAGGCCGAAGTGCCGATACGTCAGCAGCGTGGCAACCCGGCCGCGTGGCGTGCGTTGCAGGAAGCCTTGCTGGATCAGATACGGTTCGAGCACGTCTTCAATCGTGTCGCGCTCTTCGCCGATCGCCGCCGCCAGGTTGTCGACACCGACCGGACCGCCGTCGAACTTGTGCAGGATCGCTTCGAGCAGCTTGCGGTCCATCAGGTCGAAGCCGACCGCGTCCACGTCGAGCATTCTGAGCGCGGCGTCCGCCACCTGCGCGGTGATGTTGCCGTCGGCTTTGACTTCGGCGTAATCGCGCACGCGGCGCAGCAGCCGGTTCGCGATCCGTGGCGTGCCGCGTGCGCGCCTGGCGATTTCGAACGCGCCGTCTGGATGGATCTGCGCCTTCAGCAGCGACGCCGAACGCGTGACGATACGCGCCAGTTCCTCGGCGTTATAGAACTCGAGCCGCGCGACGATGCCGAAGCGGTCGCGCAACGGATTGGTCAGCATGCCCGCGCGCGTGGTCGCGCCGACCAGCGTGAACGGCTGCAGGTCCAGCTTCACGCTGCGCGCGGCCGGCCCCTCGCCGATCATGATGTCGATCTGATAATCCTCTAACGCTGGGTACAGAATTTCCTCGACGACCGGCGAAAGCCGGTGAATTTCGTCGATGAATAGAACGTCGTTGGCTTCGAGATTGGTGAGCAGCGCGGCGAGGTCGCCCGCGCGTTCGAGCACCGGGCCGGACGTTTGCCGCAGATTGACGCCCATTTCCCGCGCGATGATGTGCGCGAGCGTGGTCTTGCCGAGGCCCGGCGGCCCGAACAGCAAGACGTGGTCGAGCGATTCGGAACGGCGTTTGGCAGCCTCGATGAAAATTTCCAGCTGGCCGCGCACCTTTTCCTGCCCGACATATTCCTCGAGCTGGCGCGGGCGCAACGCGCGCTCGAACGCTTCTTCGTTCGGCGAGACGGGTGTGGCCGCGATGATGCGCTCGGCGGCGAGTTTGTCGGTTTCGATCATGCGGCCATTGTACCGCGCGCACCCCGAAGGAAGCCCCCTTGGGGGACCGCCCGTTGCAGAACTCGGCCGGATGGCCAGGGTGCGCGGCGTGCAGGCGTGTGCGAAGCTTTACCTGACGCACGCGGCGCTAACCGCCGAGGCCTGAGGTCAGCCTTTGTTCAGCCCTTCGATAGCGCCTTCAACGCGAGCTTGATGCCCTCGGAAACGCCGGTGCCGGCCGGCACGTTCTTGATGGCCGCCAACGCTTCTTTTTCGGAGTAACCCAATGCGAGCAGTGCGTTCAGGATATCGGAGGCGTGGCCGGATGCCGAGGCCGCGCCCGCCATTGCGCCGAGATCGGCGCCGATCTTGCCCTTCAGTTCGAGGAGCAGCCGCTCGGCCGTCTTCTTGCCGATGCCCGGCACGCGCGTCAGACGCGCTGCGTCCTGCATCGTGACGGTCTGCGCCAGTTCGTGCACGCTCATGCCCGACAGCACTGCGAGCGCCATGCGCGCGCCGATGCCGCTGATCTTCAGCAGTTCGCGGAAGGTGGCGCGTTCCTCGGCGGTGCCGAAGCCGTACAGCAGATGGGCGTCCTCGCGCACGATCATTTGTGTGAGCAGCACGACGCGTTCGCTGGTGGAGGGCAGGTTGTAGAACGTGCTCATCGGCACATCGACTTCATAACCGACGCCGTTGCAGTCGACGAGAAGATGCGGCGGGTTTTTTTCCAGCAGAACGCCGGCAATGCGACCGATCATGGCGGATTCAATCGAGAGAGAAGGGTGAAAGAAAGGGCGAGTGTAGCGCAGCGAGTGCGCGGCAGCGTAACGCAAAAACGGGCTGAGGAATAATGAGGGCGAGCCGGAGCAGCGGGTAGCCGCGCATCTGCGCCTAGGTAGCGAAGCAGACGCGCGCAGAGGTTATGCCGGATCGCGGTTGACCGGCTCGAGGCGGCCCCCTAGACTGAGATCCCTTTTGGCGGGTTCTCACCCCAACAAACCAAAAGGAGCTTTCATGCTGAGCCTCACCACCCTCGCGCTGTTTGCCGGCGCGTGTCTTGCATTGACCGCCACGCCCGGCCCCGACATGTTGCTGATCGCGTCTCGCAGCGTGAGCCAGGGACGCTCAGCGGGTTTTGCCTCGCTGGCGGGCATTCTGGTCGGCACCTACTGTCACGCGCTGGCCGCCGCGTTCGGTCTGTCGCAGCTGTTTCTGGCGGTGCCGATGGCTTATAACGTCGTGCGCTTCGCCGGCGCCGCGTACCTGCTGTATCTCGCGTGGAAAACGTTCCGCACGCAAGGCACCGTGCTGTCGCCGAATGTGTCGATGAGCCGTTATCCGGTCGGCCGCATTTTCCGGCAAGGCCTCTTCACCAATCTGCTGAATCCGAAAGTCGCGCTGTTCGTGCTCGCGCTGTTTCCGCAATTCGTGCGGCCCGAGGCTGGCTCGGTCGCGATGCAGATCATGGTTCTGGCAACCGTGCTGAATCTGATTGGCTTCTGCGTGAACGGTGCGGTGATCCTGATGGCGAGCAAATTGAGCCGCAAGCTGACGGCGGGGCGGCGGCCGTCGCGGGTGCCGCAGTATCTGTTGGGAACGGTGTTTGCCGGGTTAGCTTGCCGGCTGGCGCTGGCGAGCCGGAACTGAGCGGGAAAAGTTCTGGCAGAGAGTTCTGGCAGAGGCGGCCCCTTGACGACTACCCTACCAAACGCCCGCGCCGCACCCGCAGACCCTTCTTCGCCAGCGAAGGCGCGATGCCGCCCAGCGTACTGAGCGTGGTGCCGCCGTGCGCATGGCAGATCGCCATGCCGAGGGCGTCGGCAGCGTCGGTGCTGGGCACGCCGGAGAGGTTCAGCAGCCGTACCACCATCTGTTGCATCTGCTCCTTGGTGGCGCGGCCGTAGCCGACTACCGCCTGCTTCAATTGCAGGGCGGTGTATTCGGCGACCGGCACGCCGCCCGCCACCAGTCCGCAGATGGCGGCGCCACGCGCCTGGCCGAGCAGCAAGGTGGATTGCGGATTGACGTTGACGAACACTTTTTCGATCGCCGACTGATCGGGCGAATGCTGACGGATCAGCGTCGAAATGCCTTCGAAAATGGTGCCGAGGCGCGACGGCAAATCGGCGTCGGCTGTCTTGATGACGCCGCTCGCGACGTAGCTGAGCGTGTGCCCGCTTTGGTCGATCACGCCGAAGCCGGTCACGCGCAAGCCGGGGTCGATGCCGAGAATTCTCATGAGGTGCCGCACATGCGGTAAAGACAAATTGCTTGCGATACTACAACGAACGCACCGCGTGGCGGTTGGTGTGCTGCTTTGCCTGCGGAATAAAAACTGCTGCTGCGTACGCTGACGGGGGAATCGCACATGGAGCGCTACCGGAATTTCAGCGGTGATTCGGGTGTCGATGCATACGAAATCGGCGACGATTTTGTCGCGGTCCGCTTCGGATCGGGCGTCGTCTATTGGTACACGGAGGCAAGCGTCGGGCCGCAACACGTCGCTGCGCTCAAGCGTCTCGCGCGGCGAGGGCAGGGGCTCAGCACGTACATCAGCCAGCACGCCGACGTGAGGGAAGGTTACGCGAGAAAGGACCCGGACGACTGACCGGTGGCACCGCGCACTGAGCAACGGCCAAAGAATACAGCGCGGAGAACGGCTGAGAAGATCGCTGAGAAGTTAGCTGAGAAGTTAGCTGAGAAGTTAGCTGAGAAGTTAGCTGAGAAGTTAGCTGAGAAGTTAGCTGAGAAGTTGGCTGAGAAGTTGGCTGAGAAGTTGGCTGAGAAGGTCGGCCCAAACAAAACGGCCCGGCAGAAAATCTGCCGGGCCGTTTCGCTCGAGCTAATCGCGCAACCGCCGCATGACAAGGAAGCCGGCATGGCGCGCGAAGCGCGAATCAATGCCGGAAGTGACGCACGCCGGTCAATACCATCGCGATGTTGTGCTCGTCTGCCGCGCCGACCACTTCGTCGTCGCGCATCGAGCCGCCTGGTTGAATCACGCAGGTCGCGCCCGCTGCCACGACCACGTCGAGGCCGTCGCGGAACGGGAAGAACGCATCCGACGCCACCGCCGAACCGGTTAGCGTCAAACCGGCGTTCTGCGCCTTGATGCTGGCGATGCGCGCCGAATCCACGCGGCTCATCTGGCCCGCGCCGACGCCGAGCGTCATGCCGTTGCCGCAGAACACGATCGCGTTCGACTTCACGTACTTCGCGACACGCCATGCGAACAGCAGGTCGTCCATTTCCCTCGGCGTCGGGTGACGCTTCGTGACGACGCGCAACTCGCGCGGCTGCACGTTCTTCGAATCGAGCGATTGCACCAGCAGACCGCCGCCGACGCGCTTCAGGTCGAACGCGTTATGGCCTTCGCCCAGCGCGATTTCGAGCAGACGCACGTTCTGCTTGGCCGCGAACACCTGGCGAGCCGCCGCGCTGAACGACGGCGCGATCAGCACTTCGACGAACTGCTTGGCCACCGCCTGCGCCGCTGTTTCGTCGACTTCGCGGTTGAACGCGATGATGCCGCCGAACGCCGAGGTCGGGTCGGTCTGGAACGCCTTCGCATACGCTTCGTTCGCGTCCGCGCCCACTGCCACGCCGCACGGATTCGCGTGCTTGACGATCACGCAGGCCGGCGCGTCGAACGTCTTCACGCATTCCCACGCGGCGTCCGAATCGGCGATGTTGTTGTACGACAGTTCCTTGCCTTGCAACTGGTTGTAGTTCGCCAGTGCGCCGGCCGGCACCGAAAGGTCGCGATAGAACGCGGCGCTCTGGTGCGGGTTTTCGCCGTAGCGCAGGTCCTGCACCTTGTTGAAAGCCAGGTTGAAGGTAGCCGGGTACGTGTTGCGCGACGCGTGTTGCAGCTCGTCGGTCAGGCTCGTCAGGTAGTTCGTGATCGCGCCGTCGTACTGCGCGGTGTGCGCGAACACCTTGGTGGCCAGACGGAAATTCGTCCTGTACGACACCGAATTGCTGTTCGCGCGCATTTCTTCGAGCACGACCGCGTAATCGGCGGGATCGACCATCACCGTCACGTCGCGATGATTCTTCGCTGCCGAGCGCAGCATGGTCGGGCCGCCGATGTCGATGTTCTCGATCGCGTCTTCCAGCGAGCACTCTTCTTTCGACACGGTCTGCACGAACGGGTACAGATTCACGACCAGCAGGTCGATCGTCGGAATGCCGTGCTTCTCAAGCGCCGCCATGTGTTCCGGCAGATCGCGGCGCGCGAGGATGCCGCCGTGCACCTTCGGATGCAGCGTTTTCACGCGGCCGTCCAGCATTTCCGGGAAGCCCGTGTAGTCGGCGACTTCGGTGACGGAGAGGCCCGCGTCCGCGAGCAGTTTCGCGGTGCCGCCGGTCGACAGGATCTTGACGCCGAGGTCCGACAGCGATTTGGCGAAGTCGACGATGCCGGACTTGTCGGAAACGGAGATGAGCGCTTGCTTGATCATGATGAAGACGAAAAGCCGAAGAAGAACGTGGCGGGGCGCCGGGAAACTACAACAAACCGTGCTGTTGCAGCTTCTTGCGCAGCGTATTGCGGTTGATGCCGAGATACTCGGCGGCCAGCGACTGATTGCCGCCGGCCTGCTCGAGCACCACCTCGAGCAACGGTTTTTCTACGCACGAAATGACCATGTCATAAACGTCGTGCGGGTTGGAGCCGTCGAGATCCTGGAAATACATGCCCAGGCTGTCGCGGACAGATTGTTCGATATTGTTCTTGCTCATGCTGCTAGTCGGTCGGTAGGGTCCGGCTCGCCGTTCTTGTTGAGCGATTCGTCGACGTAGACGAGGCGGTCGGAGATCGCCTTTTGTGCGTCGAAGAACTCGTTGACGGCGAGGAGTTGTTCGCGCGTGGTGTCCAGCGTATTCATGCGATGCCGGAACACGTTGGCGCCAGAAAGGCCGCGAGTGTACCAGCCGATGTGCTTGCGCGCAGTGCGGACACCCGTAAATTCGCCGTAGAACGCGTAGTGATCTTCGAGATGTTCGTTCATCACCTGCTGGATTTCGTCGATGCGCGGCGGCGGCAGCAATTCGCCCGTTTGCAGGAAATGCCCGATCTCGCGGAACAGCCACGGGCGCCCCTGCGCCGCGCGGCCGATCATGATGGCGTCGGCGCCGGTGGCGGCGAGCACCTCGCGGGCTTTTTGCGGCGACGTAATGTCGCCGTTGGCGACCACCGGAATGCGCACCGCCGCTTTCACCGCGGCGATGGTCTCGTATTCGGCGTCGCCGTGATACAGGTCGGCGCGCGTGCGGCCGTGCACGGTCAGCATCGAAATGCCGGCGGCTTCGGCGAGGCGCGCGACGCTGAGCGCGTTCTTGTTGTCGCGATCCCAGCCGGTGCGGATCTTCAGCGTGACGGGCACCGCATCGGGCCCCGTACCCACTGCGCCCACCACCGCCTCGACGATGCGCTGCACCAGCGGTTCGTTCTGCAACAGCGCCGAGCCGGCCGCGACGTTGCACACCTTCTTGGCCGGGCAGCCCATGTTGATGTCGATGATCTGCGCGCCGTTCGCGACGTTGTAGCGGGCCGCTTCGGCCATCATGGCCGGATCGGCGCCGGCGATCTGCACGGCGATCGGCTCGACCTCGCCCGCGTGGTTGGCGCGGCGCATGGTCTTCTCGCTTTTCCACAACTGCGCGTTCGACGCCACCATTTCCGACACTGCATAGCCCGCGCCCAGCCGCTTGCAAAGCTGCCGGAACGGCCGGTCGGTCACGCCCGCCATCGGGGCGACGAACAGGTTGTTACGCAGATTGTGGGAGCCGAGAGTTGGCATGACGTGGACGCGCGCGCGCCGCCGATCCGTTTCAGATCCGTTTCAGATTCTGTCAATCGGAGCGTTCGCGAAATGCGAGGGAAAACCGCTATTTTAGCGTTAACGGATAAGCGGCACCGGACTTGAGGCTGCCGTAACCCATTAAATCTTCTATGAAAGTGCGCTGGCTCATAGAACCGGCGCCGCTCGCGCGCCTCCGTTGAACGCCGGTGCGGCGCGAGCCGGCGGCGCGCTCAGCGGCGCTGGCCGAACATCATTTGCCGTGCCAGGGCGGTTTTCACCGGCGGGACGAATTCGAGCGCGGTCAGGGCAAGGCCGCGCACGATGGCCAGCGGCGGGAAGTCGACGGTGAAAAGGCGCGCGAGCGTGTCGGTGGCGCCGATCGTCAGGCGCCGGTCCAGCGCGCGGCGCTGGGCGAACGCGGCCAGCGCGAGCGGCGTCGCGCCCTCAGCCGAGAACGCGTCGGCGAGCGCGTGCGCGTCACGCAGTCCAAGGTTCAGACCCTGGCCCGCCACCGGATGCAGCGTTTGCGCCGCGTTGCCGATCGCGACCACGCGTCCCTTCACGAGCGTATCGACCGCGTTCAACCCCAAAGGAAACGAAGCGCGTCCTTTGATCTGCAGAAAGCGGCCCATGCGGTCGCCGAAGGCGGCGCCGAGTTCGCGCAGGAATTCCGCGTCGGAGAGTTGCGTGCGGCGCGCCGCTTCGCCGGGCGCGCAGCACCAGACCAGCGCGTAGTCCGCGCCGCGCACGCCGCCCATCGGCAGGAGCGCGATCGGCCCTTGCGACGTGAAGCGCTCCCACGCAACGTGCGGTTGCGGCGCCGACACGCTGACCGTGCCGACCAGCGCGGTTTGTCCGTAATCGCGCGTACCGCCGGCGCCGGCGCCTTTGCCGGTCTTCTGGTCGCCGAACAGACCGCCTTCGGCGTTTACCAGGATGCGCGTGCGCAGTTTGCGCGCGACATGCGCGTTTTCGATCGGCAGCGTGACGCCGTCATGCTCCTGAACCGGCGCCGACGCGGACGTCGAGCGGAACCAGTGCACTGGGCTTGCGTGGACCGCTTCGGCGAGCCCGTGCACGATCGAGCCGTAGCGCAGCACGTAGCCGAGCGCCGGCAAGCCGTGTTCGCTGTGATCGATCAGCGTGCGGCCAAAGTGGCCGCGCTGGGAGACGTGGATGCGCTGGATCGCGGTGGCGTCGGCAGGCCAGCGCAGCGGTTCGAGAATCATCCGGCTGCCGTGCGACACGGCGATCGCGCGTGGATCGGCGATCGAGTCTTCCGGCTCGCGTGCGTCGATCAGCGCGATTTTCAGCGCCTGCGTCGCGCTGCGGCGCGTGAGCCAACCGGCCAGCGCGAGCCCGACCGGACCGGCGCCGACGATGGTCACGTCGAAATCGAACGGGGCCTCGGACGCGGCGCGTTTCAGAATCACAGCCGACTGGGATACGTCGTTCATTGCGGGTTACTTCCTTGCTTCATGGGCCGCGCGGGCTTCCTGCATCAGCGCTTCAATCTCGCCGGCATCGACGGGCACGTCGCGCGTGATCAATTCGCAGCCGGTCGCGGTGACGATCGCGTCGTCCTCGATGCGGATGCCGATGTTCCAGTAGCGCTCCGGCACGCCTTCGGCCGGCCGGATATAGAGACCGGGCTCGATGGTCAGCGTCATCGACGCCTGCAGCGTGCGCCACGGCAGCGCGCCCGCTTCGTTGCGCGGCGCGCCGCGCTCGCGATAGTCGCCGCAATCGTGCACGTCCATGCCGAGCCAGTGGCCGGTGCGGTGCATGTAGAACGGCGCATAGGCGCGCTCGGCGATCACCGCGTCGACCGACGCGAATTTCGTCCGCTCGATGATGCCGGTGTCGAGCAAGCCCTGCGACAGCACACGCACGGCGGCCTGATGCGGATCGTCGAAGGTGGCGCCGGCATGGGTGGCGTCGACGGCGGCCTGCTGCGCGGCCAGCACGATGTCGTACAGCTCGCGCTGTGCCGGCGTGAAGCGGCCGCTGGCGGGGAACGTGCGGGTGATGTCCGAGGCGTAGCCGTCGAGTTCGCAGGCCGCGTCGATCAGGATCAGATCGCCGTCCTGCGCGATGGCGTTGCCGGCCGGGTAGTGCAGCACGCAGGCGTTCGCGCCCGCGGCGACAATCGACGTATAAGCCGGCGCCTGCGCGCCGAACTTGCGGAAGGTGTACAGCAACTCGGCTTCGAGTTCGTACTCGCGCACGCCAGGCCGGCACGCGGCCATCGCGCGACGATGCGCGTGGGCGGAAATCTTGCCGGCGCGGCGCATGATCGCGAGTTCGTGGTCGTCCTTGACGAGCCGCATGTCGTCGAGCAGCGGTATCAGATCGCGCGCGGCAGTGGGCGCGGCGACGCCGCTGCGGCCTTGCGCGCGCACCGTGTCGAGCCAGCCGCGCACCTGTTCGTCCTGTTTTGCGGAGGCGCCGAGCGCGTAATACAGCGCCGGCTTGTCCGCCAGAAGGCGCGGCAGTTGCGCATCGGTTTCGCCGATCGGAAATGCGGCGGCGAAGCCAAACGCCTCGCGCGCGCCTTGCGGGCCGAAACGGAAGCCTTCCCACGTCTCGCGCTCGACATTTTTCTCGCGGCAGAACAGGATCGAGGCCGGCTCGCCGGGCGCCGCGCTTGCGTCGAGCACGAGCAGCGCCTCGGGTTCGGTGAACCCGGTCAGGTAGTAGAAGTAGCTGTCGTGCCGGTATGGATAATCGACATCGCGGTTGCGCAGCGTTTCCGGCGCAGTGGGTACGATGGCGACGCCGCCGCCCGCTGCGCGCAGCGCGGCGAGTACGCGCTCGCGGCGCTGGCGGTAAACGTCGATGGCGATGATGGGTTCGGTCGGCTGGTTCATCGTGCGATTGTAGCGCCCAATGCGAGGACTTTTTTTGTGCGGATCCCGGTGGCCGGGGTGGCGGCGCTAACCTGGCGCCCGGCGCGACAGGCCGGGGCTGTGCGCCGGTCAGACGCGCGGCGGCGACGGCGCGACGCGCCTCCCTCATCTGTCTTTCAGTCAATCGGCCGTTTAGCCAGGTAGACGCCCGGCTTCCGGCGCGGCAATGTTGCTATGTTGCAATCCATCCACAGCAAGCATTTACGCGGCCCGCGAAGATGCGGCTCTGCGCTCGGAATGCCGCCGACCACTTATACTTTCGCCGAATTCAAGAAAAGGGCAGATGTGATGATGAAACTCATCGGTTCGCTCGGCAGCCCGTTCGCGCGTAAGGCGCGGATCGTGCTGGCCGAGAAGAAGATTGACTACAAGCTGGTGCTCGAGAACGTCTGGGCGCCGGAAACCACCATTCACACCTTCAACCCGCTCGGCAAGGTGCCGTGCCTCCTCATGGAAGACGGTGAAGCGGTGTTCGATTCTCGGGTGATCTGCGAGTACGTCGATACGCTTTCGCCGGTCGGCAAGCTGATTCCGCAGTCGGGGCGCGAGCGCGTCGAAGTGCGCTGCTGGGAGGCGCTGGCCGACGGCATCCTGGACGCGGCGGTGCTGATTCGCCTCGAAGGCACCCAGCGCACGCCCGAACAGCGTGTGGACGCGTGGGTCGCGCGGCAGCAGCGCAAGATCGACGAAGGCCTGATCGCGATGTCGCAGGGCTTGGCCAGCAAGCCCTGGTGCGCGGGCATTCACTACACGCTCGCGGATATCGCCGTGGGCTGCGCGCTGGGCTACCTCGATTTCCGCATGCCCGAGCTGAACTGGCGCGAAGCGTATCCGAATCTGGACAAGCATTTCCAGAAACTGTCGCTGCGCCAGTCGTTCATTGATACGGTGCCGGCGAACTGAGCGGGCGGCGGAGGGGCCGCTGCGAGTGAAGTTTGAATAACGACTGCCTGCAATTGTCGCAAGATTTCAAAATGACGTTATTCGAGCTTTCGGAAACCCGAATCATCCTGAATTGAAGCTTACGTTTGCGGTAAAAAAATGCGCCTGCTCGTCAGGCGCATTTTTTTTGTATGTCGGGCGGCGTAATGGTTTATGTAATCGACATATTCGGCGTTTTATCGCCGCTTCACTTCGTACCGTTTTGCCGCCGCCTGATCCCCGGCCCGAACGCAAACCCAAACGCCAGCAGGAACAACGAAACCGCCAGCACCGTGTTGTTGCCGCTCGTCACATAAGGCGTGCTGCCCGACGTGCCTTGCACCGTCACGTCGAGTGAGCCGACCGTGTACGGCGTCAGGCGTCCAAGCACTTTGCCGTTCGCATCGATCGCGGCTGTCATGCCGGTGTTGGTTGCGCGCAGCATCGGCCGGCCGGTTTCCAGCGAACGCATGCGGGCAATCTGCAAATGCTGATCCAGCGCGATCGTGTCGCCGAACCAGGCGAGATTCGTCGAGTTGACCAGCACGCCCGCGGGCGTATCGCTTTCGCGTACGGTTCGCGCGATCTCTTCGCCGAAAATATCCTCGTAGCAGATGTTGACGGCGACCGGCTGGTTATGCACGACGAACGGCTTCTGCACCGGCGCGCCACGCGCGAAATCGCCGAGCGGAATGCGCATCAGATTGACGAACCAGCGGAAACCCCACGGCACGAATTCGCCGAACGGCACGAGGTGGTGCTTGTCGTAGCGATACACGTCGCGAGTGCCCGGCGTGACGCCGAACAGGCTGTTCGTATAGTCGACCACCTGGCCTTCCGGCGTAATCGTGCCGCCGATCGCGCCGAACAGGACCGCGGTGCCAGTCGTATCCGAAAAGTTGCGCACCGCCGACGCGAACGGCAGCGGCAATTGCTGCGCCAGTACCGGAACGGCCGTTTCCGGCGTGACGATCAGGTCGGCCGGCTTCGACGTGATCATCTGCTGATACTGGTCGATCGCAGCGCGCATGCCCGCTTCTTCGAACTTCATCTCCTGCTTGACGTTGCCTTGCAGCAGGCGCACGGAGAGCGCCGCGTTGGCCGGCACAGTCCAATGCGCGAGCGGCAGCAGCAGGCCGGCTGCAAGCAGCGCGAGCGCAACCAGCGCCGGCGCGACGGCACGCGCGCCACCGCGCTTCTCTCCATTGCCGCCGGTGGCCGCACCAGGCCGCTCGCGCAGGTGCACCAGAGCCTGCACGAGCAACGCCGCCACCAGCGCCAGCATCCAGCCGACGCCGTACACGCCCGCTATCGGCGCAAACCCGGCGAGCGGACCGTCCACCTGCGCATAGCCGCTCGAGAGCCACGGAAAGCCGGTGAACACGGTGCCGCGCAGCCATTCGCCGATCGCCCAGGCGCTGGCAAAAGCCAGCGCGCCGTGCCAGGTCGGCGAGAAGGGTGGGTCGTTGTCGAGCGCGCCGTTGCGCGCGTGGCCGGCGCAGAACGACCAGACGCCCGCGGTCAGCGCCGGATAAACCGCCAGATACAGCGAGAACAGCACGAGCGCCGCGCCCGCCAGCGGCGCGGCCATGCCGCCGTAGTCATGCATGCTGACGTACAGCCACCACACGCCGGTGACGAAGTTGCCGAAGCCGAATGCGCCGCCCGTCAGCGCGGCACTCTTCCAGCCGGTCGTGCGTGTGAGCCAGGCGAAGAAAAATGTGAAGATCGCGAGTTCGAGCCAGCCGCCGTGCGGCGTGGGCGCAAACGAAAGCGTATTGGCCGCGCCGGCGGCCAAAGCAACGAGATAGTGCCAGCGGGGCAGCGCGCGACCGCGTGTTTCCTGGGCGGCAGGCGCACTCACGCCGCGGCGCGAACGGGAAGTAATCGGGTCGGCCATTGTTGCGCGGTCGGCGTGAGGAGTTGAAGAAACGAAAAATTGAGGAGGTTCAGGTCTGCACGTGCTGTGCGTCGCGCTCGCGCTGGCCGGCAAGCGGATCGCGGCGCACCAGCAGCATGTGGATCTGGCGGGCGTCGCCGCGCAGAATCTCGAAGATCAGATCGTCGATGCGGACCTTTTCGCCGCGATGCGGCACGCGTCCGAAGTGATGCGTGACAAGGCCGCCGATCGTATCGACTTCCTCGTCCGAATAATGTGTGCCGAATGCCTCATTGAACTGCTCGATCTCGGTGAGCGCGCGCACGCGGAACCGGCCGTCCGGCGAGGCGATGATGTTGCCGCTTTCCTCGTCGAAATCGTATTCGTCTTCAATGTCGCCGACGATCTGCTCCAGCACGTCTTCGATCGTAATCAGACCGGCCACGCCGCCGTATTCGTCGACCACCACCGCGAGGTGATTGCGATTCACGCGGAAGTCGTGCAGCAGCACGTTCAGGCGCTTCGACTCCGGAATGAAGACAGCGGGGCGCAGCATGCCGCGCACGTCGAATTCGTCTTCGGCGTAATAGCGCAGCAGGTCTTTGGCCAGCAGCACGCCGATGATGTTGTCGCGATTGCCCTCGTAGACCGGGTAACGCGAGTGCGCTTTTTCCAGCACGTAGGGGATGAATTCGGCGGGAT
This sequence comes from Paraburkholderia sp. FW306-2-2C-D06C, assembly GCF_058781505.1. Classification (NCBI taxonomy): domain Bacteria; kingdom Pseudomonadati; phylum Pseudomonadota; class Betaproteobacteria; order Burkholderiales; family Burkholderiaceae; genus Paraburkholderia; species Paraburkholderia sp. FW306-2-2C-D06C. Next base: position 52,289 of record NZ_JBYSWU010000043.1, on the reverse strand, counting down.
TGTCCGCGATGTTGATCGCGTCCATTTGCGCGCGCGGCACCATGATGTCGCGCGCGCACAGTTCGGAAACCTGGAACACGCCCTCGATCATCGACAGCGAGTCGGCGTCGATCAGGTTGCGCTCATGCGCGTCCTGCAGAATTTCCAGAAGTTCGCCGCGCGAGTCGGGCTCAGGCGAGATGAAGTCGGTCAGTCGCTCGAGAAGTGAGCGCTTTTCTTGCGGTTTGTCGGTATGGCGTCGACTGGGATACGTGTCGTTCATGGTAGTGCGCCTCGCGAGACTGGGCGCGCTGTTGCAGAGCATTAAGGATACACCAGGCACATGGCAGGACCGTGTCCCGCCGGGCTGGCCGATGAGCGAAGCCGCTGTGAAACCGCCCCTCCGCTAGCAGAGGGACGTACGTCAATCCTAACTGATTACGCGGCAAAAGACGTTCGGGAGCAAAAAAACGCGGCTCGCGGCGGTTGCGCGCGATGGCGCGGCGCCTGCGCGGACTGCGCGGAGGTTTACTCGGAACGCGCTTGCCGGCGGACGGCCAGGCGCGCGTGGCCGTCCGCCTGATTGTCCGCTTCGCTGCCCGCTTCGCCGCCTGTCCCGCGGCCTTCGTCGCGGCTTTCATCACGACTTTCGTTACCGCTTTCCTCGTGGCAACGCTCGAGCAGCGCTTCCAGCGCGCGGTCCGGCATGCCGCTCTCGCGCAGTGCATGGACGGTGCGGCTGACATAATCGAGCGTCGTGCCGTAGCGGCCGCAGGCGCAACCGAACACGGTTTTGACGACTTCGTCGCGCAGTTTGCCGGTGTAGCTCGGCACGTCGCGGCGCATCACGAACGCGAGCGCATCGACACGCCGGCCGTCGGCGAGCACGCACGGCAGCCATGCCGGGCGATACGAACCCATCGCCATTTCGCGGCGCCACAAGGCGTCGAGATGGGGCATCGCGCCCTCGGCGGCGAGCCGGAACGCGATCCCCGTGCAGGAACCGCCGCGATCGAGCGCGAGCACGAGGCCCGGCTGTTCCGGCGTGCCGCGATTCACCCGCGACCACAGATAGAGCCCGCGGTGATAACCATGCACCCTGGAACGGGTCGCTTCGACGGTGGGCAGACCGGGATTCCAGATCAGCGAGCCATAGCCGAACAGCCACAGATCGCTTTTGCGGTTCCAGTCGCGCAACGTACATTCGAGCGACGCGCGCAGTTCCTCGTCCGTCAGCAGCCGCGATTCGCCGAGCGCCGGTGGGTAGTCAGGGCAGGGCGTTCGGGTGTCGGCTTCGGGGGAAGAGGTGCTCACGGTGGGCTTCAAGCGATGATGTCGGTGGCTGTCGGTGGCTGTCGGTGGCTGTCGGTGGCTATTGATACGGATCGGGGAAACCGAGCTTGCCGAGAATTTCGGTTTCGAGCGCTTCCATTTCCTCGGCTTCTTCCTCGACCTCGTGATCGTAGCCTTGCGCGTGGAGCGTGCCGTGCACCAGCAGATGCGCGTAGTGCGCGAGGAGCGGCTTGCCCTGTTCGGCGGCTTCTTTCTCGACCACCGGGCAGCACAGGATCAGATCGCCCGTCACCGGATCGTCTTCGGATTCGGCGTACGCGAAGGTCAGCACGTTGGTCGAGTAATCCTTGCCGCGATAGGTGCGGTTCAGCGTGCGCCCTTCCTCGGCGTCGACGAAACGCACCGTCAGTTCGCCGTCCGCGAAAAGCGCCGCCTTGATCCAGCCGGCCACGGTGGCGCGCGGCAGCAGCGCCTTGTGTTCCGGCCAGGCCTTGGCGGCAGGGAATTGCAGATTCAACGTCAGTTTCGGGGCGCGGCTCATGCTTTTTCGATTTCTTGCTTTCCTGGCGACGGCATTTTCAACCGCATTTTCAACGGCAGTCGACGTCGATCAGCGGGAATCCGCCGGATTGACGGATTTCTGCGCATGCGCATCGTACGCCTCCACAATTCGCGCGACCAGCGGATGCCGCACCACGTCCGCGCTGGTGAAGCGCGTGAGCGCAATGCCGCGCACGTCCGAGAGCACCTGCTGTGCTTCGATCAGCCCGCTCTTCGCGCCGCGCGGCAAATCGACCTGCGTCGTGTCGCCGGTCACCACCGCCTTCGAGCCGAAGCCGATCCGCGTGAGGAACATCTTCATCTGTTCGGGCGTGGTGTTCTGCGCTTCGTCGAGGATGATGAACGCGTGGTTCAGCGTCCGGCCGCGCATGTACGCGAGCGGCGCGATTTCGATCATCTGCCGCTCGAACATCTTCGCGGTCTTGTCGAAGCCGAGCAGGTCGTACAGCGCGTCGTAGAGCGGGCGCAGATACGGATCGACCTTCTGCGCCAGATCGCCCGGCAGGAAGCCGAGGCGCTCGCCCGCTTCCACGGCCGGGCGCGTCAGCACGATGCGCTTGACCTGATCGCGCTCCAGCGCATCCACCGCGCACGCCACCGCGAGATACGTCTTGCCGGTGCCGGCCGGACCGACGCCGAAGGTCACGTCGTGCGAGACGATCTGCTTCAGATACTCGCGTTGCGCCGGCGTCCGGCCGCGCAGATCGGCGCGCCGCGTGTACAGCTTCGGGCCGAGTTCTTCGAGGTCGTCGTCGCCGTTGTCGGCAGGCTGGTCGAACGGATGATCCGGATTGCCGGGGAAACGCGCATCGCCTTCTTCACTGCCGTTGCCGTTCGTGCGCTGGCGCGCCGGATGGCGCACTTCGATGAGCGCAAGCTGGATGTCGTCGACCGACAGCGGCTCGCGTGCGTTGTTGTAGAAGTTTTCGAGTGCGGTGAGCGCGAGTTTCGCACCGCGTCCGCGAATCGTGATGCGATGGCCACGGCGTTGCAGCGTCACGTCGAGCGCCTGCTCGATCTGCCGCAGATTTTCATCGAGCGGTCCGCAGAGGTTGGCGAGCCGCGCGTTGTCTTCGCGCGGTGCTGTGAATTCCAGATGCTGCTGAGTGGTCTTCAAGGCGGTGGATCGATCCTGTCGGTTTCAAAACGCTCAGTTGCGTAACCTGGCGGCGTCGTGCGCTTACGTAGCTCAGTGACGTAGCTCAGCGAATTCAGTGGGTGGTCGCGAGCGCATCGTCGTGCACCAGCACCAGCTCGCCGCGCAGCGAATGCGGATACGCGTGGACGATCTTCACGTCGACCATCTGGCCGATCAGCCGCGCGTGCGACGCCACTGGCGCCGGGAAATTCACCACGCGATTGTTCTCGGTGCGGCCCGCGAGTTCGTTCGGGTCCTTGCGCGCCGGGCGCTCGACCAGAATCCGCTCGACCTTGCCGACCATCGCGTCGCTGATGCGCTGCACGTTTTCTTCGATGGTGGCCTGCAAATGTTGCAGACGTTTGAGCTTCGCTTCTCGCGGCGTGTCGTCGTGCAGATTCGCGGCCGGCGTGCCGGGGCGCGGGCTGTAGATGAACGAGAAGCTGGTGTCGTACTTCATCTCGTGCACGAGCGTCATCATCTTGTCGAAGTCTTCTTCCGTTTCGCCGGGGAAGCCGACGATCATGTCGGTGGACAGCGACAGGTCAGGGCGGATCGCGCGCAGCTTGCGGATCACCGACTTGTATTCGAGCACGGTGTAGCCGCGCTTCATCGCCATCAGGATGCGGTCGGAACCGTGCTGCACCGGCAGATGCAGATGGCTGACGAGCTTCGGCACCTTGGCGTAGGTGTCGATCAGGCGCTGCGTGAATTCCTTCGGATGCGACGTGGTGTAGCGAATCCGTTCGATGCCCGGAATATCGGCGACGTACTCGATCAGCGTGGCGAAGTCCGCGATTTCGGTCGAGCCGAGCGTGAGACCGCCGCGATACGCGTTCACGTTCTGGCCGAGCAGCGTGACTTCGCGCACGCCCTGGTCGGCGAGACCGGCGATTTCGGTCAGCACGTCGTCCAGCGGGCGCGACACTTCTTCGCCGCGCGTGTACGGCACGACGCAGTAGCTGCAGTACTTGCTGCAGCCTTCCATGATCGACACGAACGCGCTCGGGCCTTCGACGCGCGCCGGCGGCAGGTGATCGAACTTTTCGATTTCCGGGAACGAAATATCGACTTGCGCGCGGCCGCTTTCACGGCGCTTGTCGATCATCTGCGGAAGACGGTGCAGCGTTTGCGGACCGAACACCAGATCGACATATGGTGCGCGCGCAACGATCGACGCGCCTTCCTGGCTCGCCACGCAGCCGCCTACGCCAATGATCAGATCGGGATTCGCTTCCTTCAGCTCGCGCACGCGGCCGAGGTCGGAGAAGACTTTCTCTTGCGCTTTTTCGCGCACCGAGCAGGTGTTGAACAGAATGACGTCCGCGTCTTCCGGCGTGTCGGTCTTGACGAGTCCTTCAGCCGCGCCGAGTACGTCGACCATCTTGTCGGAGTCGTACTCGTTCATCTGGCAGCCAAAGGTCTTTACATAAACTTTCTTGGTCATCGAATTTCGCCGGTCGCAGTGGTTAACCTGGGGGCGTCGTTTAAAGGTGAAGAGGGGCCAAACGTGCGGGCAGCGTGCGAACCAGCCGCGGGGCGGCGCTTCCCAGTGATTTGTCACTGACATGGGCCACGCTTGGGCCACTTCGCTTGGGCCACTTTCAATGCACGTTTGCAGCGTAGCTCAATATTATAGCCCTTCATCGGGTGCGGTTTCTGCTGCGGCCTTTGCTTCCGGCCGCTCCGGCGGCAAGCCCAGCAGGCCCTCCAGTTCGTCCGACACCTGCGCGAAGCGCTCGCTCAGGAAATCCAGCAGCACGCGCACGCGCGGCGCCATGAAGCGGTTGCGGTGATAGAGCGCGTGCAGCGGCGCGTCCGGATAGCGCCACTCGGGCAGCAGGATTTTCAGGCCGTCGGCGCGCAGGTCCGCTTCCACGTCCCACATCGACTTGATCACGATCCCGTAGCCGCGCAGCGCCCATTCGCGGGCGACGGCGCCGTCGTTGGTCTCGCGGGCGCTCTCGAACGGCACGGTGTAATGCTGCACTTCGTCGCCGCGCGTAAAACGCCATTCGTTGACCGGCCCCGATGCGGTGCCGAGCACGATGCAGTCGAAATTCGCCAGATCGTGCGGGTCTTTCGGCTCCCCGCGGCGCGCGATGTAATCCGGCGACGCGCACAGCACGCGCCGATTGGGCGCCAGCTTGCGCGCGACCAGCGAACTGTCTTGCGGCACGCCGAAGCGGATTGCAATATCGATGTCCTCCTGCACCAGATTCGACAGCGAGTCCGACAGCGTCAGCGCGAACGTCACCTCCGGATACAGCGCGTTGAACTCGTCGAGCCAGTGCATCAACAGATTGCGGCCGAAATCGGACGTCGCGGAAATCCGCACTTTGCCGCGCACCACGCCTTGACCGGCTTGCAGCGCGGCTTCGGCGTCATCGAGCGATTGCAGCGCCTGGCGGCAGCAATTCAGGTACAGGCGGCCTTCGTCGGTGAGCCGCAACTGGCGGGTGGTGCGCTCGAACAGACGCGCTTTCAGGCCGGCTTCGAGCTTGGCGAGACGCGCACTGGCGGCGGCCGGCGTCAGGCCCATCTTGCGGCCCGCTGCCGACAGGCTGCCCTGCTGCGCCGCTTCGACGAACAGGCGGATGTCACCGAGGTTATCCATCGCGATATTTCAAAAGAATTTGAAAATGCTTCAAATGCTACGCCAATTATCAAATCGACGCCGGCCACCGACAATGCACGCCTCGAAAACCCTGATGTGCACCGAGCCGCCGACATCATGCAACTCGATCACGCGACGATCGTCACCGCCGAACTCGACACCGCCCGACGTTTTTTCGTCGACGTCGTCGGGTTGACGGATGGCGCGCGTCCGCCGTTTTCGATCGACGGCAATTGGCTGTATGCGAACGGCCGGCCGGTGATTCATCTGATCGACGCGACGGTGCCGGCTCTGGCGGGAAGATCGGCGCCGCGCATCGACCACATCGCGTTCCGGCTGGAGAGCGCCGGCGAATGGCAGGCGCTGCTTGGCCGGCTGCATGCGGCGGACGTGCCCTATCAGCTCGCCGAAGTGCCGCAGATGGGTCCGCAGCGAGCCGGATTGCAACTGTTCGTCGCGCTCGCGCCGGGTGTGGTCGTCGAATTCGTGATCGCGCTGCGTCATGTTCACCGCGCTCAACTTTAGAACCTGGAGAAGAAGGATGCCCATTCCACTACTGGCGCTGGCGATCAGCGCATTCGCGATCGGCACGACTGAGTTCGTGATCATGGGTTTGCTGCCCGAGGTCGCGCACGATCTGGCGGTGTCGATTCCGTCGGCCGGTTTGCTCGTGAGCGGCTACGCGCTCGGCGTCGCGGTCGGCGCGCCGCTCGTCGCGGTGATCACCAGCAAGATGCCGCGCAAGCTCGCGTTGCAACTGCTGATGGGCGTGTTCATCGTCGGCAATACGCTGTGTGCGATTGCGTCCGGTTATTCGGTGCTGATGATCGCGCGCGTGGTGACCTCGTTCGCGCATGGTTCGTTCTTCGGCATCGGCGCGGTGGTGGCGGCTTCGCTTGTGCCGGCCGAAAAGCGCGCGAGCGCGATTGCGCTGATGTTCACCGGCTTGACGCTCGCCAACGTGCTCGGCGTGCCGTTCGGCACCTTCATCGGTCAGGAGTTCGGCTGGCGCGCCGCGTTCTGGATCGTGAGCGCGTTCGGCGTGTTGTCGCTGGCGGGTGTGACGGCGCTGGTGCCGAATCGTCACGATTCCGGGCCGGTCGGCCTCGGCCATGAAGTGCGCGTGCTGAAGGACCCGCAAGTCTGGACCGCGCTCGCGATGACGGTGCTCGGCTTTGGCGGCGTGTTCGTGGTGTTCACCTACATCGCGCCGATTCTCGAGCAGGTGAGCGGCTTCTCGCCGCGCGGCGTGACGCTGATTCTGGTGCTGTTCGGCCTCGGCCTGACGATCGGCAATACGGTGGGCGGCAAGCTCGCGGACCGTGCGCTGATGCCTTCGCTGATGGGCATTCTGGTCGCGCTCGCGGTGGTGATGGCGATCTTCGCGCGCACCAGCCATTCGCAGGTGGCGGCGGCGATTACCGTGTTCGTGTGGGGCATCGCCGCGTTCGCGACCGTGCCGCCGTTGCAGATGCGCGTGGTCGAGAAGGCGGCCGCGGCGCCGAATCTGGCGTCCACGTTGAACATCGGCGCGTTCAACGTCGGCAATGCGGGCGGCGCGTGGCTCGGCGGTCTGGTGATCAATCACGGCCATGCGCTCGATACGCTGCCGTGGGTGGCGGCAGCCGTCAGCGCGGTGGCTGTGCTGCTGACGTGGTTCGCCGCGCGGATGGATGCGCCGGCGTCGACCGTGGCGCAGCGGGCCTGAGCGTGCGAATCTGCATGCGAACGCGCATATGAAAAATTCGCACAAGCTTTGCGAGAATCGTCCTCCGCAATGCTGATAACAGTGTGAAGATAACTTCGTTGGGCTCAGTCAGGCGCGATGCTATCTTGCTTCCACTAATCGTTTGCCCGCCGTCCGGCGGCGCTCCTGGAGGCAATCATGCATTCCCCGCTTGCGCTGGTTCGCGATCCCGCGGCTGACACCGAAGCGTCGCCGCGTGCCGCCGAACCCTTCGATGCACTGGAACATCTGGTCGGCGTGAATCTCGCCCGTTTGCGCGCCGAGCGGCAACTGTCGCTCGACGCATTGGCGCGCGCTTCGGGCGTTTCGCGAGCGATGCTCGCGCAGATCGAGTCGGCGCGCAGCGTGCCGTCGATCAAGGTGCTGTGCAAGGTCGCGGCGGCGCTGAAGGTGTCGGTGGCGGCGTTCTTGCGGCGTCACGCGACGAACGGCTTCGAGCATTTGCCGGCCGAACGCTCGTCGCGCGTGGTCAGTTCGAACGGCCGTTATTCGGCCCGGCCGCTTTATCCCGACGCCGAGCCGACCGCCGCCGAGTTTCACGAGTTGCGCGTCGCGCCGCTGCATACCGAGGCCGGCACGCGCCGCGCGCCGGGTACGACCGTGAACCTGGTGGTGAGCGAAGGCACGCTGGAAGTCAGCGTGCACGATCAGCGTCAATTGCTGGCCACGGGCGATGCGATCGTCTTCGATGCCGATCAGCCGCACAGTCTGCGCAATCCTGGTGACACCGAAGCGCGCGCGTTTCGTGTGACGCTGAAGGCGGAATCGCCGCCGCGCTGGGACGTGCCCGCCTCGCACGAGGCGACGCGGCAGAGCGCACCGGTTTGATGCGATGAGGTTGCGCGGCGCGAGCGTGGTTCCACTTGCGTTGCCAGACGGAGATGTCCGTCTGGTCTGTAGGGGTTGCGCTGCACGTGCGGCGCGGCTGTTGTATGCTTTGCCAGCCGGTCGATCCGGCAATCAGTGCGTCTTCAGGGCGGGGTGAAATTCCCCACCGGCGGTATGCCGGCAACGCGAAAGCGTGAGCCGGCGAGCCCGCGAGCGCCCGCTTGGCAAGCGTCTTCGCAGCATCGAAGACACGGCGGGGTCAGCAGATCTGGTGAGAAGCCAGAGCCGACGGTTAGAGTCCGGATGGAAGAAGATGTGCAGATAGTCATGTTCGTTTCCGCGGCGCCGCCTGGGGTTGGAGCGGTGCGCGAGCGTCGCTTTGCGCGGCGTTCAGCGGCGCGTCTTTGTCTGTTTGCAATGCCCTGAAACGTTTTTCGCCCAACTTTTGCGATGAGCGTTTCACATGTCCTTTGCTACTTTTCCTGCACCGTCGACGATTGCAGACGCCCCGAGGGAAGTCTCCTTGTGGGACGGACCGAAAGAAGCCCCCTTGGGGGGCGATGCATTCCTCGATTTCCCGCTGCTTGCCACCGAGCCTGTCCCGCCCCGTATCGCCGCCGCATTGCAAGCGATGCGCGATGGCCGCGCCGTCGTCCTGCAAGACGACCACGACCGCGAGAACGAAGCCGATCTGATCGTTTCCGCCGAGCGTCTTTCCGTCGAAACCATGGCGTTGCTGATCCGCGAATGCAGCGGCATCGTCTGCCTGTGCCTGCCCGACGACAAGATCCGCGCGCTCGAACTGCCGCCGATGGCCATCAACAACGAAAGCCGTCATGGCACCGCGTTCACTGTCTCGATCGAAGCACGCGACGGCGTGACGACGGGTGTGTCCGCGCTCGACCGCGTGACGACGATCCGCGCTGCGATCGCCGATACGGCGAAGCCCGCCGACATCGTGCGTCCGGGCCACGTATTCCCGTTGCGCGCGATGCCCGGCGGCGTGCTGGCGCGCCGCGGCCACACCGAAGGCACGGTCGATCTGGCGATTCTCGCGGGTCTGAAGCCGGCCGGCGTGCTGTGCGAACTGATGAACGCGGACGGCACGATGACGCGCGGCGCCGACGTCGAGCGCTTCGCCGCGCAACACAATCTGCCGATGCTGACGATCGCCGAACTGGTGGAATTCCGCGAGTCGCTGGCGACGGCACGTGAATGCGTGGCCGACGAGGCTTGAGTTGCGGATACGCGCTGACGCGTGTTCGGTAAAAAAAGCCGACTAGCTATGAACTGCACCCCAAAAGTTGGACACCCGTCCAACGATTTGGGGTGCAGTTCACTAGCCGTTTTTTTGTTGCGATTACGGTTGCGGCAATGGCCATGGCCACGGGGGCCGTTACGACCGCACGTCGCCGAACTCGCCGCGCACGCCTGCTTCGATCAGCGCGGGCAGTTCGTCCATATGTTTCATGATGCGCGTCATGCCCATCTTGCGCAGCGCATCCGCATAGCCGTCGGGGATATGGCTCGCGCCGACGAACGCGATCGTCTTCATACCCGCCGCGCGCGCCGCATTCAGACCCGCCACGCTGTCTTCGACGACGATGCATCGCGAAGGCTCCACCTCCAGCGTCCTGGCGGCGAACAGATACACATCCGGGAAAGGCTTCGGCCGCGCCACCTGTTCAGCGCTGAAAATCCGTTCGCCGAAAATCTGCTGCAAACCCGCGCGCCGCACCGACGCATTCACGCGCGCCATCCGGCTGTTCGACACGACCGCGGCCGGCAGCGTCACACGTTGCAAGGCGTCGCGCACGCCGTTGATCGGACTCAGCGACGCGGCAAGCGCGAGTTCCACGTTGTGCTCGACGGTTTCAAGGAAATCCGCGGGCAGCGTGACATCGAACGACTTTTCGATGCCTTCGAGAAAGCGCGAGGTCTGCTGGCCAAACGCCGTTTTGACGACGGGTTCGAAATCGAGGCCAGGGAAGGCGGCGGACAGCGTGTCGAAGAGCACGCGGTCAGCGATGATTTCGCTGTCGACGAGCACGCCGTCGCAGTCACAGATGAGATGGTCGATCATGCGTTGAAACGGAAAGCGAGAAGCGCATGGGCAAGACTGTTGCAAGCTCATGCGCGGAGATTGAAAGCGACATGATACGTGCTTTGACGCCGCCTGCGCGGCGGCGTCGCTGTCCGTCAGTGCTTACGCGTGCCGCACGGTCAATGCGTATGCAGGTACAGGTACAGCAAGGTGGCCACCGCGCCGCCGGCGAGCGGCCCGAGCACCGGAATCCACGCATAGCGCCAATCGCTGTCGCGCTTGCCCGGAATCGGCAGCAGCGCGTGCATCAGACGCGGTGACAGATCGCGTGCCGGGCTCATCGCGTAACCCGTCGGGCCGCCGAGCGAGATGCCGATGCCGAGCACCAGCAGGCCGACCGGCAACGCGTCGAGCGCGCCCAGACCGACTTGCGGCGACGCCAGATACAGCACGCCGAGAATCAGCACGAAGGTCGCGATCATTTCCGTGAGCAGGTTGTGCGGCACGCTGCGGATCGCCGGCGACGTGCAGAACACGCCGAGCTTCACGTCGGCATCGCCCTCCTTCGCAAAGTGTTGGCGATACGCGATCCAGACGAGCAGGGCGCCCGCCATGCCGCCGAGCATCTGCGCCGCGACGTAGCCGGGCACCTTGGCCCATGCGAACTTGCCGGCCAGTGCGAGGCTGATCGTCACCACCGGATTCAGATGCGCACCGCTGAACGACGCCGTCACATAGACGGCGATGAACACGGCCATTGCCCAGCCCATCACGATCACGATCAGATCCGCGCCCTTGCCTTTGGTGCGCGCGAGCAGCACGTTGGCGACCGCGCCGTCGCCGAGCAGCACCACGAGGGCTGTGCCGATGAATTCCGCAATGTAAGGAGACATTGTTGGTTATCCGAAATATAGTTATTAGGGAAGCCGCTTGAGAAAGCGGCTTCGTTATGTCGAAAGCTGTTTTATGGAACGGCGATAGGTGTGATCAGGGCGTGTCGGCCCAGGCCTTCGCGGCGCGAATCGCGCGCTGCCAGCCGTCGAGGCATTCCTTGACGTCGGCCTGCGGCAGGGCAGGCGTGAAGCGGCGGTCGAGCTTCCACTGGCTTTGCAGCTCGTCCACGTCTTTCCAGTAACCGACCGCGAGACCGGCCAGATACGCCGCGCCCAATGCGGTCGTTTCCGAAACTTGCGGGCGTACCGCGTCGACGCCGAGAATGTCCGCCTGGAACTGCATCAGCAGATTGTTCGCGCAGGCGCCGCCGTCCACGCGCAATTCGCCGATGCGAATGCCGGAGTCGGCTTCCATTGCCTTCAGCACGTCGAGCGATTGGTACGCGATCGAATCGAGCGCGGCGCGTGCGATATGCGCCGAGGTCGTGCCGCGCGTCACGCCGAACAGCGTGCCGCGAGCGCGTGGATTCCAGTGCGGCGCGCCGAGGCCGGCAAAGGCGGGCACCAGATACACGCCGTCGCCATGCGGCACGCTGCGCGCCAGCGTTTCGATGTCCGCCGCGCTTTTGATGATGCCGAGACCGTCGCGCAGCCATTGCACGACAGCGCCCGCGATAAAGATGCTGCCTTCGAGCGCGTAATTGATCTGGTCGCCGATCTGCCACGCGATCGTGGTGACGAGATTGTTCTTCGATTCGATCGGCTTGTCGCCGGTGTTCATCACGAGGAAGCAGCCGGTGCCGTAGGTGTTCTTCACCATGCCCGATTGCGTGCACATCTGGCCGAAGAGGGCCGCGTGCTGGTCGCCGGCGATGCCCGCGAGCGGAATCTTCGAGGCGAACACGGTGGTCTTGGTCGGCCCGTACACTTCCGACGAAGCACGCACTTCCGGCAACATGTTGCGCGGAATATCGAGTGCTTCGAGCAGTTCGTCGTCCCACTTCAGCGTGTGGATGTTGAACAGCATCGTGCGCGACGCGTTGGTCACGTCGGTGACGTGCAGGCCGCCCTTGGTGAAATTCCACACCAGCCAGCTATCCACCGTGCCGAACGCGAGGCGGCCTTGCCTGGCCTTTTCGCGCGCGCCTTCGACATTGTCGAGAATCCAGCGGATCTTGGTCGCCGAGAAATACGAGTCGATCGGCAGGCCGGTTTTCGCACGAACCTTCTCTTCGAGACCTTGCTCCTTGAGCTGGTCGCAGAAGTCGGCGGTGCGGCGGTCTTGCCAGACGATCGCGTTATAGATGGGGTGACCGGTTTCGCGGTCCCACACGATGGTGGTTTCACGCTGATTGGTGATGCCGATCGCCGCGATCGACGTGCCGTTCATGCCGGCTCGCGTGACGGCCTCGGCGGCGACGCCGGCCTGACTTGCCCAGATTTCCTGCGGATCGTGCTCGACCCAGCCCGGGCGCGGATAGATCTGCTGGAACTCCTTCTGAGCGGTCGACACGATATTGCCGAGCCGGTCGAACAGCATTGCGCGGGAGCTGGTGGTGCCTTGGTCAAGCGCGAGGATGTATTGATCCTGCATTGTCTCTTCTCCATGCGTTTTATGAATCGCCGGATTGCGAACCGGCGACGGGAACGGCTTGTTGTTTTAAGCGGTGTGCAACAGCTTGCGGTGGTGCGTCCCGGCTTTGTCCGTAGCCGAGGGGTGAAGCGTTTCGGGTTGTGCGATCGGGCCGCGTTGCAACGGCCTTACGCGTTCTGCTTTTGTCTGACGGGCTCGTGCGCGAACCACGTGTCGATGTCGTGCGTGACCGAATCGAGCGTGCCCGGCTCGACGTGCAAACCGAGTTTCGAGCGGCGCCACAACACGTCTTGCGCGCTGCGCGCCCACTCGACGTCGCGCAGATAAACGAGTTCGGCTTCGTAAAGACCCGGCGCGAATGCGTTGCCGAGTTCAGCCAGCGAGCTTGCGTTGCCGATCACATTCTTGACTCGCGTGCCATACGCTCGAGCGAGGCGATGCGCGAGGTCGGCGGGCAGCCACGCATGCTGCTGCTTGAACTGGGCGAGAAAGCGCTCGAAGTTCGCTCGCGGAATATCGCCGCCGGGCAACGGCGCGCCGGCTGTCCACGAAGGCGTGTTGTTTTGCAGCGCGGGTGCGAGCTTGTCCACGGCTTCTTCGGCCAGCTTGCGGAATGTGGTGATCTTGCCGCCGAACACCGACAACAGCGGCGCTTCTCCCGCGGGTGCGTCAAGTTCGAGCGAGTAGTCGCGCGTGACCGCCGACGGGTTGTCCGCGCCTTCTTCTTCGAGCAGCGGACGCACGCCCGAGTAGGTCCAGCGCACGTCTTGCGGGGTGATCTTCTGCTTGAAGTAGCGGTTGATCGAATCGCACAGATATTGCGTTTCGTCCGGCGTGATCGCGACTAGCGAAGGGTCGCCGCGATACTCGATATCGGTCGTGCCGATCAGCGTGTAATCGTGTTCGTACGGAATCGCGAAGATGATCCGCTTGTCCGGGTTCTGAAAGATGTACGCGTGATCGTGTTCGAACAGGCGGCGCGTGACGATGTGACTGCCTTTCACGAGGCGCACGCTGTGCGTCGCTTCCCGGCCGAGCGCGCCTTGCAGCAGTTCGCCGACCCACGGACCGGCCGCGTTCGCGATCGAAGCGGCGCGCACGTCGAGGATCGTGCCGTCGGCGCGCCTGAGTTGCGCGCGCCATTCGCCGCCGGCGCGCACCGCGCTGATCAGCCTGGTGCGCGTGAGAATCTTCGCGCCGCGTTCCTGCGCATCCAGCGCGTTCAGCACGACCAGACGCGCGTCATTGACCCAGCCGTCCGAATACACGAAACCGCGCTTGATCGAATCGACCAGCGGCGCGCCCGCCGGATGGTGGCGCATGACGATGCCGCGCGAGCCCGGCAGCAGCTCGCGTTTGGCGAGGTGATCGTAAAGGAAGAGGCCGGCGCGGATCAGCCAGGCCGGACGCAGATCGGGCATGTGCGGCATCACGAAGCGCAGCGGCCACATGATGTGCGGCGCCGCGCGCAGCAGCGTTTCACGCTCCTGCAAGGCTTTGCGCACCAGCCCGAACTCGCGGTATTCGAGGTAGCGCAGGCCGCCGTGAATCAGCTTCGTGCTGGCCGACGACGTGTGCGCCGCCAGATCGTCCTGCTCGCAGAGCAACACCGACAGGCCACGGCCCGCCGCATCGCGTGCGATGCCTGCGCCGTTGATCCCGCCGCCCACGACGAGCAAATCGTACTTTGAGCCTTGCGTCACCTGCTGTGTCCCCTGCGTCGTATTCGGAAAGCCGTTGGGAAAATCTATCGAAGCGATAGTGTTCGTTTTCGAACTTTAATGAACATATTCGAAAAAGTAAAGTTCGGTTTGTCTGAGAGATCCTCTAATGGTTGGCTAGGGTGGTGGCGTGACGCGCGGGCACGGACGATACTCTCGGCAGCAGCCATATCGAGGTGAATTCATGCGTGGACTTTGGATGATCGGCGCGGCGGCGCTTGCCGCAGGATGCGTCGGCACGCCGAGCCTGAACGGGACGATGGGCGCGCCGTCGTTCGCGTCGTTGCAACAGATGTGCAGTGCCCAGACGGTCGACTACGGCAACGACGCGCAAGGCGTCTATGTGACGCTGTTCGACGCGTACGTGGCGAACCGGCGCGGCAAGCTGTCGAAGGACGATTACTGCGTGTTCCAGGCGTCGATTGCGCAGCATTACAGGAGCCTGGGCGCGAGCAGCGACCCGCAGGCGCGCAATCAATGGGTGATGTTCTTCACCGACCAGCGTGCCAAGGCGCTGAGCTGGCGCGCGGCGGTCGATCCGACCTTGCGCAGCGGCTGAATTTTTCGCCCGGTGCCGTGCCTGATTTCCTGCTAGGTTTCCTGAATTTTCGCGTTCAAGGTTAAGTGCGCTGTGGCAGCGCGCCGCGCCACAACATCTGGCGAATCTGCGCGAGTACGGCTTCGCGCGTCGGCGCCTTGCTCGCGGCGGGCTGGCGCGCTTGCGGCAGCGGCAGATGATTGGCGAGCGCGAGCATCGTGAAGCCATGCAGGCTCGCCCAGAACGCGTAGCCGATCAATTGCGGATCGCCTTCCAGGACGCCGGCCGCAACAAGCCGCTCGAAGTGCGAACTGAGCATGTGCCACGCACGCTGCGACGCGGCCGCGAGTTCCGGGTAGCCGTGTTCCTGCTGCGTTAGATCGAACATCAAACGGTAGGCGTGCGGTTCGTCGAGCGCGAACGCCACGTACGCGTCGCTGACGGCCGAGGGGTGGGTGTCCGGCGCCTGCCCGGCGGCTGCTTCCAGACGCGCCGCGAAACGGTTGAACGCCGCGGCGCGGACCATCGCGAGGATCTCGTCCTTGTCGCGGAAATAGCGGTAGGGCGTCATCGCGCTGCAACCCAGCTCTTTTGCCAGTTCGCGCATCGTCACGCCCTGCGCGCCGCGCGTGGCGAAGGCGTTCTCGGCCACGCGCCGCATGGTTTCGCGGAATTGCTGGATGTCGTCGGAGGAGAGTGTTTTGGGCATGCGCGAAGGCAGAGGATCCGTCGCGTCAATTTACTGTGTAAATGAATTGGGCACAATAACGCGTCCGCGTGAGCGGACCAGCAGTTTTGCTGAAAGAGAATGCGAGGCAGTTTTCCAGGGCGCGCCTTATACCGCCAATGACAACCGGCGCGCCGCCCGCTTTCATGCTGTCGAACGTCGACCGCACAGGCCGACGGGGAAAACTAGGAGAAACGTTTGATGGCTCGGATTGCGCTGTCGCCGGTTTCGGTCACGCGCCATTGTTCGTTGCCCGACGCGAGCCGTTCGAGCTGCACGAGCTGGCGTTCCAGCAGGGCGTCGAGTTCTTCTCGCTCCATGTCGACTTGATTGGGAGCGTCCTTGACGAGCAACAACGTGGCGAATTCATGCGGACTCAGCATCGTTCTCTCCATGTCAAGCAAACGCGGACAGCCAGGCCGGCAACTGGCAGGCGCCAGTGGAGTCCGCTAGAGGATCAGGCGGGAGGTACGGCTCATACACAGGTTCGGTCACACAACCGGCGCTACGCGTAACGCGGAACGGACGCCGGGGAACTGGAGTGTAGTCAACCGCTCGTTAAACACCAAATCCGCCCCAGTAAATTTTCCCTTTGACAATTGGGCGCCGCAGAGGCGGTCCGAGGCTGCGAGCAAATCCTTGATTTCACTCGAAGTTCGGCGTGCGCTGCAACATGGCGGAGAATGCCTGGCCTCACTCCGCGATGTACACCTGACAGTTCGCGGCGGCCAGGGTTTCGGCCATCTCGGCGGGCGGGGCGGCGTCGGTGAACAGTGCGTCGATCTGGTCCAGGTGGCCTTGGCGAACCAGCGCGGGGCGGCCGAATTTCGAGTTGTCGGCGGCGAGGAAGACCGTGCGCGCATGCTGGATGATTGCTTCGGCCACCCGCACCTCGCGGGTGTCGAAATCGCGCAGCGTGCCATCCGTCTCGATGCTCGACGTGCCGATGATCGCGAAGTCCACCTTGAACTGGCGAATGAAATCGATCGCCAGTTCGCCGACGATCCCTTTGTCCCACGGGCGCACGATGCCGCCTGTCACCAGCACTTCGCAATCCGGATAGCCGCTCATCATGCTGGCAACGTTCAGGTTGTTGGTGATCACGCGCAAACCGCGGTGCCGGTTGAGCGCACGAGCGACTTCTTCGGTGGTGGTGCCGAGATTGATGAAGAGCGACGCCTGATCGGGAATGTGAGTGGCCACTAGCGCCGCGATGCGCCGTTTTTCTTCATGGAACATCCGCTGACGCGCGGTGTACGAGACGTTCTCGGAACTGGTCGGCAGACTCGCGCCACCGTGATAGCGGCGCAGCAGGTTCATGTCGGCGAGCCAGTTGACGTCGCGGCGGATCGTCTGCGGCGTCACGTCGAAGTGGGCCGCGAGGTCGTCCACGGTCACGAAGCCGTCGCGTTGCACCCACTCCAGCAGTTCCTGTTGCCGGGCATTGAGAGTCAGGCGGGGGTCTCGGGTCATGTGTCTCGGGTGGTGGGTTTGGCTCGGCGCCGCCCGGCCGCCGACGCGGTGCGCCTTGCCGGAGAGCGATCGATGCGTGAACAGGAGTGAGGTATTGTAAGACCATCGCACCCGTTGTCTGCCAACTCGTGCGACATGCACGACATCCCTGCCGACCCATTCAGGCCATTTGTGCATTTATTCATGTGATAAATGAATTTGTTTTTTGTGCCGGATCGCGCTGCAATCCTTGGTTCTCCGTTTCACTGTCTTCCCATGGTTTCCGGCGTCTGGATGGCACCGGGCCGCGCCTTTCGAGAGTGTTCGACATGACTGGCTTCAACTGGCAAAACCTCTATTCGACGCCGCGTCTGCCCGTATTCGCGCGTAACATCGTTTCGACTTCGCATCCGCTCGCCGCGCAAGCCGGGCTGCGCATGCTGTGGAAGGGTGGCAATGCCGTGGATGCGACGATCGCGGCGGCTGCCGCCATCACGGTGGTCGAGCCGGTGTCGTGCGGCCTGGGCGGCGACGCGTTCGCGCTCGTGTGGGACGGCAAGAAGCTGCATGGCCTGAACGCGTCGGGCGTGGCGCCGGCGGCGTGGGATGTCGATTACTTCAAGCGCAAATACGGCGAGGAAAACGGTCTCGCGAAACAGCCCAAGCGCGGCTGGGACGCGGTGACGGTGCCGGGCGTGATCGCCGGCTGGGAGGCGCTGCATCAGAAATTCGGCTCGCTGCCGTTTGCCGATCTGATGGAGCCGGCCATTGAAATCGCCGAACGCGGTCATGCGGTGGCGAGCATCGTCGCCTACAAGTGGGCGGCGGCGGTGCCGGAGTTGAAAGACCAGCCAGGCTTCGCGCAAACCTTCATGCCGCGCGGCCGCGCGCCGCAAGTCAGCGAACTGGTGCGCTTTCCCGGCCATGCGAAGACGCTGCGCAAGCTCGCCGAGCAAGGCCCGCGCACGTACTACGAAGGCGAGATCGCCGAGCGGATTGCCGCATTTGCGCGCGAAGGCGGCGGCGCGTTAACCGTCGACGATCTGCGCAACTACCGCGCGGATTGGGTCGAGCCGATTGGCAAGGCTTATCGCGGCTACACCGTGCACGAGATTCCGCCGAACGGCCAGGGCATCGCGGCGTTGATCGCACTCGGCATCCTCGAAAAATTCGATGTGAAGGAGCTGACGGTGGACAACGTTGAGTCGCAGCATCTGCAGATCGAAGCGATGAAGCTGGCGTTCGCCGACGTCTATCGCTACGTCGCCGATCCGCGTTCGATGGAAGTCACGCCCGAGCAGATGCTCGACGACGCGTACCTCACGTCGCGCGCCAAACTGATCGATCCCAAACGCGCCACGCACTTCGACTTCGGCATGCCGAAGGCCGGCGGCACGATCTACATGTCGGTGGCCGACGAACGCGGCATGATGGTCAGCTTCATCCAGTCGAACTACATGGGCTTCGGCTCGGGCATCGTGGTGCCGGACAGCGGCATCGCGCTGCAGAACCGCGGCTGCGGTTTCTCGATGGACCCGAAGTCGCCGAACGTGGTGGAAGGCGGCAAGCGGCCGTTCCACACGATCATCCCGTCGTTCCTCACGCAACAGGTGGACGGCAAGCAACAAGCGGTGATGAGCTTCGGCGTGATGGGCGGCGACATGCAGCCGCAAGGTCATCTGCAATCGATCGTGCGGATGCTCGACTACGGCCAGCAGCCGCAGGCCGCGTGCGACGCGCCGCGCTGGAAGGTCAACCGCGACTTCACGATCGACGTCGAAGCGACGCTCGACCCGAACACCGCCGAGGCGCTGCAGAAGCTCGGCCACACGATCAAGTCGGTCGACGATCCGTACATGGACTTCGGCTCCGGCCAGTACATCTGGAAGCTCGACCGCAACGATCCGGAGCGTGGTTACGTGGCGGCGAGCGATAGCCGTCGCGACGGGCTGGCAGCCGGATTCTGACCGGTTCAAACGAAGCGCGGCGCCGCTTTAGCGGCCGCGCTTTGCTGTATCCGTCGACGATGCCCACCCCCGTGTCGCAAGCCGCGACAGCTTCCTCGCATTCCACGCCCGCCCCGCTTTCCAAAGCAACGGTGCGGCGCATCGTGTTTTCGTCGTCGGTCGGCAATGCGCTCGAGTGGTTCGATTTTCTGGTCTACGGCTACTTCGCGACCATCATTGCGAAACAGTTTTTCCCGCTGCAGAACGAGTGGCTTTCGACGCGGCATCGTCGTCCAGTCGACGGTCGGCGTGTATGTGCTGCAACGCTACATGCCGATGTGTGCCGTCAAGCAACGGCATATGCCGGCGGCGGCGTCGTTCGGCGTGGTAGTGCTGAACGGCGGTTTTGCGCCGATGATCGTGGAGACGTTTATACATTTGACCGGCGACAAGCTTGCGCCGAGTTACCACGTGTTGATTGCCGCGATGCTGTCGGGCGTATCGCACGTTGTCGTCGCGTGGCGCATGCGGCGTGTGCGTCACGCCGAACGAGTTCAGCACGCGTGATCCTGCGCTTTGGCGGCGGCTCCCTGCGGCGCCGCGAGCCTTGCCGCGCCTGACTTCGAGGCAATGCATCCATACCTGAGCCAGCTCCCCGAGCTCGCTTTTTTGCGTCGTCCGCGCACCGATTATTTCTGACTGAATAATTCGACTACCCTGGAATTGGAACTGCGGCGATCCGGCATGGTCTGTGCTGGGTTATCTGCAAAGTTGCGAAACACCGGCTAAGATGCAAGATACAAGGGGTTAACTCTAATTCAAGGCGCTGTATCTGACACGGCGGACCGCACTGGCGAGAGCGGGCGGTTTCGAGCATGCTCCACGAGTCGATACAGCTTTCGGAGCAAGACACAATGCACACTGAGCTGAACCATGTGATGCCCTGGCGGATCGAGGATATTGACCTCACCCGCATAGATCGCCAGAAAGCGGTCGCTAACGAAGATCTGCTGCTTCTGTTGTGCGCCGCTTCATTTATCGAAAGCGGCTCGGATCTCTACACCAGCAATCTGAGCACCTTCTTCGACGGCGATCCGGAAGTCTCGGTCTGGCTCAACAACGAATGGGAGCCGGAAGAGTTGCAGCACGGCCGGGCGCTCAAGACGTATGTCGCTTACGTCTGGCCGGAGTTCGACTGGGATACGGCGTTCCGCAATTTCTTCGAAGAGTATTCGCTGACCTGCTCGGTGGAAGACTTCGAAAAGACCCGCGCGCTCGAGATGGTGGCGCGCTGTGTCGTGGAAACGGGCACGGCTACGCTGTATCGCGCGATCGGCGAATGTTCGGATGAACCAGTGCTCAAGCAGATCACGGACAACATCCGCACCGACGAAGTCCGCCACTACAAGCACTTTTTCAAGTACTTCAAGAAGTACAACAAGATCGAAGGCAACGGCCGTCTCGCCGTGCTCGGCGCGTTGATGCGCCGCGTGATGGAGATCAAGAACGAAGACTCGGAGATCGCATTGCGGCATGTATTCGCGATTCGTTATCCTGAGCGCGTGCACGATTCGGCTTATAACCGTGAGCGCGCGGCGCGTATCAACGCGCTGGTGCGCCGCAATCTGTCGGCGGACATGTGCGTGAAGATGCTGCTCAAGCCGCTCGATCTGCCGGCCAGGATTCAGCCGGGCGTGCATTACCCGCTCGCGAAAATCACGCAGCATGTGTTTTTCCGCTGAGCCGCCGGCGGAACTCGGCGTAGCGATATGACGACAAATGGCCCAATGGCCCGCATATGCGCGGGCCATTTGCTTTTCAAGGCATGATTGATCCTCGTCACCCTCTCTTTGATCGGATCAAGACGATGAGCGATTCACTCACACCCGAACCTCCGCTCGAACAGATCGTGTTCGACGAATGGCCCGACGCTGTCCGCACGCTGTTCGACGGCTCGTCGCTCGCGAGCAAGAAGGGCTTCACCGCGTCGCTGCTGACCGTCGATACGAACGGTCATGTGCGCACGTCGCTGCTCGGCGTCGGCGAGTTGTATGCGCCCGATTCGCGCACGTTGTGCATCGCGTTATGGCCGCAAGCGCGGGCCGCGCGCGCGATGGCGCAAAGCGGCCGGGCAGCGCTGACGTTTGTCTGCGATGAGGCGTTTTATCAGGTGCAGTTGCGCGTGACGCCGCTCACGGCCGTCAAAGGCGATGACAGCGGCCTCGCGTATCTGATCGGTTCGATCGATACCGGTGAGGCGCAGAGCGTTCGTTATGCGCGCCTGACAGGCGGCATTACGTTTGAGCTTGAAGGGGAAGGGAGGGCGGTGCTCGATCGATGGGAACGGCAGATCGAGCACCTGAAGCAAGCTGCCGCTGCGGCTAAGCGTTAGGGGCTCACGCCCCGCGCCCAGCCAGTCGGCGGCGTTGAATCTCAGCGGCCGCGCTGGCCGCTGCGCGTCGGCTGGCCGCCACGCGGCGCATCGTTGCGCGGCTTCGCGCCGCCGCCCAGCAAGGCGCCCGGATTGCCGCCTTGCGGTTTGCGTGGCGCATGTTGCGCGGCGCTGCCTTCATGGGATGCTGCGCGCGGCTTGTCGTCGTGACGCTTGCCGTCCCGGCGCGGCTGGCCGCCGGCGCCCGCAGGCTTCGCACTTTGCGGCTTCGGCTGCTGCTGGCCATTCGCCGGACGCTGACCCGAACGTTGCGCCGGTTTCGCCGATGCGTCGTCGCGTCGGGCGCCGTCACGTTTCGGCGCACCTTGTCCCTGACGCGGCTGACGGCCACCGCCGCCGCCACCGCCGCCCTGGCCGCGGCGCAGAATCGGCTCCGGCTTCGCATTCGGATCCGGCTCGAAGCCCGCGATCACCTCCTGCGGCACCGGACGCTTGATCAGCTTCTCGATGTCTTTCAACAACTGCAGTTCGTCGACGCACACGAGCGAGATCGCTTCACCCGTCGCACCTGCGCGGCCCGTGCGGCCGATGCGGTGCACGTAATCTTCCGGCACGTTCGGCAGATCGAAATTGACCACGTGCGGCAGTTGGTCGATGTCGATGCCGCGTGCGGCGATGTCGGTGGCGACCAGCACTTGAAGCGTGCCGTCCTTGAACTCGGCGAGCGCGCGCGTGCGGGCCGACTGGCTCTTGTTGCCGTGAATCGCCAGCGCGCTGATGCCGTCTTTGGTCAGCTGCTCGGCAAGGCGGTTAGCGCCGTGCTTGGTGCGCGTGAACACCAGCACCTGAAACCAGTTGTGCTGCTTGATCAGATGCGTGAGCAGTTCGCGCTTCTTGTCGCGATCCACAGGGTGAATCTTTTGCGCGACCGTTTCAGCGGTCGTGTTGCGGCGTGCGACTTCGATCAGCGCCGGCGAGTCGAGCAGGTTGTCGGCAAGCGTCTTGATCTCGTCGGAGAAGGTGGCCGAGAACAGCAGGTTCTGACGCTTCGGCGGCAGCTTCGCGAGCACGCGCTTGATGTCGTGGATGAAGCCCATGTCGAGCATGCGGTCGGCTTCGTCGAGCACGAGAATCTCGAGATGCGACAGGTCGATGGTCTTCTGCTGCATGTGGTCGAGCAAACGGCCCGGCGTCGCGACGACGATGTCCACGCCGCTGCGCAGCGCGCCGATCTGCGGATTGATGCCGACGCCGCCGAACATCACGGTCGACTTCAGCTTCAGGTACTTGCCATAGGCACGCACGCTTTCTTCGACCTGGGCGGCCAGCTCACGCGTCGGCGTGAGGATCAGCGCACGCACGGTGCGCTTGCCCGAGGCCGTGGCGGCGGGCATGGTGTTCAGACGCTGCAGGATCGGCAGCGTGAAGCCGGCGGTCTTGCCGGTGCCGGTCTGCGCGCCGGCCAGCAGATCGCCGCCGTTGAGCACGGCGGGAATCGCTTGCGTCTGGATCGGAGTCGGGGTGGTGTAGCCGAGTTCGTGTACAGCGCGGACCAACGGTTCGGACAAGCCGAGGGAATCAAAAGACATAAATGCTCTTTGCAATGCAGTTTCGCGATCGGCACAAACGGGCACAAACAGCCACAAGCGGGCCCAAGCGGGCCCAAGTGGGCACAAGCACGGCATGAACACGCCCGCATGGCGTACTCGAGGCCGAAGCCCGGTTCCGGTCGCAGAGAAATCGGCGGCACGCTCAAACGCGTGCCGAATGCTTCAACGCGCTATGCAGACACGTTGACTGGCCTTAAGTTGCATTTCGCCGCCGTGGCGTGTCACGCGACGTAGCGCGCGACACTGACGAATTGACACAGACTGCCCGCCAGTACGAACAGGTGCCAGATACCATGTCCGTGCCGGATGCGCTCGTCGTTGATGAAGAAGTAGATGCCGGCGCTATAGATGACCCCGCCGGCCACGAGCCATGCGGTACCCGCTGCCGGTAAGGCGTGAACCAGCGGGCGGACGGCAACGAGCGCGAGCCATCCCATCAAGACATACAGCACCATCGAAACGCTGCGGGTGCGTCGCCCGAGCGTCAGTTCCTGCACGATGCCGAGGGCGGCGAGCCCCCAGCTGACGCCGAATAGCGACCAGCCCCACGGTCCGCGCAATGTGACTAGCGTGAACGGCGTGTAGCTGCCGGCGATCAGCAGGTAGATCGCCGAATGGTCGCACTTTTGCAGAACGGCTTTCACGCGCGGGTTGCGTACGCTGTGGTAAAGCGTCGAGATAGCATACAGCACGAACAGCATCGCACCGTAGACACTGAAACTGACCACCTTGTACGCGTCGCCGTCGAGCGCGCCCATCGTGACGAGCGCTGCAAGCCCCGCCACCGACAGCACGGCGCCGACGAGGTGGGTAATGCTGTTGAAACGCTCACCGATATGCACGGCTCTTTCCTCCTGCGCGGCATCATCAGGGCAAATGCGGGGTAAATGCGCCCACATGATACCGGTCCTGAAAAAACGAAGGGGGCGGCCGCGTTATTCCGCTGGCCGCGCCCCGGGTGCATCTAACGCTGCTTAATCGAGCGGCGCCGAACGCAGATCAGACACTTGCTGCGGCGACACAGCCGTACCGTGGTTGCCCCACGACATCCGGATGTACGTCACAACGGCCGCCACTTCCTGATTCGACAGCGACTGAGCGAACGGCGGCATGCCGTACGGATGCGGATTGGCATCCGTGCTCGGCGGATAACCGCCGTTCAGGACCATACGGATCGGGTTGACCGCCGACGGCATCTGGATCGACTGATTGTTCGCGAGCGGCGGGAAGGCCTGCGGCATGCCGAGGCCATTTTCCGCGTGACACTTCGCGCAGTTGTCAGCGTAGATCTTCTGACCTTGCTTCAACAGTTCGCCGCCAAACTTTTCCGACGTTTCGAGTTGCAGCGCTTCCGGCGCTTCGCTCTTTTGCGGGATCGTCTTCAGATACGTCGACATGGCGTGGATATCTTCATCCGACATGTACTGCAGGCTGTTGTGAACCACTTCAGCCATCGGACCGAACACCGCGCCACGGTTCGACACGCCGGTCTTCAGCAGATCCGAGATGTCCTTGATTTCCCAGTCGCCGAGGCCCGCTTCCTTGTTCGACGTCAACGAAGGTGCATACCAGTTCTGCAGCGGGATCAGACCGCCCGCGAACGCCGCCGAATTGACCGGACCGCCCATCGCGTTGATCGAGGTATGGCACATGCCGCAGTGGCCGAGGCCTTCGATCAGGTACGCGCCGCGGTTCCATTCGACCGACTTGGTCGGATCGGCCTTGTACTCGCCTTCACGGAAGAACAGCGTGCGCCAGCCGATCAGCAGGTTACGGTTGTTGAACGGGAACTTCAGTTCGTGCGGACGGCTCGCCACGTTGACCGGCGTGACCGAGCGCAGGTACGCGTAGATCGCGTCCGAGTCGGCGCGCGTGACCTTCGTGTAGCTCGTGAACGGGAAGCCCGGATACAGCAGGCTGCCGTCTTTCGAACGGCCGGTGTGCATCGCGCGGTAGAAGTCGTCCTGCGTCCACTTGCCGATACCGTACTGGTCGTCAGGCGTGATGTTCGGCGTGAACATCGTGCCGAACGGCGTGGCCATCGGCAGGCCGCCGGCGAACTGCTTGCCGCCGCGCACCGTGTGACAGGCGATACAGTCGCCGGCGCGGGCGAGGTACTCGCCCTTCTTGATCAGTGCGGCCTGGTCGGCGGGCGTTGCCGCCATTGCCGTGCCGTTATGCAGGTTGTCGCCGCCCGACCACAGGACGGGAACGAGTGCGGCAGCCGCAACGACGACGACTGCCGAGAGGGCGAACAAAGACTTGCGTTTCATTTGAGTGTCTCTCCCGGTGCCTTATTGCGGTTCGCTGCCGCAGGCAAGCGGAGTCTTCATCGAGCGGGCCGGAGCCGGCACGGGGTTTTGTGGAGCCGTTTGCGTAACAAGCCATGCAGCGACGGCGTTCACGTCTTCGTCGGTCAGACGGGTGGCGATGGTGTGCATGCAATCCGGTGCGATGGCGTGACGCGAACCCGAGCGCCATGCGCCCAGCTGCGCGCTAATGTAGTCGGCGTGCAGGCCGACCAGACCCGGGATAGCCGGTTGCATACCGGTGAGGCTCTTGCCGTGGCAAGCCGCGCAAGCCGGAATCTGTTTCGACGCATCGCCGTTCAGCACGATCTGCTGGCCGCGAGCGAGCGTGGCCGACGACACCGTCGGCTTGGCCGGCGGCGGATACGGCGGACGTTGTTGCGAGAAGTACGTAGCGATCTGATGGAGGTAATCGTCCGAGAGATACGTGACGAGGTAGTTCATCGGCGGGTACTTGCGGCGCCCTTCACGGAAGTTCTGCAACTGGTTGTACAGATAGTCGGCAGGCTTGCCCGCCAGACGAGGGAAGTAGTCGTTGTCAGTACCTTGGCCGTGCGAGCCATGGCAGGCCGTGCAACCTTGCACGCGCGCTTCCATCGTATCGGGGGCCTTCGGTTGAGTCTGCGCTTTCGCAGCGCTATAGACACCCGCGGAGCCGATCAACAGAAGGGCAAGCAACGGGCGGAAAATGCGTCTTGAAGACACGCGTAACTCCATCAAAATCGGGGACCTGACCGAACTTCGAGCGGCTCGGTGTGAAGGGCAGACGGCGCTGCGGCGACGCAGCATTCTATCATCGAAGGGTGATGGTGACTATTTGCCACATTAGAGAAGGTCCCAGTTGTCACGGGTATGCGACAGTTTGACGCGGATGTCGGCTTCAACGGCTCGCCGGTCGTCTCGATTCTGGATGCGCGATGGAACTCGCAGGCAGTGTGCGCGTGGGGCTCGCATCAGTTCGAACAAGCGCGAATGACAAAGCAGGTTGAACCGACTCGCGCCTCGGCCATCGAAGCGTACACTTCCGGGCGCGCCGGCATCTCTGCTGCAGAAGCGCCCATCGGCTCAATGTTCACGGTTTTTCTTTTCCACAAGCTATCGGCCTTTCATGAAGCTATTCAATTTTTCTGGTCCGGCGCTGCGTGCGTTGGCGCTTGGCGTCGCGGCGCTGGCTTTGACGTCCACGGCCTTTGCGCATGCGCATCTCGTGTCGAGCGAGCCGGCGGCGAACGCCGAAGTCGCCGCGCCCGCGGAAGTGACGATTCATTTCACCGAGCCGCTCGAGCCGGCCTTCAGCAAGATCGCAATGAGCGATGCGAGCGGTAAGGCCGTCGCGCCGGCTGCCTCGCACGTCGATAGAAGCGACGCCAAGGTCCTGCACCTGGCGCTGCCGTCACTGGCGGCGGGCCGCTATGTGGTGCACTGGACCGCGGTCGCCACGGACGGCCACCGCACGCACGGCGACTTCGCGTTCACCGTCAAATGAGCCTCGACGGACTGTGGATCGGGCAGGTTGCCATGGCCGCGCTCATGAATGTCGCGTTTGCGTTTGCCGTGGGTTCGGCGTTGCTCGGCGCGTGGCTCGCGAAGGACGCGCAGGCCAAGATCGCCCCGGCGCGGCCCGCCTGGTTGCGCGCGCAACGGTCGATGCTGACGGCCGCCGTCGTGCTGGTGCTCGCGGATCTCGGCTGGCTGTTGTATCAGGCGGCGTCGATGAGCGGCGTCGGGTTGCCCGCCGCGATCGGCGTCGTGCCGACCGTCTTGACGCAAACGCATGTCGGCTACGGCTGGAGCGTGGCGTTCGCCGGCGCGCTGGTCCTGCTCGGCACAGCCATGGCACATCACACGGGCATGGTGCGCAACGCGTTGCTGTGGCTCGCGGTGATTGCGGTCGCCGCGGGCAAGGCGTCGCTCGGGCATGCTGCCGATGCCGGACCGGCTTCGGCAGCGATCGGCATGCAGACGCTGCATGTGCTGGTCACGAGCGTATGGGGCGGCCTCACGATGGCGGCCGGGCTGTCGGTGTTGCCCGCGCTCGGCACCTCCACCGCGCGCGGCATGCTGATCCGAACGGCGACGCAGGTGTCGAACGTGTCGGTGGTGGCGGTCGGCTTCGTGTTGCTGACCGGCATATTCAACGGCGTGCGCGGTTCGGGCGGCTCGCTCGAGGCGATCGAGATCAGCACGTGGGGTCATGTGCTGACGCTGAAGCTCGCATTGGTCGCGCTGGCGCTGGTGCTCGGCGGCCTCAATCGTTTCCTCGCGCTGCCGCGCTTGCGCCGCACCGCATCGACGATGGATGCGCATACCTTCGTCAACGTGCTGTATCTGGAAGCTCTGGCGATGATCGGCGTGCTCGTCGCGGCGGCCGCGCTGTCACATAGCGTGCCGGCGTTCGCCGCGCTGGGCTGAGCGCTGTCGCGCTCGCGGCTGGCGCGGCGAGCGGGCTGGGGGCGCGCCGGCGCTACCTGCGCGCGAGATAAGCGCGGCATAAGCGCGACATAAAAAAGCGCCGCACCCCAAACGCGTGCGGCGCAACACACACGGTCGCCCGGCCGTGGCCGGCTGATCCGTTACTGCCCTCTAGGCAGCGAGCGCGTTCCGCGCCCGTTCCAGCGTTGCTTCCGGAAACATTTCCTGATGCAGTTCGCCATCGTCGCCGAACCATTGGCAGATCAGCCAGTTGCCGGGCGCGAACACCACCGGGCCGGCCCAGGTGGCGGTCATTGGACGTCCGCCGGACTTCAGCGTCAGTACGTCGCCGGGGCGGTACGCGGGTGTTCTTGCCAGTCGCATGCAGAACATCCGATCGATGAATGCGGGGTTATTCGAAGCCGAGCCGATGTCCGAGTATCGGCGCGCAGAACAGCGCCATCGCGCAGCCCGCTGCCTTGCCTTCCAGTTCCGCAGCCGCGGCGCGCGAGCCGTACATGTGTGTCAGCAGGTCGAAGAGTTGCGGCAGGCAGTACAGCACGGCGGCGGCGATGAAGCATTTCTCGACCGCCTGGATGCGCCAGCCGCGTTCGAACGCGAGCGCCGCGCCGATGATGCGAAGCACACCGAACGCCACCAGCGCGCCCACGGCGGCCTGTTCGCGGATCAGATAGTCAGGAAGGAATTCGCCCATGATGTTCCCCGATGCATTGTCGTTTAAATGCATTTGAGCAAGGCGTGGGCCAAGCGTATGTCCGGTGCCGAACAGATGGCGTGAAAGCCTTTCTGGGTAAGGCTCTGCGCGATCCGCGGCGGGGCGGGCAAAGAGCCGGAGACGACGTGTTTCGAGCGTTTCGGTCCGGGATGTTACGTAACTGAGACGGCGCGCGCTACGCGTTGCGTAACACGCGCGACGGCGTCATGGATGGTTCTTCAAAACAGAACGCCGCCCTCAGGCGGCGTTCCAGTTCACGCAATTACCATTCGGCGACGCTGCCATCCTCATGGCGCCACACCGGATTACGCCAGCGGTGGCCGACCTTCGCCATCTCGCGCACCTTCTCCTCGTTGACTTCGATGCCGAGGCCCGGGCCTTGCGGAATCGACACGAAGCCGTCTTCGTATTTGAAGACTTCCGGATTCTTGATGTAGTCGAGCAGATCGTTGCCCTGGTTGTAGTGGATGCCGAGGCTCTGTTCCTGGATGAACGCGTTGTAGCTCACCGCGTCGATCTGCAGGCAGGTCGCCAATGCGATCGGCCCGAGCGGGCAATGCAAGGCGAGCGCGACGTCGTACGCTTCGGCCATTGACGCGATCTTGCGGCACTCGGTGATGCCGCCTGCGTGCGACGCATCCGGCTGAATGATGTCGACGTAACCGCCGGACAGAATGTGCTTGAAGTCCCAGCGCGAATACAGACGCTCGCCGAGCGCGATCGGCGTGTTGGTCTGATTGACGATGTCGCGCAAGGCTTCCGCGTTCTCCGACAGCACCGGCTCTTCGATGAAGAGAAGCTTGTACGGGTCGAGTTCCTTCGCCAGCACTTTCGCCATCGGCTTGTGCACACGGCCATGGAAGTCCACGCCGATGCCGATGTTCGGCCCAACCGCTTCCCGCACGGCGGCGACGTTGTTGATCACGCCTTGCACTTTGTCGAAGGTGTCGATGATCTGCAACTCCTCAGAGCCGTTCATCTTCACCGCCTTGAAGCCGCGTTCGACCACGGCGCGCGCGTTGTTCGCGACGTCGCTCGGGCGGTCGCCGCCGATCCACGAGTACACCTTGATCCTGTCGCGCACCTGGCCGCCGAGCAGCGCATGAACCGGCACGCCGTGATGCTTGCCCTTGATGTCCCACAACGCCTGGTCGACGCCGGCGATCGCGCTCATCGAGATCGGGCCGCCGCGGTAGAAGCCCGCGCGGTACATCACCTGCCAGTGGTCCTCGATCAGCAGCGGGTCCTTGCCGATCAGATAGTCGGACAGTTCCTCGACGGCGGCCGCCACCGTATGCGCGCGGCCTTCGACCACCGGCTCGCCCCAGCCGACGATGCCTTCGTCGGTCTCGATCTTGAGGAAGCACCAGCGCGGCGGGACGATGAAGGTTTCGAGCCTGGTGATTTTCATGGTGTGCGTCTCCTTGCGGCTTGGGTGCCTGCGGAATATTTCGAGGATTCATATGCTACAACAAAACCTCGTTTAAGTACTATTAATAGTACTATTGGTGAAAATTTGGGATCGGATCGGCGGATTCAGCGCATTGGGTGCGAGGGTTGGGATGCCGGATAATCCCGCTCGTTCCGGCCTGGGTTCCGATATCACATAGCGCCGCAAGGCTGCTGGGAGAAAACTATTCAGCACGATCTGCATGGGCGCGTCGCCCATCTGCTGGCGACCGCGATTCTGCGCGGCGACTACGCGCCCGATTCGATCCTGCCGCGCGAGGCGGAGTTGATGGATACGTTCGGCGTGAGCCGCACGGTGTTGCGCGAGGCGCTGCGCACGTTGACGTCGAAAGGGTTGATCGAATCGCGGCCGCGCGTGGGCACGCGCGTGCGGCCGAAAAATGCATGGAATCTGCTCGATGTCGATGTGCTCGACTGGTATTCGCGCGTTGCCGAGCCGATGGCGTTCGCGCTGAAGCTGCAGGAGATGCGCGAGATGATCGAGCCGTACGCGGCGGGCCTGGCGGCGGCCTCGCACACGGACGAAACTTTCGATGCGCTCGCAACGGCATATGCGGCGATGGTCGCGGCACGCAATGTCGATGAATGGGTGCGCGCCGATCTGCAGTTTCATTTGAGCGTGCTGAGCGCCTGCAGCAACGAACTGCTGATTCCGCTCGGCACGCTGATCGAGCGCACGCTGGAAGCGCAACTGCGGCTGAATGCGAAACGCGCGGAGGTGTTCAACGCGTCGCTGGCCGAGCATACGGCTGTGTTCGAGGCGATCCGCGAACGCGATGCCGCGGCGGCGCGCGCGGCGATGGCGGCGTTGCTGGGCGTCACACGAGGAAGAATCGAAGGCTGACCGCCGTGCAGGCGGTCGTCGAATCAATCCATCGCCGCGTGCGCGTGCGATGCATCCGGCTGTTTGCGCGCCGGCCGGATCAGCAACAGCAGCGGAATCACCAGTAGCGTCGCCATGAACATCAGCTTGAAGTGCAGGCGTCAATGATTGCCTATCTGAACGAGTCGGCGACGAAGTCGCCATGGAAGCCCTGAACGGTTTCAGCGACGACGACGCGAAGCAGCTGATCGCGCTGTTGCAACGGGTGCATGGAAACCTGAGCCGGTTGGTCGATCGATGAATGGCGATTGTGATGATGCGCGGCTTGCGTGATGCAATCAGCGGGCCCGTACCGGGCGGGCGAATCAGGGTATGTCGGGGGGAGCTAGCGCGTGCTAGCTCCTTTTTTCGTGGCATGCGCCGATGGATCGCATCGGCAGGGTTCGCTGCTTATTTCGCTTCAGACGCTGCGCCCGAGGGCTGAACCAGTTCGAAGCAGGCTGCCTTTGTCTTCGCATCGGGTTGCGATGGGTCGATGCATTTGAATGCGCTCTGGTCGCGCTGGACGAAAATGGTATCGGCCATACCGGTGCTGCCGTGCGCGCCATTGACCACGGCGACGATCTTGTAGCCGTCCTGCAAAAGCGTGGAGAGTACGAGCGGGCTGGCGCGCCACTGGCCGTCGGCTGGTGCTGTCTCGGCGTGAGCGGCGAACGAAGACGCGGCGAGGAGAATGACTGCCGAAGCGGTAGCCGTGGTGGAGCGGAATGTCATCAAGAAACCTCCTTGAAGTTGCAGGGTTGGGCATCGATAGGACAGCGGGCCGGGCGCAAAAATCTTTTTGCTGTCGATTTCAGCTATCTCGATTTCAGTTATATTACGCACCCGCTGCCCCCATACCCCCAATGGGGCAGCTATCCGGTGGTTTCCACGAGTCGCTCCCGCGCGCTCGGCAATTGCGGTCAGTGCGCTTTTTTGGTGCGCGCGCTGTTGAGTGTCGTCGGCTCTAGCCCCGTTCACGTTTGTGGCAGTTGGTTTTCATTTCAAGCGGCGTCCATATCCAGCGACGCAACACGCACCCGAGACACAAAAAATTTGTCGCCGTACGCGATAGGAAGTCGTTGAGCTTCCTGCGCGCAGGCTTTTATTGGCGCATTCGATTCCTCTGATCGGGACTCCGATTGAGATGTGGGAAGGCTTTTTGCCGAAACCGTTCAATCGGAAGTTCCGTAAGGATTTTGTGCACGTTGAGAAAGGTTGTTCATTTTGGTTAAGACGATAAGAGCGGTTTTATTGGGGTTGGTTGTTTCGGTGGGTGCGCTTTCCGCGCAAGCCGGCGAGACGAAAAAGGTGGACGTCTTGCTGGTGGGCGGCGGCATCATGAGTTCGACGCTGGGCGTGTGGCTTCATGAGCTCCAGCCCGACTGGTCGATGATGATGATCGAGCGTCTGGACGGCGTGGCCAAGGAAAGCTCGAATGGCTGGAACAATGCCGGCACCGGGCATTCCGCGTTGGCCGAGCTCAACTACACGCCCGAGAAGCCGGACGGCACGATCGACATTTCGAAGGCCGTCGAAATCAACGAGGCCTTTCAGGTGTCGCGCCAGTTCTGGGCCTGGCAGGTCAGGAATGACGTGCTCAGGAATCCGCGATCGTTCATCAATTCGACGCCGCACATGAGCTTCGTCTGGGGCGACGACAATGTCCGTTTCCTCAAGAAGCGCTACGACGCGCTGCAGGCGAGCCCGTTGTTCCGCGGCATGAAGTACTCGGACGACTTCGAGCAGATCAAGCAGTGGGTTCCGCTGATGATGGAAGGCCGCGATCCGAAACAGAAGGTCGCGGCGACCTGGTCCCCGGTGGGCACCGACATGAACTTCGGCGAGATTACGCGCCAGTTCGTCGGCTACCTGCAGGGCCAGCCCGGCTTCAATCTCTCGCTCTCCAGCGAAGTGCGCAGCATCAAGCGCAATGCTGACGGCACGTGGCGGGTGTCCTACGTGAAGACTCAGACCGGTGATTCCGAGCAGGACGTCGACGCGAAGTTCGTGTTCATCGGCGCAGGCGGCGGCGCGTTGCACCTGCTGCAGGCGTCAGGCATTCCGGAAGCCAGGGACTACGGTGCGTTTCCGGTCGGCGGTTCGTTCCTGGTGACGGAAAATCCGGAGGTCGTGAGCCGGCACCTGGCCAAGGCATACGGCAAGGCGTCCGTCGGTTCGCCGCCGATGTCGGTGCCGCACCTGGACACGCGCATCATCGACGGCAAGAAGATCATTCTGTTCGGACCGTTCGCGACCTTCTCGACCAAGTTCCTGAAGAACGGCTCGTACCTCGATCTCCTGAGCAGCACCAATGTGCATAACGTCGTGCCGATGGTGCACGTGGGCATCGACGAGTTTCCGTTGGTCGAATACCTGGCAGGTCAGCTGATGCTGACCGATGACGATCGCTTCAATGCGTTGAAGGAATACTTCCCGCTCGCTAAGAAGGAAGACTGGCGCCTGTGGCAAGCCGGTCAGCGTGTCCAGATCATCAAGCGCGACGGCGCGAAGGGCGGTGTCCTCAAGCTCGGTACGGAAATCGTGAGCTCGCAGGATGGCAGTATCGCCGGTCTGCTGGGTGCGTCGCCGGGCGCCTCGACCGCTGCGCCGATCATGCTCAGCCTGCTCGAGAAGGTGTTCAGGGACAAGGTCGCTACGCCGGCGTGGCAGGAGAAGATCCGCCAGATCGTCCCGAGCTACGGGACCCAACTCAACGACAGCCCGGCCAAGGTCTATCAGGAATGGACCTATACCAGCGACGTGCTGCAGCTGACGCCGCCGCCGCAGATCGACCTCGCCACGACGCCGGGTTCGAAGCCCCAGGCCACGGCACCGCGGCCGGCCAAGGCTGCGGCTGACATGGCGCTTTAAATTTCGGGATGGGAAAGCGGCCGGTCATACGGCCGCTTTCGATGCTGCAAGTTCTTCGGAGCGCGGGAATGGTCCTGCGTAGCTGTAGCAGCCAACACCGCGCGCCGCTTTAGGAGTATTGGGTCGTTGGAAACAAAAAAGCCGCTGCTTCGTGAGAAGCAGCGGCTTTTTCTTGCAACTGGTGGCGAATCAGGGACTCGAACCCCGGACCTGCGGATTATGATTCCGTCGCTCTAACCAACTGAGCTAATTCGCCGAAAGAAGCGAGATTATGCGGATGGGGCCGGAGGCTGTCAACCCCCAGCACCCAATTTTTTCAACTTGGCCGGTCCGCCAAGGTTTTTAGTCGCGGGCGTAGATGTCCGAGTCCTTGGTTTCCTTGACGAACAGCATGCCGATCACGAAGGTGATCAACGCAATCGCAATCGGATACCACAGTCCCGAGTAAATGTTGCCCTTCGCCGCGACGATCGCGAATGCGGTTGCCGGCAGGAACCCGCCGAACCAGCCATTGCCGATGTGATACGGCAGCGACATCGACGTGTAGCGGATGCGCGTCGGGAACATCTCCACCAGCATGGCCGCGATCGGCCCGTACACCGCCGTCACGTAGATCACCAGGATCGTCATGATCACCACGCTCATCGGCCAGTTGATCTGCGACGGATCGGCCTTCGGCGGGTAGCCGGCGGTCTTCAGCGTCGTGGCGAGGGTCTTGTCGAACACCTTGCCCTGGTCTTTCGCGTCGGCTGCCTTGCCGTCATACGTATTGACCACGGTATCGCCAACCTTGATCTGCGCCAGCGTGCCCGTCGGCGCCGCGACGTTCTCGTAGTTCAAGCCTGCTTTCGACAGCGCGCTCTTCGCGATGTCGCACGAGGTCGTGAACTTCGACGTGCCGACCGGGTTGAACTGGAACGAGCACTCGTCCGGATTCGCGATCACGACGATCGGCGACTTCGCAGTGGCGGTTTCCAATGCCGGGTTCGTGTAGTGCGCGAGCGCCTTGAACAGCGGGAAGTACGTGCACGCGGCGATCAGCAGACCGGCCATGATGATCGGCTTGCGGCCGATCCGGTCCGACAGTGACCCGAAGAACACGAAGAACGGCGTGCCGATCAGGAGCGCGATCGCGATCAGGATGTTGGCGGTGGCGCCGTCGACCTTCAGCGTCTGCGTCAGGAAGAACAGTGTGTAGAACTGGCCCGTGTACCAGACCACGGCCTGGCCGGCGGTCAGGCCGATCAGCGCGAGAATCACGACCTTCAGGTTCTTCCATTGGCCGAATGCTTCGGTCAGCGGCGCCTTCGAGGTCTTGCCTTCGGCCTTGATACGGTTGAATACCGGCGATTCATTCAGTTGCAGCCGGATCCACACCGACACGCCGAGCAGGATGACCGACGCGACGAACGGAATGCGCCAGCCCCAGACGCCGAACGCGTCCTCGCCCATCGCCGTGCGCACGCCGAGAATCACTAGCAGCGACAGGAACAGGCCGAGCGTGGCGGTCGTCTGGATCCATGCGGTGTAGAAGCCGCGGCGTCCCGCAGGCGCGTGTTCGGCCACGTACGTTGCAGCACCGCCGTACTCGCCGCCGAGCGCGAGGCCTTGCAGCATCCGCATCGCGACGAAGATCACCGGCGATGCAATGCCGATTGTCGCGTAGCCCGGCAGGAAGCCGACCAGGAAAGTCGACAGACCCATGATCACGATCGTGATGAGGAAGGTGTACTTGCGTCCGACCATATCGCCGAGCCTCCCGAACACGATCGCGCCGAACGGCCGCACCGCGAAACCCGCGGCGAAGCTGAGCAGCGTGAAGATGAAGCCGGCGGTCGGATTGACGCCGGAGAAGAAGCTCTTGCTGATGAAGGCGGCCAGCGACCCGGCCAGATAGAAGTCGTACCACTCGAAAACCGTACCCAGCGACGATGCGAAGATCACCCGCTTCTCTTCGCGTGTCATCGGCGCATGCGAGAGTTGCCCGCCAACGGTAGCCATATATCGTCTCCAATATTGATATGTGCACGCGGTTCGCCGGCAAAGGCGTTCCCGTGGAACCGATTATTGGAGTGGAAACTTACGGCGTACTGACGTGGCAGGGTGAAATGCCAGGGTGGGGTGATCTCGAGAGATTTTGATAACGTCGTTCAACAAATGGCAAATTTCGTTAATTTGTCTCTAAGTGTCTGTATTTTTATTGATCTGGTGTTTTGCGTCGTGCGCGCCTTAGGGTAAGTCCCGTGCCCGTTCGAGCACGCGCAAGCTGACGCGCACCAGCGTTCCGGCGAGCCGCGGCGAGGTTTGGTAGACGTTGTCGTCGATGGACAGCTCGCCGCCGTGCATCGTCGCAATCTCGCGGACGATCGCAAGCCCGAGGCCGCTGCCGTCGCCTTCGCGGCCGAGAATCCGATAGAAGCGCTCGATGACACGCGCACGCTCCGCCATCGGAATGCCGAGTCCGGTGTCTTCCACTTCCAGATGCACGAGCCGCGCCGCCGCGTCATGACGTACCCGCACTGTGATGCGCCCGCCAGCCGGCGTGTAACGGATCGCGTTGTCGATCAGATTCGACAGCATTTCGCGCAGCATGACCGGATTGCCGTCGACTTCGACCGGTTCGTCGGGCGCTTCGTAGCCGAGATCCATCTGCTTGACGAGCGCGGCTTGAACCCAGTCGCGCACGGCGTTGCGCGCTACCTCGATCACTTCGACCGGCGCGAAAATCTGCCCCGACATGCGGTTTTCCGCGCGCGCCAACGCCAGCAGCTGCGTGACGAGGCGCGCCGCGTGTTCGGAACTGGTGGCGATCTGTTCGAGCGAGCGGTGTACTTCATCAGAGGCGTCCTGGCGCAGCGCGAGTTCGGCCTGCGTGCGCAGTCCGGCGAGCGGCGTTTTCATCTGATGCGCGGCGTCGGCGATGAAGCGCTTTTGCAGTTCCATGTTCTGTTCGAGGCGCGTCAGCAGATCGTTGAACGACGTCACCAGCGGTTCGATTTCCGGCGGCGCGCGGCGCGCTTCGAGCGGCGACAGATCGTCGGGACGGCGCGCGCGGATGTGCGCTTGCAGCGCGTGCAGCGGCGCGAGGCCGCGCGACAGGCCGAACCACACCAGCAGGATCGCCAGCGGCAGAATCACGAACTGCGGCAGGATCACGCCTTTGATGATGTCGTTGGCCAACTGGCTGCGTTTGTCGAGCGTCTCGGCGACTTGCACCAGCACCGGTTGCGCGCCGGGCGTCTGCGGAAACTCGACGGTCGTATAGGCGACGCGGATATCGTTGCCGCGCAGCACGTCGTCGCGAAATTCGACGAGGCCGGGCTGCGGCCGGTCTTCCTCGTGCGGCAGCGGCATGTCGCGCTCGCCGCCCACCAGTTCGCCGCGGGTGCCGAGCACCTGGTAGAACACGCTGTCGACGTTGTCGGCGCGCAGAAAGTCGCGGGTGGAGTCGGGCAGCGACAACTCCGCTACGCCGTTGACCGGATGAATCTGCCGGGCGAGCACGTAGGCGTCGGTTTCGAGCGCGCGGTCGAACGGCCCATTGGCGATCGACTTGGCGACCAGATAGGTGACCGCGAGGCTCATCGGCCAGAGCAGCAGCAGCGGCGCCAGCATCCAGTCGAGAATCTCGCCAAACAGCGAGCGTGGGCGCGCCTCGGCGGCGGCTTCGGTTTCGTCGGGCGGGGCGAACGGATTGGCGTAGCGCTCGTCGCGCGCTTCGTCGAGGTCCGCCGCGTGCGCCGTAGCGCGGTCTGCGCGTGCGGACATGGGCGACCTCCCTCTATTTGTAGTGGTGGCTCGCCGGCATCGCGCCGGACAAGGGCGAGGAGGGCGGCTCGGGGTCGGCTGCGGGGGGCGTCGGATTCACGGGCTGCGCGGCTTTCTCGAGACAGTAACCTAAGCCGCGCACGGTGATGATGCGTACGCCGCTCGGCTCGATTTTCTTGCGCAGCCTGTGCACGTAGACCTCGATCGCGTTGTTGCTGACTTCTTCGCCCCATTCGCACAGATGGTCGACGAGCTGTTCCTTCGACACCAGCCGGCCGATCCGCTGCAGCAGTACTTCGAGCAAACCCAGTTCGCGCGCCGACAGATCGATTACCTGCTCATTGACAGAGGCGATCCGGCCGACCTGATCGAACGACAGCGAGCCATGCCGCACCACCGTCGGGCCGCCGCCCGCGCCGCGCCGCGTCAAGGCGCGCACGCGCGCTTCGAGTTCGTTCAGCGCGAAGGGTTTGGCCATGTAGTCGTCGGCGCCGAGATCGAGTCCTTTGACGCGTTCGTCGACGCTGTCCGCAGCGGTCAGGATCAGCACCGGCAGGTTCGAATTACGCGCGCGCAGACGGCGCAGCACCTCGAGCCCGGACATGCGCGGCAGGCCGAGATCGAGAATCAGCAGGTCGAAAGTTTGCATCGATAGCGCGGTATCCGCTTCGACGCCGTTCTTCACGTGATCGACAGCATAGGCCGATTGGCGGAGTGATCGAACCAGACCGTCCGCGAGTATGCTGTCGTCTTCGGCAATCAGAATTCGCATGATGCGCCAGCCTGCCTTTGCCGGCACCGTGGGGTGTCCCCCGGCGCACAGCGGTCTCCGAAAATAATTGTGGGTAGTTGGGCAGCGCGACGGTAAAAATGCGCGTTCACATGAGAATCGCGCTTGCCAAAACTACTGTTTTTTTATACAGTGTCTGGGTTTCGTGTGCTGTCCGCTAGAAGGGGGCTGCACATCTGCCTCAGACGCCGTTCATCATAGCAAAGGACGATTCATGGAAGAAAGCAAGAAAGGCTCGGCTGGACTGACTGCTGAAAAGAGCAAGGCACTCGCTGCCGCACTCGCGCAGATCGAAAAGCAGTTCGGCAAAGGGTCGGTCATGCGGCTCGGCGCAGGTGAGGTAGTCGAAGACATCCAGGTGGTCTCAACCGGATCGCTCGGCCTCGACATCGCGCTGGGCGTCGGCGGTTTGCCGCGTGGCCGTGTGGTCGAAATCTATGGCCCGGAGTCGTCCGGTAAAACCACGCTCACGCTGCAAGTCATCGCCGAAATGCAGAAGATCGGCGGCACGGCAGCGTTTATCGACGCGGAACACGCACTGGACATCCAGTACGCGGGCAAGCTCGGCGTGAACGTGAACGACCTGCTGGTTTCGCAGCCGGACACCGGCGAACAGGCGCTCGAAATCGCCGACGCACTGGTGCGCTCGGGCTCGATCGACATGATCGTGATCGACTCGGTCGCGGCACTCGTGCCGAAGGCTGAAATCGAAGGCGAAATGGGCGACTCGCTGCCGGGTCTGCAAGCGCGTCTAATGTCGCAAGCGCTGCGCAAGCTTACCGGTACGATCAAGCGCACGAACTGCCTCGTGATCTTCATCAACCAGATCCGCATGAAGATCGGCGTGATGTTCGGCAACCCGGAAACCACCACGGGCGGTAACGCGCTGAAATTCTACGCGTCGGTGCGTCTGGACATTCGCCGGATCGGTTCGATCAAGAAGAACGACGAAGTGATCGGCAACGAAACGCGCGTGAAGGTCGTCAAGAACAAGGTGTCGCCACCGTTCCGCGAAGCGATTTTCGACATTCTGTACGGCGAAGGTATTTCGCGTCAGGGCGAAATCATCGACCTCGGCGTGTCGGCGAAGATCGTCGACAAGGCCGGTGCCTGGTATAGCTACAACGGCGAACGTATTGGTCAGGGTAAGGACAACGCGCGCGAATTCCTGCGCGAAAATCCGGACATCGCCCGTGAGATCGAAAACCGTATCCGTGAGTCGCTGGGCGTGAATGCCATGGCGGAAACGGTGACCGGCGCAAGCGCCGAAGTCGCGGACGAAAAAGAGTAACCATCACGTGATACGCAAGGGCCGGCCGTTGTCCAATGCTGGACATCACGCGGGCGGCCCGCGTGACGACGATCCGTTCGATCCGTTTGAGTCGTTTGACGCACATGATCGGGCCGCAGGCCGGAGCCGGCAGCCCGATTCTTCCGCACGGTCCGCAGCGGATCCATCTGAAACTACCTACACTCGTTCGCGCCGCGCACCAGGCGAAGCGAAACCGGATCAGGACGATTCCAAAAAATCCCAGCGTCCCGCCCGCTCTCTAAAAGGCCGCGCGCTCGGCTATCTGTCCCGGCGTGAATACAGCCGCGCCGAACTCGCGCGCAAGCTCAAGCCTTTCGTTGAAGAAACCGATTCGCTCGACACCTTGCTCGACACACTTGAAGCCGAAAACTGGCTGTCGGATTCGCGTTTTGCAGAAAGTCTGATCCATCGGCGCTCGTCGCGACTGGGAGCGAGTCGGATTGTCGGCGAACTGAAGCAGCATGCAGTCGACCAGGCGCTGGTCGAAGAAGTCAGCGCGCAATTGCGCGAAACCGAACTGGCGCGCGCTCAAGCCGTCTGGCGAAAGAAGTTCGGTCAGCTTCCCGAAACCCCCGCCGAGCGTGCCAGGCAGGCGCGCTTTCTGGCGTCGCGCGGTTTCTCGGGCGCCACGATCGGCAAAATCCTCAAAGGTATCGACGAAGAGTGAAGCGGCGACTCGCTGCGTAGTCCGGTCAGCGCTTCGAATGACATGCCGGCCGCGGTGCGCCTTGCCGTTTGCCGTCAACCTGGCGCGCGCCGCGCGAAGCAAACCCACGCTTCGCCTTATCGCCAGCCCCCCTTCGAGATAAGGTCCCTCGTGCTCGAGCGCGCCCGCCAGCGGCCCAGCGCATTCCGACCTGTCTCAAATACCCAGTATGCTAAAATTCGCTGGTTTTCCAATCCGGCCTTTCCTTTCCGCATGCCGCTCTCTCCACCAGTCTCCCGTCAGTTGCGCCATCGTCGCGCAATCAGAGCGGAAGCCTATGAGCGAGCCGATGGCCTGTGGGATGTGGAGGCGTGCTTGACCGACGAAAAACCGCGCGATGTGGTGCTTGCGTCGGGCGTCCGGCCCAAGGGTCAGCCGATCCATGAACTCTGGCTTCGCATCACCATCGATCGCAAGCTCAATGTCGTCGACGCAGAAGCGTCGTCCGACTGGGTGCCCTATCCAGGTTTGTGCCAAGCCAGTAATCCCGCCTACCGTGCCCTTATCGGGCTCAATCTGTTCCAGAACTTCCGTCGCGATGCCGCCCGTTTGCTGGCCGGCACGGCTGGCTGCACGCATCTCACCGAGTTGTGCGCGCTTTTGCCGACTGCCGCGATTCAGGCGTTCGCCGGCGATGTATGGAACACCGATGACGGCGCGCCTGGCGAAGGCACGCCACGCGCAGCGGCGAGTTCAGGGACCGGGCAGGCCACAAGCGCAGACAGCACAAACGGCGCTGGCGAGCATTCCAACGACAAACTGCCATTCCAGCTGGGACGCTGCCACGCGCTGCGTTTCGACGGCGAGGCGGTGCAACAGTTTTATCCGCGCTGGTATGGCCACGCGCCGCGTTCAGCGGATCGCGCGGCCGGCTCGGACGACGGAGC
This sequence comes from Paraburkholderia sp. FW306-2-2C-D06C, assembly GCF_058781505.1. Taxonomy (NCBI): domain Bacteria; kingdom Pseudomonadati; phylum Pseudomonadota; class Betaproteobacteria; order Burkholderiales; family Burkholderiaceae; genus Paraburkholderia; species Paraburkholderia sp. FW306-2-2C-D06C. Next base: position 11,083 of record NZ_JBYSWU010000043.1, on the reverse strand, counting down.
GTCCCGTCTGACTGGCAACGGCAGCGGCGCGTCCGGCATGAACGACGGCAGCGGAAACGAAGTTCAATCCAACTCTCAGACTGAAGGGAATCACGCATGAAGATTCACGAGTACCAGGGTAAGGAAATCCTGCGGAAATTCGGCGTCGCGGTACCGCGCGGCAAGCCGGTCTTCTCGGTGGATGATGCGGTCAAGGCCGCGGAAGAGCTCGGCGGCCCGGTATGGGTTGTGAAGGCTCAGATCCACGCGGGTGGCCGTGGCAAGGGCGGCGGCGTGAAGGTCGCCAAGTCGCTGGAACAGGTTCGCGAATACTCGAACCAGATCCTCGGCATGCAGCTCGTCACGCACCAGACCGGTCCGGAAGGCCAGAAGGTGAATCGCCTGCTGATCGAAGAAGGCGCTGACATCAAGAAGGAACTGTATGTCGGCCTCGTGATCGATCGCGTGTCGCAGAAGATCGTCGTGATGGCATCGAGCGAAGGCGGCATGGACGTCGAAGAAGTCGCGGAAAAGACGCCCGAGCTGATCCACAAGGTTGCTGTCGACCCGTCGACCGGCCTGAAGGACGCTGAAGCTGACGACCTCGCGAAGAAAATCGGCGTGCCCGACGCATCGATCCCGCAAGCGCGCGCGATCCTGCAAGGTCTGTACAAGGCATTCTGGGAAACCGACGCATCGCTCGCGGAAATCAACCCGCTGATCCTGACCGGCGACGGCAAGGTCATCGCGCTGGACGCCAAATTCAACTTCGATTCGAACGCACTGTTCCGTCACCCGGAAATCGTCGCGTACCGCGATCTGGACGAAGAAGATCCGGCTGAAGTTGAAGCATCGAAGTTCGACCTCGCCTACATCTCGCTCGACGGCAACATCGGCTGCCTCGTGAACGGCGCTGGCCTCGCCATGGCGACGATGGACACCATCAAGCTGTTCGGCGGCGAACCGGCGAACTTCCTCGACGTGGGCGGTGGCGCCACGACCGAGAAGGTCACCGAAGCGTTCAAGCTGATGCTGAAGAACCCGAACCTGACGGCGATCCTGGTCAACATCTTCGGCGGCATCATGCGCTGCGACGTGATCGCGGAAGGCGTGATCGCCGCGTCGAAGGCGGTTCATCTGCAGGTGCCGCTCGTCGTGCGCATGAAGGGCACGAACGAAGACCTCGGCAAGAAGATGCTCGCTGAATCCGGCCTGCCGATCATCTCGGCGGACAGCATGGAAGAAGCTGCTCAGAAGGTCGTCGCGGCCGCTCAAGGCAAGTAAAGAGCGCGTTTACCAGGAACCCAGGATTACGAATGGCGGCGCGTGAGCGACGCGGGCGGAGAACGTTTCGCCGTGTGGCGCAATCGCGCGACGCCAAACGAACAGAGGTCAATACATGTCGATTCTGATTAACAAAGACACCAAGGTCATCACGCAGGGCATCACCGGCAAGACCGGTCAGTTCCACACGCGTGCTTGCCGTGAATATGCAAACGGCCGTGAAGCCTACGTTGCGGGCGTGAACCCGAAGCGCGCCGGCGAAGACTTCGAAGGCATTCCTATCTACGCGAGCGTCGCTGAAGCCAAGGCTGAAACGGGCGCGACCGTGTCGGTGATCTACGTGCCGCCGGCAGGCGCTGCTGCCGCGATCTGGGAAGCGGTCGAAGCCGATCTGGATCTGGCGATCTGTATCACGGAAGGCATCCCCGTGCGCGACATGATCGAGATCAAGGACCGTATGCGTCGCGAAAACCGCAAGACGCTGCTGCTCGGACCGAACTGCCCGGGCACGATCACGCCGGACGAACTGAAGATCGGCATCATGCCGGGTCACATCCACCGCAAGGGCCGCATCGGCGTCGTGTCGCGTTCGGGCACGCTGACGTATGAAGCGGTCGGTCAATTGACGGCGATCGGCCTCGGCCAATCGTCGGCAGTCGGTATCGGCGGCGACCCGATCAACGGTCTGAAGCACATCGACGTGATGCAGATGTTCAACGACGATCCGGACACGGACGCCGTCATCATGATCGGCGAGATCGGCGGTCCGGACGAAGCGAACGCTGCGTACTGGATCAAGGACAACATGAAGAAGCCGGTGGTTGGCTTTATCGCCGGTGTGACGGCGCCTCCGGGCAAGCGCATGGGCCACGCCGGCGCGCTGATCTCGGGCGGTGCCGATACGGCCGAAGCGAAGCTGGAAATCATGGACGCCTGCGGCATCAAGGTCACGAAGAACCCGTCGGAAATGGCGCGTCTTCTGAAGGCGATGCTGTAAATCGAAATTCGCGTGCTGTAGCGGCGCGTTTTTGATACGCTTACGAAACCCTTTCGTAAGCGTGCGGTCTTAAAAAGCGGGGGAGTTTTCGACTCCTCCGCTTTTTTGTTGGCCGCGCGTTCGACCTCCTCTTATTCTTCCACTCATGTTCGAGTTCTTCTCCACGCTCCATTGGGGCACAGTCATCCAGATCATCGTCATCGACATCCTGCTCGGGGGCGACAATGCCGTCGTGATCGCGCTGGCCTGCCGCAAGCTGCCGCCCGCGCAGCGTACGAAAGGCGTGTTGTGGGGCACGGCCGGCGCCATCCTGCTGCGGGTCGTGCTGATCGCGTTCGCGGTCGCGCTGCTCGACGTGCCGCTGCTCAAATTTACCGGCGGTCTGCTGCTGCTGTGGATCGGCGTGCGCCTGCTGGCGCCCGCGCACGATGTTCATGAGAATATCAAGCCGGCCGACAAGCTGATGTCGGCGATCAAGACCATCATCATTGCGGACGCGGTGATGAGCCTCGACAACGTGATCGCGATTGCCGGCGCGGCCGAGGCAGCGGATCCAGGACATCGTCTCGCGCTGGTGATTTTCGGGCTGGTGGTCAGCATTCCGCTGATCGTGTGGGGCAGCCAGCTGGTGCTGAAGCTGCTCGACCGCTTTCCGATCGTCGTCACGCTCGGCGCCGCGTTGCTCGGCTGGATTGCGGGTGGATTGATCATCAACGACCCGGCCGGCGACCGTTGGCCGATCCTCGATACGCCGGTGGCCGAATACGGTACGAGCATCGCGGGTGCGGTGTTCGTCGTGGTGCTGGGCTATTTGCTCAAGCGCCGCAACGCCAAACGCGCGGCGGCCTGAACCTTGGCGGAACATCGCGGTGATAGCGCAACGTTAGCCATCCGGCTGACTGTGTAGAGCAAGCGCTGCTGGCTACGATGGAAACGCCTGTCCCCGATTCGCGGGGCAGGCGTTTTTCGTTTCAGGAGCCTGCCGATGATCGTTACTTTGCCGTATTCCCCTTATCCACACTCCACGCGTTCCCCGCGCTCAAGCTCCCGGCGAGCGCAGTGGCCTGCGCGAATCGCACGCGCCTGCCGCAGTGTCGGCTTCGGCTTTACGCTGATCGAATTGATGATCGTGCTGGCGATTGTCGGCGTAATCGCTGCTTACGCGATTCCGGCGTATCAGGACTATCTGGCTCGCAGCCGCGTTGGCGAAGGCTTGTCGCTGGCTGCGTCCGCGCGTCTCGCGGTGTCCGAGAACGCCGCCAGCGGCAATGCGTTCGGCGGCGGTTATGCGTCGCCGCCGGCCACCCGCAACGTCGAATCGATTCGCGTCGACGACGACACCGGCCAGATCACCGTCGCCTTCACGACGCGCGTGGCGCAGGCCGGTTCGAACACGCTCACGCTGGTGCCTTCGGTGCCCGACAACGTGGACGCGCCCACCGCGCGGATCGCGTTGAGCAAGAGTTCGGTGCAGCCTGGCGCGGTCACTTGGGAATGTTTTGCCGGCGGCAAGACGGCGTCTTCGTTGCCTGCGCCGGGTGCCGGTCCCGCGCCGGCCGATGCGCCGACGTTGCCGTCGAATCTTGCACCACCGGAGTGCCGCGCATGAGCCGCTGTGTGAGAGGTAGTCGAACGTAAAAGGCTGATTCTCAGGATATTTCGGCGCGCCCGGCGCACAGCAGAAGAATTTTTTTGTATAGTGCGCCGGTTGCTGACGCCTCCGGTTACTCAATGCCCACCCCATTCGCGCGCTACCTGTCTCTCATTCTGTTGGCTCTCGCGTTGGTGCTGCCTTATGCAGTCGTCAACCACACATATCCGATTCCGACGTTCTACGCTGAATTCACGGCGCTCGCGCTGTACCTGCTGACCGGCGCGGGCGTCGTGCTGCTGGTGTGGAGCGCCAAGCCGCGTATTTCGTTCGCATCGCCGGTCGTCGCGCTGGTGCCGCTGTTTTTCGGACTGGTGCTGGTCGCGCAGTCGGTGTTGCTGCCGGTCAGGCAGCCGTCGATGAACTGGCTCGGCGGCGGCTATCTGCTCGCGGCTTTCGTGGCCGCGCATGCCGGCTATGGCTTCACACGCGCAAAACTTACCGAAACCGCGTTGCGCTGGGCGGCCTGGGCGTTGATCATCGGCTGCCTTTACGCGGTGTTCTGCCAGGTCATCCAGTTGTTTCACCTCGAAGCGAAGGTGTCGCCGCTCGTCGTCGCCTATAACGTGACCGTCGAGCGCCGGCCGTTCGGCAATATGGCGCAGGCGAATCACCTCGCCACTTATATTGCATTCGCCATGGCGGGCACGCTGTTTCTCGCGCAGACGCGGCAACTTGCTATCGGCGTCTGGCTGCTGGTGTCGACGATCTTCGCGGTCGGCCTCGCGCTGACCGTGTCGCGTGGTCCCTGGCTGCAGATGGGGGTGATCGTGGTGGCGGGTTTCTGGATGGCGTTTGCGCAGACGCGCAATGAGCCGCTTCTACGCCGCAGCAACCGCGAATGGCTGATCCCGATCGCGCTGGCGGTGCTGTTCTTTGTCATCAACGCGTTGATCCGCTGGGCCAACGTGCACTACCACCTCGAGCTCGGGCAGTCGGCTGCCGATCGTTTCAAGGACGCCGGCCAGATCGCGCCACGCCTCGCGCTGTGGAAGTACGGCTGGACGATGTTCAAGACGCATCCGTTGCTGGGTGTCGGCTGGGGCGAATTTCCAAACTACCAGTACGAGTATGCGAAGACGCTCGGCGGTGTCGAGATCGCCAATAACTCGCATGACATCTTCATCGATCTGCTCGCGAAAACCGGCTTGATCGGCCTCGCGATCGTGCTGTTCGGCCTGGTCGCCTGGCTGGTGCGCGTGGTGCGTGTGCCGCACACCTCCGCGCGCGTGTTCGGCATTGCGCTGATCGGCGTGCTGGTCATGCATGCGCTGGTCGAGTATCCGCAGCAGTACATGTTCTTTCTGCTGCCGGCAATGTTCGTGTTCGGTTTGCTGGAGACGCGTCCGCTGCGCCTCGTGCCCGGCCGCCTGGCGTTCGGTACGTTCGCGGTGGTGGTGTTCGGCGGGCTGGCGGCGTTGTATCCGGTGTATCGCGACTATGCCCGCGCCGAGGTGCTGTATTACGGCTCGCGTCCCGCCGAACAGTACCGCGCGGACCCGTCATTCCTGTTCCAGGCGTGGGGCGAGTATGGCCTCGCGACGCTGCTGCCGATGAATTCAATGGACCTGCAACACAAGCTCGCGATGCACAAGCAGGCGATGGCGCTGTTGCCGGGCGAAACCGTGCTGCGCCGTTACGCGGTGCTGCAGGCATTGAGCGGCGATACGGCGGCGGCATTCGACACGGTCGAACGCCTGAAGATTTTTGCCGAGGAATTGAAGGATTGGCCGTCGCAGCTCAGCTATCTGTATGAACTGTGCGACGAGCAGAAGACGCTGACCGGCTTCAAGGCAGCATTGATGAAGCGGTACGGCATGCCGCCGAGCGATGTCAATCAGGACGACGACAGCGAAGAGGAGTGATGCCGCGCTGTCGTCCGTGAGCTTCAGCGCTGGAGCGGGGCGCCGATGGTGGCCGTATCAGGCCACCACCCAATCCCCCGACTTCCCGCCGTGCTTCTCCAGCACCTTGACGTCGTTAATCGTCATCCCGCGATCCACCGCCTTGCACATGCCGGGGTACCGTTCGTAGCCTGAGGTGACGGTCATATAAATCAAAGACGTCCGGAACGCACCCGGTTCGATCTTGCCCAATTTCGTTGATGAATCTGGACAGCGTGATGTTCACCCTGAGCCTAAAGAAAAACAGGCCATCGGTCGTAAATATAGATTGACACAGACTACTCACCACAAAGGTGACGCATGAGAAGCAAACTTCTGGCCTGGACGTTAGGACTCGCATGCGCGCTCCTTGCTGGCTGCATGACCACTGTTCCTCAAATTGACGCCCAACTCGCTGCGAGCGTCGAGACAAAACATGCGATTGCCAACGGCATCCAGCCCCCGAAGTTTGACGCAAACGGCTATCTGGTGACGCCATGGATACGCGTCACGATGATGCATGCGTTCTACGAGAGAGCGGCGCACCTCGGACTGAAAGTCAATCAGAACGGGGACGGAGTGCCGGTAACCATTCGCATTACCGGGGTAAGAAGTCGGTCCGAAACGGCTCGAATCCTTTTCGGGTATATGGATGGGGCGGACCATCTCAGTGCCGTCGTTCAGGTGGGCGACAAGAGTTTCCAGGTTGAGGAAGACACCTGGATGTATTGGCTCTTTACGGGCTTTCGCACCATTACGGACGTCGCCGAAGCGGTCGGTCAACAGGCAGCGAACGGTATCGCGCTGGTGGCCGGAATGCCGATTGACGACTGACGCACAAGACGCTGCCAGGAAGGGCGCTGAAGGACTGGCGCAAGCGGCCGCGGACGATTTGCGCGCGCGGCATCATCGAAGGTCAGATGGTGCATCCAGACTTTGTACGCGTTTTGTCTCTGGATTTCGGAACGCGTCTTTAACGATTAGCTTGCGAAGCGGATCTTGGCCCCGTCGTCACAACGGATAGTGTGCGGCGACGTCGCCCTGTCGGTCTTTAACCCGCCGCCACCCAATCCCCCGATTTCCCGCCGTGCTTCTCCAGCACCTTGACGTCGGTGATCGTCATCCCGCGATCCACCGCCTTGCACATGTCGTAGACCGTCAGCAGCCCGACCTGCACGGCGGTTAGCGCTTCCATCTCCACGCCGGTGCGTCCGAGCGTCTCCGCCTGAACCGTGCAATGCACGCCGGGCAGCGTTTCATCGAGTTCGAAGTCCACCTTGACGCGCGTCAGCGCGAGCGGATGACATAGCGGAATCAGGTCGGCGGTGCGCTTTGCGCCCTGGATCGCGGCGATGCGCGCGATGCCGATCACGTCGCCCTTCTTGGCGTTGCCGTCGCGGATCAGCGCGAACGTGTCCGGCAGCATGCGGATCGAGCCGCGCGCGACAGCGATGCGCCTGGTCTCCTGCTTGCCGCCGACGTCCACCATATGCGCCTGGCCGGCGGCGTCGAAATGGGTGAGTTCAGGCATGGTTGGGCTCCTTCAGAGGGCGCCTATCATAGCAGCGTGACGACGCCGGCCGGCAGCTGGCGCCGATGCGGATTTGAGCGCGTCGGCAGGTCGCACTTCACGAGCCTGGTCATGAGCCTCGCGCCGGAATGGCTCATATCGCCGCGGTGACTGACTACAATTGCCGTATGCCCGCTATCTTAGTCCGAGTGGCGAGCGTCGCCTTTCGACTCCGTTCTACCGATCTCGCGATGCGTCCGAAACGGTTTCTTGCTGCGTTGCTGTCCGTCGCGCTCTTCGCGCAGCCGGGCGCGTTCGCGCAATCCCGCAGCGCTTCGGCCGTCGGCCCCAACACGCAGACTGAAGAACCGCCGATGGAAATCGGCCCGCTGAATGCTTATGCCGAGCCCGTCGTGCCGCCGGCGATCGCGCAGGGCGTGTTCGGCGTCTACGGTGGCGCGCAGAGCCGCCTCTCGGGTAACGTCCCCCAAGGGGACTTCCTTCGGGGCGCCGGCGCGAACAACGGCTGGCGCGCGCCGATCGTCACGCAGCAACTGCCCGATCTCGGCAATGGCGGCACCGGTTCGCTGACGCCGCAAGCCGAGCGCAAGCTCGGCGAGCGCGTGATGCGCGAGTTGCGCCGCGACCCTGACTATCTCGATGACTGGCTGGTGCGCGACTACCTGAACTCGGTCGCTGCGAAACTTGCCGCGGCGGCGAGCGCGCAATACATCGGCGGCTATCGGCCGGACTTCGAGCTATTCGCGGTTCGCGACGCGCAGATCAACGCGTTCTCGATGCCGGGTGGCTTCATCGGCGTGAACACCGGTTTGATCGTGACGACGCAGACCGAGTCGGAACTCGCGGCCGTGCTCGGGCACGAGATGGGGCACGTCTTGCAGCGGCACATTTCGCGGATGATCACGACCGGCGAGCGCAGCGGTTATGCGGCGCTCGCCGGCGTGTTGTTCGGCGTGCTGGCGGGCGTCCTCGCGCATAGCGGCGACCTTGGCAGTGCGATTGCGATCGGCGGCCAGGCGTATGCGGTCGACAATCAGTTGCGCTTTTCGCGTTCCGCCGAGCACGAGGCGGATCGCGTCGGTTTTCTGTTGCTGACCGGCGCCGGCTACGACCCGTACGCGATGACGACGTTTTTCGACCGGCTCGATCGTGCTTCGATGAGCGACACGGGCGTGCCGGCGTACGCGCGCACGCATCCTCTGACGGGTGAGCGGATCGCCGACATGGCGGACCGTGCGCGTCGCGCGCCGTACCGGCAACCGCACCAGGCGTCCGAATATGGTTTCGTGCGGGCGAGGGCACGCTTGCTGCAGGATCGCTCGCGTAGTGAATACGCCGATGAGATTTCGCGGCTGCGCTCCGAGATCGAGGACCGTACGGCGCTGAACGTTGCCGCGAACTGGTACGGCATAGCGTATGGGCAGATGCTGCTCGAGCGTTATGACGACGCAGCGGCGTCGCTGGCTACTTCGCGTGCGGTTTTTGTCGCCGGCGAGCGCAGTGAAGGCGAGGCGGCGCGCAGTTCGCCGAGTCTGGATGTGCTGGCTGCCGATATTGCGCGCCGCGCCGGGCGTGATGACGAGGCCACTCGTCTTGCCGCGCTTGCGCAGAAGCGCTGGCCGCAGTCGAATGCGGCGATCGACATACATATTCGAACCTTGCTGACGATGCGGCGGTTTGCCGATGCGCAGGCGTTGGCGTTGAAGGAAACGCGAGCTGATCCGGAGCAGCCGGCGTGGTGGTTGTATCTCGCGCAGGCGAGTGCCGGGAAGGGGGATGCGCTGGCGCAGCATCGCGCGTTGGCTGAAAAGTTCGCTCTCGAGGGAGTCTGGCTTTCTGCCATCCGGCAACTGAAGGAGGCACGGGATATGAAGGCCATTGGATACTACGATCTCGCCACCGTCGATGCGCGGTTACATGAGATGGAGAGCCGCTATCGGGAGGAGCGGCTCGATGAGAAGAGTTAAGCGGGGGTTTTTACTTTTGCCGGTGGCGCGGGTTGTTGTGTCTACGCCGCAGGTGGTCCCGCGCGCCGCGCGTCCCGAGGTCCCTGAACACCAGACCATGCCGCAGCCAAAGGCAAAAATCTAAGCCCTCGTTGCCGGGCTGACAACAAATCCAAACCGTCCGGCAACATCCGCCCGCCGCACAGCCTGCAGCGGCAAAACAACCCCGTCTCGCCAGAAAAACTCTCCACTGACGGCGTCGTCAGCCAACTGTGCATGATCAGAAAAAACTTCCAGATCATGATCATGCAAAACAGCCACTCTCTGCGGCGCCGAGCGATCGACAAACAGAAGCCCGCCTTCATCGTCGACATACACTGCCGAAGGCTCGAAGACACCGCCAGCCTGATCAGTCAAGGAAAGCGCTCCGCCAGCATCGGCGGACAACCTCACCACCCACGGCGTATAACCCAATTCGACATAAACCCGCTGCGGCCCGTTCTGAAAGAACCACTGCCCGCTTTCATCCGCCTCGTAATTCCGATTGATGAACGCCAGCAGCGCCGTATGCCGGATCGGCGTGCCGGCAGCGCCGCTAGCCTGCGCAGCCTCATCCCTCATGCGCCAGTTGCCGCGCCGGTCGAGCAACAGCCAGCCCGTGCAACTCGGCACATTCGGCCATTTGGCCAAGGCCTGCTTGACGATGTCATCCATGATCGAGGTACCGCTCCAGGTAGCCGAATACGCGCCGCGACAACCAGTCGATGCGGCCCGGGAACGGTCCGGTCATAAAGCCGGCGTGGCCGCCGTGCCTAGGTTGATCGAGTTCCACGGCCGCCGACACGTCATGCCGCGATGGCAACGCCTCGCCCGGCAGGAACGGGTCGTTGCGCGCGTTCAGCACTAGCGTCGGTACGGCAATGTGCGGCAGCAACGGCCACGTGGTCGCGCGGCTCCAGTAGTCGTCGGTATCGCGAAAGCCGTGCAGCGGCGCCGTCACCACGTTGTCGAACTCATACATCGTGCGGCTCGCGCGCATCGCGTCACGGTCGAACAGACCCGGAAACTGGACGAGCTTCTGTTCGGCTTTCTGCTTGAGCGTCTTCAGGAAGCTGCGCGTATAGACCATGCCGAATCCCTGCGACAGCGCGCGTCCGCCGGCATGCACGTCGATCGGCGTCGAAATCGCGGCGGCGGCCGAAATCACCGACGACGCGTCCTCGCCCCGCTCGCCGAGCCAGCGCAGCAGCACATTGCCGCCGAGCGACACGCCAGCGGCCACGATCGGCCCGCGATGCGCAGCACGCAGCCGCCGCAGCACCCAGTCCACTTCGTTGCTGTCGGCGAGATGGTAAAAACGCGGCAGCAAATTCAACGCTCCGCTGCAACTGCGAAAGTGCGGCACCACGCCATGCCAGCCACACTCGCGCGCCCCGGCCATCAGCGACATCGCATAGTGCGATGCCGAACTGCCTTCGAGCCCATGAAACAGCACGAACAGCGGGGCCTCGTCGGCAGGAGCTAGCCGAGGAACGGAAGCGCTTGACAGACCGGCGGACGGATCGTCATGCACCACCCAATCGAGATCGATGAAGTCGCCGTCCGGCGTGTCCCAGCGCTCGCGCCGGAACGCGACCGCCGGACGGCGAGCGAACAGCGACGGGACGATGGTCTGCATATGCCGGTTCGGCAGCCAGAGCGGCGCACGGTAGAGCAGATGGACCGTTGCCTCGACGGCAGCCGCGGCGTGCGCCGTGCCGGAAGAAGCGGATTTGTCGTGCGTCGTCCCCCAACCCCCCAATCCCCCAATCC
>NZ_JBYSWU010000042.1:0-72508 GCF_058781505.1 Paraburkholderia sp. FW306-2-2C-D06C | reverse complement strand
GCCTCAAGGATTCGCTACGCCGGGCTTACGCCCGTCCTTGACCCGCCAAACCTACCCACTCAAAATTCAAAAGAGGCGGAATACTGGACGCATTTCGAGACCCATCCAAGTTCCGGTGGCGAACCCATTGAATTCAGCTTTCAGTGGCCTCCCCTTTTTTGACACAGAATTCGCGCTGATCGGTGGACATGATTTCTTCTTGCCCATGCTGAAACACTTCATGCGCGAGCATTCGGAGGCTTGAATGGGATGCGTTGCTGATCACGTCGACAAGAGCGCGCTGTTTGGCGAGCCCACGGCAATCCACCTTGCATCGGCGAGGCTGGTGGACGGCCGTGCGATCCATCACTATCTGATGTTTATCGAACCGGTGCTGGAAGCATCGAAGGCACAGGCAAAACGGATCGAGTGCGTGCTGAGCGAAGCTGCCTTGATGAACATCGTTCCGCGTTGGGCAGACGGAGCGCTCGCGCCAGTGGCGCGATTCACACAGTACCTTGGAGTTCTTCGAGGCGAGCTTCCATGAAATCCAGCGAGCGTTCTACGCGGGTGAACGCGTTGCCCCTGACCTCGTGGTCATGATCATGTCCCCGCCGCATGTTTCATCGATCGGGCTTGAGGAACGCGGGGACGCGGGATTGTTCAGTCAGAAATTTCAGCAGGCCTGGTGGCACGGCTTTCACCGCGCCGCGCGCGCTGGAGCTGAGTGGCGTCCCGGTGCGTTATGTGCCTTATTCAAAAGCCCCTTTTTACAGGAGCGTTGTTCGTGAATCAAAAAAGTGAGCTGAATATTCGTGTGTCCGCCAAGGCCATTATCATCCACCAAGATCATCTCCTGTTGATTCGCTACAAGTCGGATTCGGATGAGTGGTACACGCTGCCGGGCGGCGGCCAGCTGTTCGGCGAGAAGCTGTCGGAGACGCTGGTCCGGGAATGTCTTGAGGAGACCACATTCCGGATTGAGCCCGGCAAGCTGGTATTCATTCGGGAATATATCGGCGCAAATCACGAGTTCGCGGAATTCGATGGTGATACGCACCAGATTGAACTGATGTTCCTTGCATCCCTGGCGGACGAAGGCACGAACCTCCATAACCTGGAGATCAATGCGGACCGGGACCAGGTTGGGGCGCAGTGGGTCAAGCTGGAAGACGTGAAGAACGCACCGCTGTTTCCCGCCGCCCTGCTCAGCCTGATTGCAGAGAAGCAATTCACCGCGAGCACGTCGATCTATCTGGGCGACGTGAACTGAGACTGGAACATGAAGGTTTGCATCGTAGGCCCGTCGGGAGCAGGGAAATCGACGATCTCCGGGGAATTGGCGCGCAAGTTCAATGTTGCCACGTACGAATTCGACGACATCTATTGGGACCTGAGTGGGGCGGAGTTTGTGAAAAACCCGGATGAGTCGATGGCGGCGGCCATCGAAAAGATCATCGAGAAGGACAGCTGGTTCGTCGAAGGTGCGTATGACAAGCGGATGTATCCGCTGCTCGTCGAGTGTTCGTTGATCTTGAAGGTGGAGGTTTCGTTCGGCTTGAGAGCGATACGCTTGATCAAGCGCTTCATTCGTTCATCGATGACGGGCAAGCTGCCCAAGGAGACCTTCTGGAACACCGTCCACTTGGTCAAGTTCTCGTATAGCTTCGACAAGCAGCTCAGCGAATTTCTGTCCGGAGACGCGGCGCTCTCCAGGAAAGTCGTTTCCGTCCACGACACGTCATCGTGCGTCAAAGCGATGCGCGCGATGGGTCTTTGCTGAAGCTATTGCCACATATGAATACTCTCTCGCCTGATGTGCCGCTCATTGTTCTGTGGCTGAGGACCGTGATGAATTTCACGTGAATGGTTCGACTAGGGCGGGAGACTTCATATCGGATGGGCTGGGGTTCGAGGACGCCCCGCGCAAGCGATGAGGCGGCGAGGCTGTTCATTGTCACGCCGGCGCTGAACGAACAGAACCACATAGGCGATTATTTGGCTCACATTTGCGAACGCCTGGCATCGCACGCGGAACTGGTCTCGCGCATGGTCATCGTGTGTAACGATCTGGCGACTTCGTGCATGTTTTGTGCCGTGGGGTGCCGTGTCGCCCTACTGGATACTTTCTTGTCGGTTAATCAGGTGCCGGGTCCGGCCGCGGATTTCAGACAGAAGCTTTTCTGGTGCTCCTCTTATATGGAGATGTTCTGGATGCTCGGTTCGAGGATGCTGGGTGGAAAATAGTGGCGCGGGTACGCCGCGCGGAAGGTAGCGAGCGAATGCTACTGAAGGCGCATCCGCGCGGAACTATGTGCGGATGCGCTATGGCTACTTAGTGGCCAATCCAGGCTTGTGCGCCCAGTTTGGCGCGCGCCTGCTCTGCAGCGGACGTGGTAACTCGTGGTGCGGCATTTCCCCACGAGTTGCGGACATAAGTGAGCACAGCGGCGACTTCCTCGTCCGAGAGCTTCCAGTCGAAGCGCGGCATGCCTGCCCCCGTTGGATTCGTCTCGGTCTGCGGTCCGTCGCTGCCGAGGAGGACCATGTGAAGCAGCGTTGCCGGGTCAGACGCCTTGACGATGGGACTGCCCGCAAACGGAGGAATCATCTTGCGCACGCCATTGCCATTCGACACGTGGCACGCAATGCACTGGCTTTCGTAGACACGCTTGCCGAGATTCATTTCGGAATCGTCAGCTGAAACCGGGGCGGGTGCGGTCGTTGCGCTCGGCGTTTGACCCTTGAGGTAGACCGCGATTGCATGCAGGTCGGCGTCCGTCAGGTATTGAGTCGAGTTTTCGACAGCCTCAGTCATCGGACCAGTCGAAACAGCCTTATCGTTCGAACCCGACTTGAGATAGGCCGCAATGTCTGCCTCGCTCCAGTTTCCGATGCCCGCGTGCGGGTTTGGCGTGAGGTCCGGGGCGTACCAGCTGCCGAGACCACTACCTTGCAGGAAGAGGTCGCTATCACCGCCGAGGAAGTTTTTGACCGTATGGCAGGCGGCGCAGTGACCGGGGCCTTCGATAAGGTACGCGCCACGGTTGTAGTCAGCGCTCTTCGTTGGGTCCGGCTTGAATACCTCGGGCTTGAAGAACAGGAGATTCCAGCCTCCCATGAGCCAACGCTGATTGAACGGGAACGGCAGGCGGTCTTCGATGACGCGGTTGTTCACCGGGGCGACGGTACGCATGTACGCCCACAGGTCGCGAACGTCCTCATCGGTCATTCGCGAATAGGCCGTATAGGGCATCGCCGGATACAAATAGCCGTGCGTTCCCTTGCCGTGACGAACGGCGCGGTCGAACTGAGCGAGGGTCCAGCTACCGATGCCAGTGTTCTTGTCCGGCGTGATGTTGGACGAATCGATTTTCCCGAATGGTGTTCCGATTGCGTAGCCGCCTGCGAATGGCTTGCCCCCTTGCGCGGTATGACACGCCGCGCAGTCGGCAGCGCGAGCAACGTACAGACCGCGCTGGATTTCGGCTTGCGTTGGCGCGACCTCGCTATCCGCTGCGCCCGGCATCGTGTAGGTCTTGTGGAGGTCATAGGTCACGCCAGCGGCATACGCGACAGCCGCCGCGACGCCAATTCCGACGAGCGACAGCCCCAGTTTTTTGATGGTGTTGTTCATGGGCATGTCCTTAGCGAATCAGCGAGCCGGGCTGGCGCACGTAGTCGTTGATAATCGCTTTGGCGGTCCAGAGGGTGAGCGCGGAGAGCGTGCCGGTGGGGTTGTAGCCTCCGTTGTTCGGATACGAGGACGCTCCGCACACAAACAGGTTATGCACGTCCCAATGCTGCTGGAACCGGTTGAGCACCGAACTCGCCGGGTCAAGACCCATGACTGCTCCACCAATGGTGTGCGAGCTGTCATAGCCACGGAACGGGGAATTCGGCTGGTCAGGGAACGCGACCGCTTCCCATGACTTTGCGCCCGATTCGCGACAGATATCGTTGATGCGGTCGCGAACAAAGCGCGCCATGCGCCGGTCGTTCTCGTTGTAGTCGAAGGTCATGCGCAGAAGTGGTTGACCGTTTCCATCCTTGTAGGTCGGGTCGAGCGACAGATACGAATCGACGTGGGCGTACGACGTACCTTGGCCCTGAATCTTCCCGTAGTTCTGGTAGCTCTTCTGGAATGCGCGCTTCCACTCCGAGCCCCACAGTTTCGTACCGGGCGGGACACGGTCGGTCATGCCAATCGGTGTTCCCTGGTCCGACAGTGCCTGGATGCCGGCGCCACCGAGAAAGCCGAGGCCAGTGTGGTCGAAGTTGTCGCCGTTGAAGTCGTCAATCTGCGTCGAGAGCGCGCCAGTGGAGATGAACGGGTTCATCTGCTCGTTCTCGAAATACAGGAAGCCATATGACATGGTCTGATAGTTGTATGCACGGCCCACAACACCGGTGCGCGTTGCCGGGTCATACGGCGTGCCCATTTGCGACAGGAGAAGCAGACGAACGTTGTCGAGTTGGTACGCAGAGAACACCACGATGTCGGCAGGCTGGAAACCGGTATTGCCGTCGGAATCGAGGAAAGTGACACCAGTCGCGGTCTTGCCATCTTTAGACTTTTCCGCGCGCAGTACCGTGCATTCGGTCAAAAGCGTGAAGTTCTTGCGCATCGTGAGCGCAGGAATCACGCAGGCATTCGGCGATGACTTCGACCAGTTGCCGCAACCGTAGAAGCCGCAGAATCCGCAGTACGTGCACGGTGCGAGATTGATGCCGAGGGGGTTGGTGTACGGCGCGCCGATAGTGCCAGCGGGAATGGGAAACGGATGGTATCCCATGCGCTCGGTCGTTTTCTGGAACATGTCGTTCCAGTGCGAGCGGACGAGCGGGGGCGTAGGGTACTCGCTCGTGCGCGGACCCTCGAACGGATTTCCGCCCGCGTTCACCTTTCCATTGAGCACGCCCGCCTTTCCGCCGATACCGGCAATCTTTTCCCAGCGGTCGTAGTGCGGTTCCAGGTCGTTATAGCTGACGCCCCAATCCTGCACGATTAAGCCATCAGCGAGCTTCATGCTGTGATAGCGTTCCCTCCAGCGGGTGGCCATTTCGAAGTCGGAAGGATTGAAGCGCCAAGCGTTGGCTGCCCAGTGCTTGCCTGCACCGCCAACGCTATAGCCCATTTGCCAGATGTTCCAGTCGCGGCCGGGCAGTGCGGTTTCGCTCGTCTTGTTGCGGAACGTCAGTGTCTCGACGCGCGGAGGCTTGAGCACTTCGCGACGCACGCCGTAACGCAGTTCGTCTGCTGCAATGTTCGGAGAAAAGTTGGTGTGAGTCTGTTCCCATGCACCGCGCTCAATGGCGACGACGTTGAGGCCCGCTCGAGTCAGTTCTTCTGCCATCAGCGAGCCTGTCCATCCAAGGCCGACGATGACCGCGTCCGCCTTCGGTCGTGTGTAATTCATTAGAATCCCTATATCCTGTTGTGGAGACGTTTCTCTGAGTCGGGGTTAGATGCGGCCGGCGATGCTGACCGGCTCAATGTCCAGTTTCTTGCCTTTCATCTCGGCGTAGTCGCGGTAGTCGTACCGCGCGCCGGGGAAGCCAATCATCTTCCAGCCCACCATGTCCTTGTTGCCGCCGTAGATGGGGTCCGCAAGGAAGCCTTCCTGCACGTTTGCAAGGAACTGCTTGAAGAGCACGCCACTGTCCACCGACGCCAGTTGCAGCTTGCCCGCCTCCATTTCTTCGAGGAACGCATCCTGTTGCGCATGCGTGAGCGCCTCAAACTGCTTTCCGAAACGACGCTCGCAAACGGCCTCAATTTCTGCGAGGCCCTCGCGGTAGCATTCGGCCGGAGTGAGGGGGCTTTGGTCACCCTGCGATGCGGTCCCGTTTCGATATGGGCCCAGCTTGTATTTCCACTCGCCACGACCGTAGTCGCCAGCCAGTTGATGGTCGATAAACCCCACGCAGCCCGCTTCGGACGCACTGATGCTGACTTCGTCGGCGGGAATCAATCGGTCAAAAATCGCAGCGACGAGGGAGGCTTCCTGTTCTTTGAAGAACACCCGTTTGCTGATGTCCACCGGGACGGGCGGAGGGGTCTCTTTGGCAAGCCACTTCGTCCCGCCCAGAAGGACGCGGGATGCCGCGCCCACCGGACGATAGATTGCTGCGGCAGTGGTGGTGGCAATCAGTGCGAGGCCGGCTTTCAGTACGCTTCGACGTTGCATGTGGGTCTCTCTATGGTCGGCAGTCACGGGTGAATTCGCAAAATGCGAGGGCGTGCAGAAGCCTGCCTGATAGGCGGGCGGTACTATGGTGGGCATGCGTGCTAACGGGCAACGAGCTGGCGACGGACGCGAGGCTTCTTACGTCCCTTTGACTACAGGGCCAGCCGGGCGCTGGCTGCTTACGGCGACGAGGTTGCGCGGTAACGTGGAGTAGTACGGGTGGAGGCAGCGAAGACTGACGGCATGGCGGCGGCTGTTTTTACTGAGATCAAATGAGAACGCTCCCATTTTGGCAAAATAAAAATGGCTCGAGCGTTCGAACCATGTATCCCTGCGTCTTCAGGGCACCTGAGGGTTTACCCATCGACGGCGAAGGTTAAGTTCAAATATGCCACGTGTCAATCTGACGCGTCCCAACAGACTTTTTCGATTCTTGGCGAAGCCGGATAGAATCAAACGACTGCTGGCGCTGCTGCATTCGAGGCCACGAGTATTTGTTGAATATTGAGCACGAGTATTTGTTAAATATTGAGGTGAAGATTGGTATCGGACAAGCGCGATGTTGCAAGGAAGTTTGCGACTCTGGAAGACGTAGCGCGGGAAGCGGGCATGTCACGCGCTCAGGTCTCACGTGCGCTTCGCGGTGACCCCGGTGTCAAGCCCCAGACCCGCGCACATGTGCAGGAAGTTGCGCAAGCACTGGGTTATCGCCCGAACCTCGCTGCGCGAAATCTTGTGTCTGCCGATTCGAGGACGGTAGGCCTCATCATTGGCGAGCCGCAAAATCCCTTTCACATTCAGCTTGCACAGGCAATCGACAGAGAGCTAGCAAGAGTCGGACTCGACTCTATCGTCTCGTTGCGTGCACTTGACGACAAGCTCGCGCTGAGTGAAATCGACCGTATGATGGGGCTGCGCGCGGCGGGCATTATTCTCATCAGTAAGCCGCGTGAGCCCAAATCAATTCTTCCGATGGCGAAGAAACTTCCGTGCGTCTACCTGGGTAAAAGCGTGCGCTTCCGGAATGTCTCGACGGTCGACATCGATGACGAGGGAGGGGTGACGCAGGCTGTGCAGCATCTGATTGGGTTGGGACATCGTCGTATCGCGCACATCGCAGGTACATCCGAAATCTCAGCAAAGGAGCGGACTGACGCCTATCGCGCCGCGATGGAAGCAGCAGGGCTTACTTCTGTCGTTTTCGCCGGCGCTCACGATGCAGCAACCGGCCGCCATGGAGTAGATAGTCTTATGAGCGGAAGACGGAAGCCGACAGCAATTTTTGCGTCGAACGACGCGATTGCTCTTGGGGCGATGGACCGGTTGCGCGGTTTGGGTTTGCGAGTGCCGGAAGACGTCTCCATCATTGGTTTCGACGATGTGCCAGCCGCCGCGAGCGAGACGTATTCCCTTTCGACCATCAGGCAAGACACCGAGAAGCAGGCCCGGTCGGCCGTTGCTGCACTTCAGGCGCTCGCGTTCGAAGCAGGGCAACGAGTTACGCACGTCGTCCTACCTGTGAAACTGGTACTTCGTAGTTCAGCTGTGCCACCGCCTCCTGAGGGTTCTTGACAGCTTCGCGCGCATTCTTGGACGCACTCGTGATATTACGTCACGCGCAAGGAGCATCTTCCCATCCTTGACGGTCGTCGCGACGACCAAAAAATTCTTTATTCATCCGTGTTGCGAAACGCGCATCGCGTTCTCCGTACTATTCCCCCCGAGGCTGCAGCATTCGCTTCACCGTCAAGGCGAGCGGAACGGTGAAGAAGAAGTGGGACATGAAGCCGCCGATGATCACGGCCGGATCGTAATAATTGGGGTGATTGTCGGAGGCGATCATGATCGCCACATGCATCACGATCCACGCCAGCACCGCGTAAAACAACGCCACAAACGTCGCTTCGTAGCCGCGTCGGCGAAAGTAAGGCCAGATCGTCGCAAACAGAACGCCCCACGCAATCGCGAACACCAAGTGAATGCCCGTGCCGACCACATAAGCCCAGATACCGATCGACTCCTGCACCTGCTTGCCGAACACCAGACCCGTCGCGTTGCGCGGAATACCCGCCAACGGCATCAAATGCTGCGCCCCGACCCAGATCAGGGCTTCGTAAATCCAGATGATCACGGCGCCGACCAGCCCGCCGATCACCCCCGCACGGATCACCGCGTTGCGGCTCGGCCAGTCCGACACGCTGGACGCCGTAGGTTTGTTGAGCTCAGTTCCGCTCACGCTGAAATTGCCACTCATGTCTGCTCTCCTTGAAACGCGTCATATGACGGGCGTCGTGACGCCGACAGTCCCCGTCTCCTGCCATAAGACTGCTGCTGCAGAGCCGCTCAGGCATCGGCCACGGGACTGGTAATGAAGCGCAGCGCAAGCCGATTCATGACGATGGCCACGGCCGCGATGACGGCAGGCACGGCGAGCACGGAGAAGACCGTCGCGAAACTGAAGCCCAGCGACAGCAACGCGCCGCCGACTAGCGAACCCAGAATGCCGCCGAGCCGGCCGAACCCGAGCATCCAGCTCACACCGGTTGCACGGGCGCGGGTCGGATAACAGGTCGGCGCGAGTGCATTGAGTCCGGTCTGCGCGCCGCTCATGAAGAACCCGGCACACGTGACGAGAACCGGAAGCAGGTTCGACTTGAGCGTCCCCATGCCCAGCGCAAAGATGAACACGCCGCCAAGCAGATACGCCGCACCGATCACCGAGTTGCGATCCATCCGGTCCATCGCAAAGCCGACGGCAACTGCTCCCACCGTCCCGCCCAGCTGGAACATCCCGGTAATCGCGGCGGCGCGTTCGACCGGCAAGCCCGCGTCCTTGATCAGCGTGGGCAGCCAGCCGGTCAGCAGATAGATGATCAGAAGGCCCATGAAGTACGTGAGCCACAGCATCAGCGTGCCGAGCGCGTATCCGTCCGCGAACAGCATCCGCACGGGCGCCTTCGCGGCGATCACAGGCTCGGGTGCGGTGAATCGCGTGTCGTGCCCAAAGGCGTATCCGCATACCCGTCCCAGCGTGGCCGCGATGCGTTCGGCCGCCATCTTGCGCACCAGCATCAGACGCGCGGACTCAGGCAACAGCCACAGCAGCAACGGAACGCTCAGGATCGGCAGGATGCCGCCGAACATGAACACCGCGCGCCAGCCGAAGTGCGGGATCAGCGAAGCCGCCACGAAACCGCCGGCGCCCGAGCCGAAATTGAAACCGGTGAACATGATGGTGAGCAGCAGGGAGCGGCTGCGCGACGGGACGTACTCGGACAGAAGCGTCGTCGAGTTCGGCATTGCGGCGCCCAATCCAAGTCCCGTCAGGAAGCGCAGTGCGACGAGCTGGATGGGTGACTCGGCATAGGCGCAGATCAGGCTGAAGAGGCCGAAGCAGAACACGGAAGCGATCAGCACCTTCTTGCGTCCGATGCGGTCGGCGATCGGCCCGGCGGCCAGCGCGCCGATCGCCAGTCCGACCATGGCGGCGCTCATGACAGGACCGAAGGCTGCCCGGCTGACGTTCCAGTCGTGCATGATGACAGGCGCCACAAAGCCCATCACGGCCGTGTCCAGCCCATCCATCATCACGATCAGAAAACATAGAACGAGGACGAGCCACTGGTACGCCGACATCTTTCGTGCGTCGATGAACGCCTTGATGTCGACTGAGTCTGCAGATTTCATGCGTGTCTCCGGAGAAAATAGTTTCCCGCCCCGGATTTCTGTCGAATCCGGGGTCTTATTGGTATCGAACGGTATCTAAATAAAAAGAGCCGCCAAACGGATGCGGCACAGGGAACGAGCGCGGTCAGACCGCTTCGGGCACCCTGCGCGTCTTCAGGAACGCTTCGAGCGTTTCGCCTCGCATGCTCGCGTACATCCCCAGGTTGGTGATCTTCACCACCCGCGCAAATTTCTCGAGGACGAAGAAGCACACGCCATAGCGAATCAGGCCAATCCAGTCCGTGTTGTCGACGAGCGCGCGTTCCTCTGCCGTCAGACCGGCAGCGTCGTACGCGGCTGCGCGGTTTTCCAGCCAGAGCGTGCGAGCCTGCGCTTCGCGCATCTGCCAGAAGAAACGGTTCAGACGCATCGCCTTCATGCTCTGGCGAATATCGAACGGATAAGTGCCCGTCAATGCCTCGATGCCGACCAGTTGCGGATTCATTGCGCCACCTCGTCTTCGTAGATCGTCACCGCCATCGCGGTACTCGTCGCAAGGTAGTAGTTGCGATGCAGTTCGCGGACCTTCGGCCCCAGCGCACCGCGCATCGCCAGCCACATGATCGTCTCGACGCTCTCGGCGCCGCCGAGCCGCACGTAGTCGACGTGCTTCATCGCCGCAAGACGCTGCGGCTCATGGACGATCAGATCGAGGAACTCTATGTCCCATTCGGTATTGTTGAAGCCGCTTCGCTCTCCGTGGACCTGGTGAGAGAGGCCGCCTGTGCCGACCACCACGACGTCCAGATCCTGCTCGAACGACTCGATCGCGCGGCGCAGCGCCTGACCGAGGCGGTAGCAGCGGTTCGCCGTGGGCAGCGGATACTGCAGCACGTTGACTTCCATCGGCACGAGCGACACCGGCCAGCCGCCATCATGCGGCAGCATCAGCGACAGCGGCGAGTTGCAGCCGTGGTCGAGAGGACGGTCCTGGAAGATCGTGAGGTCGAACTCGTCGGCGACGAGCTGCTCCGCAATGTGGATAGCGAGATCGGGATGCCCGGCGATGTCCGGCAGCGGACGCTTGCCCGCGCCCTCGTCCGCGAACTCGTGACTGGCGGAAACACCCAGCGCGAACGTCGGATAGCAATCGAAGAAGAAGCTGTTGGCATGATCGTTATAGAACATCACCATCACGTCCGGCTTACGCTCGGCGAGCCACCTGGCGACCGGCTCGTAGCCGATAAAGAGCGGCGCCCATGCGGGATCGTTCTGCTTGCCCTTGTCGTACGCCATGCCGATCGTCGGCACGTGCGACGTGCCGATCCCACCAATGATTCTTGCCATATCCCGTTGTCTTCCGTTACTTCATGCTGCACGCCAATCGGATAGGTCGCCGCTACCGGGGAGGCAGCCATCGCAACCATCTTGGGATACAAAGATATAAATTGCATGGGTTTCCGGGAAGTGCGGGTAAACCACATGCGGTCGCGAGAAATAGCTTGCAAGGTGCCTGATTGCTGCCACCCAGACGCTCCAGCGGCCGCTGCGAGCCCCATCGCATCAAGCACACCCGGTATCCCGAGCATGCGTGCCGCCTTCGATTCCACTCAACCGCTCATTGATATGCCATAAACAAAACAGATGGCGCTGAAACGAAGTCGCAAGCCGGTTTGCAAGCGTGGTGCGACGGTTGGCGCATCGTTATACTGGATAGCGTCGAATGAGTACATACCCATGAACGAGACCACCCAGCAGGCGATTGTTCAGACGTTACGCGAGAAGATTCTTGCGGGCGAACTGTCACCCGGACAGCGCCTGGTGGAAGTGCAGCTCGCACAATGGCTCGGCGTGTCGCGCACGCCGTTGCGCTATGCGTTGAGCGTGCTGTCCGCGGAAGGGCTGCTCGACAGATCGGGCGGGCGCGGCTATGTCGTGCGGCGCTTCAGCGTCAGGGATGTGCTCAACGCCATCGACGTGCGCGGCGTGCTCGAAGGACTCGCCGCCCGTTCGGTCGCGGAAGGCGGGGTGGGTGCGGCGTTGGCGGCTTCCCTGGAGGACTGCCTGCGGGCAGGCGACGATATCTTCAACGCGGGGCATCTGAAGAAAGGCGACGACGTGCGATATGCGGCGATGAATGGGCGCTTTCACGCGCTCATCGTCGAGGCTGCCCAGAACACGGCGGTCAGCGCCGCCTTGAGCCTGAACGACAAGATTCCATTTGTCTCCCCGTTCACGATCGCCTTCGACGAATCCGCGAGGGAACGCCAGTTCATGATGCTCATGTATGCACATCGCCAGCATCATGCGATCACCGACGCGCTGAAAAAAGGTGAAGGCGCGCGCGTGGAAGCGTTGATGAAAGAACATACGCAAATATCGAAAGAAAGCCTGAATCTGTCGCTGCCGGCGTTGCATCTGATCGCAGGCGAGGCATGACGACAGCACAGGCCACCTCTTCAACAACCGTCCGCTAGCCAGAGCGTCCCATCCGTGAGCAGCAAAGAACTTCTGAACCTGGCGCAACTGCGCGCGTTTCGACTCGTCGCCGATATGGGCAGCGCGACACGTGCGGCCGCGGCGCTGTTCCGTGCCCAGTCGGCCGTGACACGTTCCGTGCAGGAACTGGAGTCGGCACTCGGCGAGCCGCTCTTCGACCGCAGTCCCTCGGGCATGCTGCCGACAGCGGTTGGCCGCGCCGTACTTCAGCGCTGCGAGCGGATCTTCGCCGAACTGGAAGAACTCGCGCAGTGGTGCTCCGCAAAACAGGCGCGCCGGCGGCCGGCAGTAGAAGGCTCTCTACCGGCCTATCTGCTCAACACCCGGCGGCTCCAGTTGTTCACCGCGCTGGCGCGTCATCGGCACATGCCGAGTGCGGCGAAGACCTTCGGCATCAGTCAGCCGGCCGTGAGCACCGCGATTCGCGTGCTGGAAAGCGGCTCCGGCCTGAGTCTGTTCCATCGCAGCCCGCGCGGCATTCTGCTCACGACCGAAGGCGAAACGTTTCTGCTTCACGTGCGCCGCGCGTTGAACGAGTTACGGCATGTGCCCGACGATATCGCCGCCTTGCACGGCAAGATCCAGGGGGCGGTGACCGTCGGCGCGTTGCCGCTCGGGCGCACGCTGATCCTGCCCAGAGCGATTGCGCGGATGACCACGCAAAATCCGGGCGTGCGGGTCGTCACCGACGAGAGCGCCTACGAGGCGCTGGTTGCGGGGCTGCGAGCAGGCGATATCGATTTCATTCTTGGCGCGCTGCGCGACAATGACGCCGCCAGCGGCCTGAGGAACGAGCGCCTGATGTCGGAAGATATGGTGGTTCTGGTTCGCCGCGATCATCCGCTCACTCGCGAGCGTGATCTGACGGTCATGGACATGCGCAACGCGCAATGGATCTTGCCGCGCAGCAACGCGCCGGCTCGTGCGCTGTTCGAAGCGCAGTTCAAGCGGATGAAAGTGAAGCCGCCAATGCCGACGGTCGAGACCGCGGACCTCGCGGTGATTCGCGGCTTGCTGCTCGGCACAGACATGGTCGCCGCGCTGTCAGGCCAGCAGTTGCACTATGAGGTTCAGTCGGGTCAGCTGGAGGTGCTCGACGTCAAGCTGCACAATACCCGGCGCGACATAGGCCTGACCATGCGCGCGGCCGGCACCCCGTCGCCCGCGGCACGTGCGTTGATCGACGCGATCCGTCTGTCGGTTGTGGACGTCGCGCGTACGATCAGTCTTGCCGCCAATTAGGCGCCGCGCACGTTTCGTACATCGATACCTGTACGCCTTTGGCGGCAAGCGCCGAGCCGAGAATCCCGCCCGCCTCGCCGAACCCAACGAACGCGACCCGGTCGAGCGCGACCCGCTTCATTGCGCTCATGCCCGCTCCTGCCACACCGACGACGGGATGCCAACCGCCCCATCGAAGAGCCACCTTGCCGTGCGCAACAGCGCCGCGCTCAGCACCTCGGGTTGGTCCGGGTCGCCGCCGAGCGCAAGCTCCACCGTGAACTCGCCAGTCGGATGTTCGACCGACACGCGCTTTCGCGTTCCATCGCTGTCCACATCGGCGATGCCGTCACAGACCGTTCCCGGCAGCACCGCCGCGGTGGCGACGCTCACCGCGCCGAGTACGCCGATCGATGCATGGCAGCGATGCGGGATAAAGCTGCGTGTACAGATCGTTCCGCCATGGCGAGGCTCGGCGACAAGACACATCTTCGGGACCGTGCGCGCCCTCACGTCGCCGAGATTCATCATCGGTCCCACCGCGAGCCTGATCTTTTCGATGCGCGCCTTCAGAGCTTCATCCGCGTCCAGTTGCTCGCGCGTTTCGTAGCCGGTGCGCAGCAGATCGCGCGCCCGAATCAGCACGAGCGGCATGCCGTTGTCGATGCACGTCACGTCGACGCCGTCGACGGTATCTCGAAGACGGCCGGTAGGCAGCAGCGCGCCGCACGTGGAACCGGCCGTGTCCCTGAACTCGAGCGGAATCGGCGAGGCCAGACCCGGCACGCCGTCGATGCGCGCATCGCCTTCATAGGTGACGCGGCCGCCCGGCGTGCGAACGGTAGCGACCGCAATCTGGCCGGTGTTCACCATGTGAATCGCGACTCGTGTGCTGTCGCCCTGCACTTCGACGAGGCCGCGCTCGATTGCAAACGGACCCACACCCGCGAGAATGTTGCCGCAGTTTTGACCGAAATCGACCCGCGCTTCGTTCACCACAACTTGTGCAAACAGGTAGTCGACGTCGGCGTCTTCGCGTGTGGAGGGCGAGATGATCGCCACCTTGCTCGTCAACGGATCCGCGCCGCCGATACCGTCGATCTGACGCGGGTCCGGCGAACCCATCACGGCGAGCAGAACGCGCTCGCGTTCTGCCTGATCGGCCGGCAAATCCGACGCCAGAAAATATGCGCCCTTTGACGTGCCGCCGCGCATCATCATGCACGGGATGCGCGTTTGTGTGCGACTGGACATCGCCGTGCCTCCGTCAAAGGTCCTCGGCCGAGGCGACGTAGCGCAGGCCCTTTTCCGCGAGCTTCTCGCGCATCGCGTAGTAATCCAGTCCGAGCGTGCCGCCGGCAAGCACCGAACGCGTCTTCTCTTCCTTCGCCATGCGCGCCTGCGATGCCTGCGCCACGCGCGCGACCGTGCCGAGCGGAACGACTACGATGCCATCGTCATCCGCGACGATGACATCGCCGGGATGCACGATCTGCTGCGCGCACACTACCGGGACATTGACCGAGCCGAGTGTTTCTTTCACCGTACCTTGCGCGGACACCGCCTTCGACCAGACAGGGAATTTCATTTCCTTGAGCGAGGCGACGTCACGGCAGCCTGCGTCGATGATCAAGCCACGCACGCCGCGTGCAGCAAGCGAGGTGGCGAGCAGATCGCCGAAATAACCGTCCTCGCACGGCGAAGTCGGCGCCACGACCAGAACGTCTCCCTCGCGGCATTGCTCGACGGCGACGTGCAGCATCCAGTTGTCCGACGGCGGCACGAGCACGGTGACCGCCGAACCCGCAATTGCAGGGCCCGAATAGATCGGCCTCATGTAAGAAGCGAGCAGGCCCAGGCGGCTCTGCGCCTCGTGTACGGTTGCGGCGCCCGCATGCTGCAGCACGGCCGCATCGCGCGCATCGGCGCGCTGGATATCTGTCACCACGATGCCCCGTTTCATGCCAGACCTCCGGTAACAGTCGGTGTGACACGCTGATAGCCTTCCGCATACTTGATGTCGCGCACCGCGGTGATGCCGATGTTGCGCTTGGCCTGCACGCCGCGCTGCAAGGCGACGCGCGTGTAGTACTCCCACAAGTGCTCCTGGCCCGCCATGCACTCGATCGCGCGGCGCTTGATCTCCCATACCTCGGTGATATCGAGGAACGTGTTCGGCATCCATTCGCACTGCTCGGTCTGATGCGGCTCGAACGCATAGACGGGCGGCGCACCGACAATCTTTTGCCCGGGGTTGTGGCCTTCAGCCTGCGCGATGATCCGCGCTTCCTGCGCGACATGCATGGCGAGCGGATGATCGAAGTTGTATGGGTCTTTCTGCGAATGGCTCAATACGAAAGCCGGCTGCAACTCGCGGTAAACATCGACAAGCCGCATCAACGCATCGTCCGATACGCGCAACGGGTAATCCCCGAGGTCGAAGAATTCGACTTCCGCGCCGAGGATATCCGCAGCCCGCTCGGCCTCTTCCCTGCGCGCCGCCTTGACCTTCTCGATCGTCATTTCGCCCTTGCGCCAAAGCTTGGCCGACTCGCCGCGCTCGCCGAACGAAAGACACACGACCTTCGCACGGTATCCATTCTGTTTGTGTAGTGCGATCGCGCCACCTGCACGCCACACGAAGTCGGCGCTGTGCGCACTGACCACCAGCATTGCCTTGTCTGCCATTTCCGACCCACCAATATTCGCTATGTGACAGGCGTCATTGTAGGATTCGAAGGAACGATGGAAGCACCTAAAGCAGCCTGCAACTCCATCTAATCTGTTTATCGGCCGCGCTGTGCAGACAGTTTTGACAGGACAAGCGCCGCCCGGCTGACAGTGCCCAAAAACCCGCCCATGTTTCCCGCCCTGTTGCGCAAAGCCGGCGTCCCCGTCCGTGCCGATGCAGCTAGTCATGAATGACCTGGACGAAATCCAGGCGTTGGCGTGAGTCGCTTATTCAGCCTGCGGTACGGCAAATTCCTGAGCCAGCTTGCGCGCCGCATTGGCGAACATCAGGATGTCGACGCCCGTGGCAACGAATGTGCAGCCCAGTTCGAGGTAATGTCGCGCCAGCGCGGGGTCCGAGGTCAACGTGCCGGCGGCTTTGCCCGACTCGACAATAGTGCGCATGGCGGCATCGATCGCCCGCTGAACTTCCGGATGCCCAGGCTTGCCGCGATAGCCCATCGATGCCGCCAGATCGGCCGGTCCGATGAACACGCCGTCCACGCCCTCGACCGCGCAGATCGACTCGAGATTCTCCAACGCGGTCACGGTCTCCGCCTGCACGAGCACGCAGATTTCGCTGTCGGCGACCTCCAGATAATCGGTCCGCGCGCTCCAGCGCGAGGCGCGGCCCACCGCGCTGCCCACACCACGAATGCCATGCGGCGGATAGCGCACGGCGGACACGACCGCGCTCGCCTGCTCTGCGGTGTCGATCATCGGCACCAGCAGCGTGCGGGCGCCGATGTCGAGCAGGCGCTTGATCAAGGCCGGATCGCCATTGACCGGGCGCACCACGGCCTCCGCTCCGTAAGGCGCCACCGCCTGCAATTGCGCGAGGATGCTGCGCAGGTCGTTCGGCGCGTGTTCGCTGTCGATCAGAAGCCAGTCGAAACCGGCGGTCGCGCTCACTTCGGCCAGGTAAGCGTCAGCCATGGAAAGCCAGAAGCCGATCCGGCGGCGCCGGGCGGCAAGAGCGGATTTGAACGGATTAAGCACTGACGTCCGCGTTGCGCTGATCATGGTTCTCGAACTCCACAGGTTTGTCTTCGAACTGGATGGGTTCCACTTTGCCAAGCAGAAACACGTAGTTGAGAATGGCGATCGCGATCAGCACCGATGAGAAAACCAGCGCGGGGATAAACGATCCCGTCGCGCCGACAATCGCGCCCGTCACCACCGGACCAACCACGCCGCCCATGTTCGACACCATGTTCTGGGTGCCCGCGACCATCGACACCATGTTCCGCGGCGCGACATCGGCAGGCAGCGCCCACACCTGGGACGCGGCGACGGTCGTGCCCGACTTGGCGATACAGAGCAGCACCACCGCCATGACCGCGGATTGCGCAAAGGCCGCGAGACCGATGCTCGATGCCATGACCAGACCGATGACGAGAAAGAGCTTGCGGGTGGCGGTGAGCGAAAGCTTGCCGGAGCTGTAGACGCGGTCGGACGCCCATCCCGCCAGCACTTCGACGAACATCGATATCACGAGCGGCAGCGATGCCATGAAGCCCATCTCCATCAGGCTCATGCCGCGCTCCTTGACCAGGTAGGTGGGCAGCCACGTGATGAAGAAGTACGAGTTGTAGTTGATCATGAAGAAGCCGATGCACATCGCCCAGATGTTTCGATGAGCGAATAACTTCTTCCAGCAGGCTTTCGGCTTGCGGGTATCGGCGTGCGACGAGCGCCGCCCGTCGCGGATATGAGCGAGTTCCGCCGCGTTGACCCGCTTGTGATCGGCAGGCGAGTCCTTGAATGTGAACTGCCATACGACGCACCAGACAAGACCCAGCGAACCGGTAATCGCAAAGGTGATTTTCCAGTCGAAGGTCGCGAGCAGGTACGCGATCAACGGCAATGCAATCGCGCCACCGAGCTTCGAGCCGCTGTCGAAAATGCCCGCGACCGTCGCACGCTCCTTCTTCGGAAACCATCTGGAGGCGATACCGGCGTTGCTCGGATAAGCGCCCGCTTCGCCGATGCCGAGCGCGACACGCAGTGCGACAAGCGACTTGAGGCTGCTGGCGAGCCCGGTGGCAGCGGTCGCCAGCGACCACCAGAATACCGCGAAGCCAAGCACCTTCTTCTGGCCGAACCGGTCGGCCAGCATGCCCGCCGGCAATTGAAGCAGCGCATACGACCAGAAGAACGCCGACATCACGATGCCCATTTCCATCGCGCTCAGATGAAACTCCGTCTGAATGTGCGGCGCCGCGGCGGACAGCACGGTGCGGTCGATATAGTTGATCGCGATCGCCGCCCACATGAGGCCGGCCACCAGCCAGCGCACCTTCGATCGTGACTCCCGTTGCGGGTCGCCTTGCATGTCTTGTCTCCTGTTTTGTATTGGCACTTCCGGTTGCGGATCGTGCGACGCTTCGAGGCGTCAGCTCACGATACCCATATGCCACGGTACGAACTCGTGATCTCCCAGGCCCAGCAATTCGCTCTTTGTCCGTTCGCCCGAGGCGGTGCGCAGAATGTGCTCGAAGATGTCCTGCCCCATCTCCTGCACCGAGCGCTCGCCGTCAAGGATAAGTCCGCAGTTGATATCCATGTCCTCGCCCAGCCGCCTGAACATCGGCGTATTGCTGGCGAGCTTGATGGTCGGCGCAGGCTTCGAGCCGAACATGGAGCCGCGTCCAGTCGTGAAGCAGATCAGGTTGGCGCCGCTCGCGATCTGACCGGTCACCGCAACCGGATCGTAGCCGGGCGAATCCATGAAGACGAAACCCGCGCGGTCGATCGGTTCGGCGTATTCGTAGACGGCCTGGAGCGGCGTGGTGCCGCCTTTCATCGCGGACCCCAGCGACTTTTCGAAAATATTCGCGAGGCCGCCCTGCTGGTTGCCCGGACCGACCACGCCGTTGAACTGCCCATTGTGCCCATGCGTGTAGCGTTCCCACCAGGCGAGCCGGTCGAGCAGCTTCTGCCCGACTTCGGGCGTCACCGCGCGGCGCGTCAGCATGTATTCGACCCCGTGAATCTCCGGCGTCTCCGAGAGGATCGCGGTGCCGCCATGGCGCACCAGCAGATCCATCGCCGCACCGAGTGCGGGATTGGCCGTGATGCCGGAAAAGCCGTCAGAACCGCCGCATTCCAGACCGATCTTCAGATGGCTCGCCGATACGCGGCGCCGCTCGATGTCGTTCGCCGCCGGCAGCATCTGCTCGATGGCCGCCACGCCTGCCTCGATCGTCGCGCGGGTGCCGCCTTCGTTCTGCATCACGAGCGCGTGCATCGTCTTGCCGGTCGCGAGCCCCTGCGATTCCAGCAGGTCCGCCACCTGGTTGCGTTCGCAACCAAGGCCGACCACCAGCACGCCGGCGAGATTCGGATGCCGCGCGTAACCGGCCAGCGTACGCCGCAAAACGTCGAAATGCTCGCTCGGCGAGGACATGCCGCAGCCGCTCGTTTGCGCGAACGCCACCACGCCGTCGACATTCGGGTAGCGTGCGAGACGCTCGGGCGTGAACCATGCGGCGATGTGCTTGATGACTGTCGCGGAGCAATTGACGGAGGCGAGGATGCCGATGAAGTTGCGCGTGGCGACGCGTCCGTCCGGACGCACGATGCCGGCGAAGGTTGCGCGATCGGCTTCGCGCACGTAGTCGACAGGGCGAACGTCCTGGCAAAAACCCGGATCGCGCTCGAAATCGATCAGTTCGATATTGTGAGCATGAACGTGCTCGCCCGCTTCGATATCGCGCGACGCCCGCCCAATCACCGTGTCGTACTTGCGAATGGGCTGGCCCCGCAGGATGCGGGTGACGGCGACCTTGTGACCCGGCGCAACCTGCGCCCGCATGCGGACCGTGGCGCCGTCAAACTGCAGTAACTGGCCGATAGACAGCGCCTCGCGCGCGATCAGCACGTTGTCCGCCTCGTTGAGCCTGATCAGCGGGCCCGTGAAAGCCGTGTTTGCCTGCAACATCCTCTCCGTCCCCCGTGGCTGCGTGATGAACGTCTACCCGAACGTCCACCCGAACGTCCACCCGAACGTCCAAGCGAACGTCCAACCCGAACGTCCGCAGCCGTCACCTGCCGCTTGCCACGATACTGGCAAGCGGTGTCTCAATGTTGATGTTAGCGTGTCGATGCTACGTATGTTACCGGTTTATGTAACCGGTAACATCGCTGCTATCGTAGTATGCTTTTGCGATAATTGCCAGCCACCTTTTTAATTCGACAGAAAATTTCTTGTGAAGAAGACCCGGATAGACTTCAGCACGCCAGCAGAGCGCGCCGCCTCCCGCCGCGCCCGCAAAAGCACTGGCCGCGTCACGCTGAGCGATCTGGCGGCGCTGGTGGGCGTCACGAAGGTCACGGTCTCGCGAGCGTTGAACACACCCGAACTCGTCTCGGTCGACACGCTCGAACGCGTACGCGAGGCGGTGCGGCAAACGGGTTACACGCCGGATCTGATCGCGGGGTCCCTGGCTTCGAATCGCAGCCGCCTGATCGTCGCGCTGATTCCGGCTATGGCGGGAAGCATCTTCCAGGAAACCGTGGCGGCGCTGACTAACGAGCTGGCCGCCGCGGGTTATCAATTGCTGATCGGCCAGAGCGGCTACGACGAATCGCGTGAAGACGCGCTGCTCGACGCCATCGTGGGCAGGCGCCCCGCAGGCATCGTGCTGACCGGCGTGATTCACTCGGAACATGCCAGGCAAAAGCTTCAGGCTTCAGGCATTCCCGTCGTCGAAACGTGGGACATCACGCGGGCGCCGCTCGACATGCTGGTTGGTTTTTCTCATCAGAAGGTCGGCAAGGCCGCCGCACGCTATCTGCAAACACGTGGCGCGCAACGGCCGGCCGTGGTGAGCCCGAGCGATCGCCGCGCGCAAACGCGCGCCCAGGCATTCGTGAAGGCGTTCGGTCCCGCAACGGGGATTCCCGTCATATCGGTCGAATCGCCCGCCAGTCTGGGCGACGGCAAGCGAGCGTTGAGCGCCCTGCTCGATCAGCACCCCGACATCGACGCTGTGTTCTGCGGCGCCGACATCCTTGCCCTGGGCTTGCTGATGGAGGCCCGAAGCCGGGGCCTGGCGGTCCCGCAGCAACTGCGGGTAATCGGTTACGGCGACCAGAACTTCGCGCCGGACACGGACCCGCCCCTCACCACCATCCGGATCGACGGCACCCGAATCGGCAAACTCGCGGCGTCCATGCTGGTTGAAAAGATTGAAGGCGGCGACGAAAGGCCACGTATCGTCGACGTCGGCTTCACGCTGGTCGAGCGCGACAGCGCCTGATAGCCGCCTGGGCGCCAAGGCTGACAACCGCAGGCCATTCAGGCAAAGTTCGCGCGGCCGGCGAGCATTTGAAATCCGCACGCGAAGGTCAAACCGTTCCCGCGCAAGCGATCATTCCGATAGAAACGTATTCCCGCTACTCGCTGTATTGACCCGTCGCCCCAACGTAGCAGCGCTCGCATGAGGCTCCTGCATGAGGCTCCTGCTACCCGCCGCCTCGCAAGAAGGACGGGTAACGGGTAACAGGAGCGCCAGGTCAGCTCAGCGAAGGTTGCCTTACTGACTAAGGTTATCGTCCCAGCGGCTCAGGCTCTGGCGGTAGCTGCTCCAGTTGTTGCCGCCCGTGCAGATCAACTGCGATCCCTGGACCTGGCACGAGGCCTCATAACCCGGCGAGTAGAGCCATTCACCCACCCAGTGCGGCTTGATGCGCGCGCCTTTCGCCGGCGGCGTGTACGAGACAAAGTTTGCTGCGTCGTCCGTGCTGCCGGAGCCCGTATAGCGAGCCACTGCCGGATACGGGAACACGGGGCGAGTCCGCGTCGTCTGACGGTTTGCGTCTACGATCGAAGCGACGATCTCGCCCGGCTTCACGCCGCTCTCGACCCACGCCATCGCCGAGCTCAGGATGTCGAACGTGTTCGGCCCGTTTCCGCCACCGCAGTGGGCGACGCCGGGGAACAGGTAGAACGTCGTGAACTGGTCGACCTTGTCGCTACCCATGACGGCCTTCATTTGCTCGTAGTACTCGATCGTCCCCTCGGGCGTGATGTGCTGGTCTTCGAGGCCATGCCACAGGATCAGCTTGCCGCCACGGCGAGCGAACGAGCTCAGATC
Source organism: Paraburkholderia sp. FW306-2-2C-D06C (assembly GCF_058781505.1). NCBI lineage: Bacteria > Pseudomonadati > Pseudomonadota > Betaproteobacteria > Burkholderiales > Burkholderiaceae > Paraburkholderia > Paraburkholderia sp. FW306-2-2C-D06C. The sequence goes on along the minus strand of NZ_JBYSWU010000042.1, from coordinate 50,121 downwards.
GGGATCGGTAGCAGCCTGATAGTTCGAAGTCTGCACGGTTTTCATGAAGGAATCGATCGTGAACTTCAGGTCGCCAATCGTGGCGGTGGGGTTGGAGCCGTTGAAGTAGTCGAGGTAGCGCAAGAACGGCATAACGAAGTTGATGGTGCCGCTCGGCCCGGCATCCGTCGCCGGCACGAACAGCGACCAGTTCAGCTCCGAGCCCCACTCCCGGGAGATCGGCTGCTCGAGGTGGATGCCGTTGGCATCGGTCGCACCATCATGTATCTGGCGTACGACAGCCACCTCCGCCGGCGAGAGGCAGGTCGATGCGGCCTGTCCTTTCGCACAAAGCAGCGTAGCCGGTTCGAAGCGGCACGCATGCGGGTCGTCGATTACCCCGTCGGTGACGCCATCGATGCTATCGCACGCCTTCAATACGGCTGCGTGGATCAGCGGCAGCTTGCTCGACAGCAGGATGTACTTCCCGGTTGTCGGATCGACGTTCACATGCGCTGGCCAGGCGTGATGGAACGTGTTCTGCACGAGCAGGTCGTTGGCAGGGGCGCCCGCAGCAATGCCGTCAAAGTCATCCGGATAGCGTTGCGCTTCCATCAACGCCTCGCGGCCACCATCGGAGCAACCGTCGAAGTACGAATACTTCGCGGGCCGGGCGTAAAACTTGTTGATGATCGCCTTGGCCACCTGCGACGTTGCATGCTCCGCACGATAGGCGAAATCAATCTTTGCCTGGGGATTGAGTGCCCATGAGCCGTCGTTAGCCCCTTCATGCCCCATGTCGGTCGCGGCCATCGCGATCTGCCCGTTAGTCACGGGCACACACGTCGAGGCCATGGGCGCATTGACGGACAGGTTGCCGCAAAGGCCGCCGCAACCAGTCTGCAGGTAGCGCTGCGTCCAGCCTTGGGTCGGCAGCTGCAACTCGAAAAGCGAGGCGCCTGGACCCATCGTACCCTTCACATCGCAAACGGCCGCCGGAAGCTTGTTATTGCCCACGGTCGTCCCCGCGGGGAGCACCGTTGCGGATGTGATGGTGACCGTACCATCGGTCACCCCGCTCAGGTCGAGGCTCGCCACGGCGGAGCAATCCATGGCAGGCATGACCGCCGGAAGGTTCGCCAGTCCGGTGGCGGCGCTTGCGCCGAGCGGCCAGGCCATCATCGCGATCAGAGCGGCGGCCCCGGCGAGCGCGGCCAACAATCGGCGGGCGGCGCCCTGTTGAAGGAACCTCATGTTTCTCAAGATTCCAGTCGCTATCAGCAAACCTTGTGTCACCCATCCTGCATTGCAGAGTACAGGCATCTTTGCCTCCTGTCGTTTTCGTCGGTTTTCGTCGGTCTTCGTCGATTAGCCGCTGGGCGAGCGCTGTCAGCGGCCGTTGGCAGCGGGATAGCTAAAAGCACACCGGAAGCGGCCTCGATGCGCGCGTACCAATATAGGTGGCTGGCGCACGCGAAAGAAGGAGCGAAAGTGTCGACTGAAGGCAGGAGAAAATTAGCAACCCGAATGTTTCGATGAGCTCCAAAGAAAATGAACGAAAGTTCAAATTCTTGCTCGATCCGAAATCGCTTGAAAATCAATGAGCTAAACGACGCGCCGCCGGGAGACGGCTCATGTTCCGTCGCGGCAAACCCGGCTGCGCTTTCACAGGCGCAGCTCTTCCGGGCGATAAGAAAAACAGATTGGATTGGTCAATCTTCGCAATGGATAACGGGCAGATCAGCCCTTTGTCGCACCGAAGGTCAGCCCCGCCACGAAATGCTTCTGCATTGCAAAGAACATCGCCACGGAGGGCAGCGCGGCAAGGATAGACCCGGCCGACACAAGATTCCATGCTGTGGTCCACTGTCCCTTCAATGCCGCGACACCGACAGTAATCGGCGCGGCCTCGTCCCCTTGTGTCAAACACAGCGCCCAGAAATAGTCATTCCAGACAAACGTGAATACGAGAATCCCCAGCGCTGCGAGCGCCGGCCGAATCAGAGGAAGCACGATCCGGCAGAACACCTGCCATTCGCTAGCGCCTTCCACACGAGCCGCCTCGACGAGCTCGAACGGCAACTCCTTGATGAAGTTGCGCAGGAAGAGCGTGCAGAAACCTGTCTGAAACGACAGATGAAACAGAATCAGCGCGCTCACGGTGTTGAACAGACCGAGTTGCAACGATAGATCCCGCACCGGAATCATCAACACCTGCACCGGCACGAAATTACCCGCGACAAACGTCGCGAACAAAGTCGAATTGCCGCGAAACCGGTAGGTGGCGAGCGCGAATCCCGCCATCGCGGCAAGCGCGATCGCCCCCACGACGGCAGGCACCGTGATCAGCACGCTGTTCCAGAAGTAATGCAGCATCGGCGAGGTCGTCAACGCCTCACGATAGTTATCCAGCATCGCGAAGTGCTTCGGCCACCCCCAGTAATTTCCCTCGCTCAGTTCCTCCGACGAGCGCACCGACGTCACCAGCACCGCGATCATCGGCAGCAGCCAGATCAGCAGCGCGAGCGGCAAAGTCAGTTTGTACGCGCGGCGCGTTGCCGGCTTCCATTTGTCGATGGCGATCGGAAACATGGTCGGCTCCTTAACCTTATTGCTCGGCGCGCAGCATCCGCCGCAAGTGATAAACGATGTACACCAGCATGATGGCGAACAGCACCACCGCCACCGCGGCGGAATAGCCGATGCGGTAATACTTGATCGCCTGGTCGTACATGTAATACGCGAGCACGGTCGAACTCTCGAACGGTCCGCCGCCGGTCATCACCGAGATCAGATCGAAGCTGCGCAACGCGCCGATCACGGTGACGACGATCGCCATGAACGTGGTCGGCCGCAATTGCGGCAGAATCACGTGCCACAGCAACGACCAGCCGCGCGCGCCTTCCATGCGCGCGGCCTCGATCTGCTCGGCGTTCAGCGACGTCAGGCCGGTCAGGTAAAGAATCATGCAATAGGCGGTTTGCGGCCACAGCGCCGCGAATACGATCCCGAAGGTCGCATAGCGGGCGTCGCCGAGCACCGGCACGCCGTGGCCGAGAATCAGCGCAAGCAAGCCGAAAGTCGGGTCGTAGAACCATGAGAAGATCAGACCGACCACCACGCCCGACAGCACGAACGGCGCAAAGAACAGCGATTTGACGATGCGAATGCCGGCCACGGCCTGATTCAGATACAGCGCGACGGCGAGTCCCATCGGCGGAGCGAGCAGGAACAACAGCAGCCAGATGAGGTTGTTCTTCAGCGCGGTATAGAACGCCGGTGTATGGACGAGTTCGACATAGTTCGCCAGGCCGGCAAAGACCGGCTCGGTCATGCCGTCCCAGTTGAAAAAGCTCAGACGAATGGTCGACAGGATCGGCCACACCACATAGACGGCCACCATCACGCAAGCCGGTGCGAGAAACAGGAAGGCTGCACGCCGTTGCCGGCGCGCGGTCGGCGATGGACGACGCCGGCGCGCCAAGGCGGGCGGCCCGCCGCGCAATGCACCGCCTGATGCCGGCACGCCTGAATCGGCGGGACCGGTGACAGTGCGACGGCTGACGGAGTGCGACACGATTACTCTCCAGATCGAACGTGGCGAATGGTGACCAAAGCGGGTGACCAAAGCGGGTGGCCAAAGCAGGCGGCCCGAAGGCCGCCACCGCTTACTTCTTGTAGATGCGCTTGCGCGTCTGCTCGAGTTGCGCGAGCACGTCGTCGAGTTTCGACGGATCGGCGACGAACTGCTGCATCCCCTTCATCCCTTCATCGGCCATTTCCTTCGTCATGTCGCGATCGTAGAACTGTGCAATACCGCCCTTCGTGTTCGCGAGAATCTGGAAGCCGATTTTCGAAATCGGATCTTCGGGTTCCGGCGACTTGCTGTTCGCCGACAGAGAACCGAGACCCGTCGCCAGCTTCGCGCCGATTTCAGGCGTCTCGACGAACGCGAGGAAGGTATGGGCATCCGCCTTGTTCTTCGCCTTCGACGGAATATGCAGCGATTCCACCGGACCGTCTTCGGCGGTCGGCACCTTCGCGTCGATGATCGGGAACTGGAAGTAGCTCATTTCCGCTTTCACATTCGACGGGAAGCCACCCGTGATGAATGTGCCCATCAGCATCATCGCGGCCTTGCCCTGGAACAGGAATGGCTGCACCGCGTCCAGATCGTAGGAGAGCGAGTTGTCGATGAAATAGCCGGCGTCGATCAGTTGCTTCCAGGTCGTGTACACCTTCTTGACGCGCGGATCGGTGTACGGCACCTCGCCCGCCATCAGCTTCTGATGGAACGCGTTGCCGTTCAGGCGCAGGTCCAGATAATCGAACCAGCCTGCCAGCGTCCACGCATCGCGTCCGGCGACGGCGATCGGCGCAATGCCGGCCGCCTTCAGCTTCTTGCAGGCGTCCAGAAACTGATCCCACGTTTTCGGCTCGCCGGCAATGCCCGTCTTCTGGAACAGATCCTTGCGATAGAACATGCCCCACGAGTAATACACGGTGGGTGCGGCGTACTGCTTGCCTTTGTGCGACGACGCTTCCTTCGTCGACGCGTAGGTATCGTTCCAGCCGTTCTTCGCCCAATCGCCGCTCAGATCTTCGAACAGACCACGTTGCGCGTAATACGCCATGCGCTCGCCGTCATGCCAGTTGACGATATCGGGCGCGACTGTCGAGAGCCACCCGGGCAGTTGCACCTTGTACGCCTCCTCGTCGACGAACGACACCTTCACGTCGATATCGGGATGCGCTTTCTTGAACTCGTCGATGGTCGACTGCCAGACCGCGCGCTGGCTTGCGCCCTTGAACGCAATGTTGACGGCGAGCGTGCCGGCCTGCGCGGTGCTGACGACGAAGGTTCCTGCGGCGGCCGCGGCGAGCGCGAGTGCAAGCAGAATGCTGCGGGGTTTCAGTGTCATGCTCTCTGTCTCCTTTATGCGTTGATTTTGCGTCGTTGTCGTTACTGCATGGAATCCTCAGGCCGGCTCGTCAGGCCGATCGATAAACCGCCACGCCCTGCGGGCCGATCTGGCGCGAACCGATCACGAAAGCGTCGTCGGCCACACCGGCAAGCGTGTGAGCCAGCTCGCCGTAATTGAATACGTAGGTCAGCGCGCCGCGCCGGCTGATCCGCACGCTGTCGCCGAGCGGCGTCGTCTCGATGCCTGCCTCGCGGGCGATCTGCGCGAACAGACGGACCGTGAGCGCATCGTCGAACAGACTCGCGAAGTAATGGAATGCGCCGCTTCGCACATACGCCGGATGGCCGTCCGCGAAGCGCGCGCGAACGTCGAGTGAAGCCTCGCCATCGCTGTCGATGAAATCGCGCCAGTGGCGCGCGAAGCCGTCGTTCACGGCAACGTCCGCGCTGTCTGCAAGCCGCACCGCTTCGGTCACGTTCGGCCGCATCGATTCGACGCGCCACACGCGCAGCGGCAGCACCGAGGCAAGCGCGCCTGGCGGCAAGTTCGCCGGAATCTGCAGATCTTGCGTCTTCGAGCCGGTGCGCGGGCCGAGCACCACCTGTGCGCCCGAGTTTGCCAGCCGCGCGGCAAACTCGGCCGGCACGACCGGCAGCGGCGGCACGACGATCACATGGTAGCCGTCGAGCGGCGCGTCCACTGGAACCACGTCGACATCCAGCCCGAGTGCGCGCAGCGCCGAGTAATACTCGAACGCGAAACGCGGATAGTGAAAGTCCGCGCCCTGCGGATGAATCTCGAGCAGCCACTTCGCTTCGTAGTCGTAGACGAGCGCGACCTTCGCACCGACCGTGTCGATTGCGGCATTGGTGTTGGCGTCCGCCGCGAGCACCGTGCGAATCTCGTCGGCCACCTGCGCGGCCTCGTTGCCTCCGACGTCGAGCCGATTGTCGGGCGTGTTCAACCCGGCGTGCATCTGCTCCTGCGCAAACGGCGCCTGGCGCCAGCGGAAATACGACACGCAGCCCGCGCCATGCGCGAAGGCTTCCCAACTCCACAGCCGCACCATGCCTGGCAACGGCGCCGGATTCCACTGCGCCCAGTTCACTGGCCCCGGTTGCTGCTCCATCACCCAGAACGGCAGCTTCGACATGCCGCGGTAGACGTCGTGATTGAACGAAGCGAAGTCGGGATGCCCGGTGCGCAGCCAGCGCGCCTTGATCTCCGGCGCAAACCATTGCTCTTCGAGCGCGCCGAGCGGATAGCTGTCCCAGGTCGCGACATCGAGATCGGCGGCGACCTTGTAGTGATCGAACTCGGTAAAGAGCTGCATGAAGTTGTGCGCGACCGGCCGTCCCGGCGAATGCGCGCGGATGATCTCGACCTGCATGCGGTTGTAGCGCGCGAGTTCGTCGGACGCGAAGCGCCGGTAGTCGAGCCGGTGCGACGGATGCGCTTCGGTGACGGTCGCCACCGGCGCATCGATCTCGTCGAAGCTGCGGTACTCCATACTCCAGAACACCGTGCCCCACGCGCGGTTCAGTTCATCGACCGTTTGATAGCGCGCCTTCAGCCATTCGCGAAAGCGCCCTACTGCCGCCGGCGAATAGCTGACCACCGTGTGATGGCAGCCGAATTCGTTATCGGTCTGCCAGTACGCGACCGCCGGATGCTTGCCATACCGCTCGGCCACCGCCGTGCAGATCCGCTGCGACGCGGCGAAATACGATGGCGAAGAGAAATCGTAATGACGGCGTGAGCCGAACGCGCGAGGACGTCCGTCCGCGCCGATCGGCAGGATGTCCGGATGGCGGTCGATCAGCCACTTGGGCGGCGTCGCGGTCGGCGTGCACATGACCACCTGCAACCCGGCCGCGCCGAGTACGTCGATCGCGCGATCGAGCCAGCCCCAGTCGTATTCGCCAGGCGACGGTTCGATGCGGCTCCACGCAAATTCGGCAATCCGCACCTGCTCGATGCCGAGCGCTTTCATCCGGCGAGCATCGTCTTCCCACATCGACTCCGGCCAGTGTTCCGGGTAATAACAGACTCCTAGGCGCATCCGAATGTCCTCTTATGCGTAGTGTTCGACGAACTCGAGCGAAGCGGCGGCAAAGCCGTCTTCGGTAAACAAATGACAAGCGCGGCTGGGCACGCGCAAGCCCGCGCGGTCGCCCGGCATCAGGCGCGTGTCGCCAGGCGCTTTGGCGATCAGCGCGGCGCCGCCGGGCTGATCGAGATGGACGTAGCTGTGCTCGCCGAGATGTTCGACGAGCGCAACGGTGCGAGTCAGAACAGCGTCGTCCGTCATGGCCGGGGCCGCGTATTGCGCCGCTGCGGGGTCGATGAACTCGAGGTGTTCGGGACGCACGCCGAGTGTGACGGGTTGCGACGGCTGCAAGCCGTCGCCGCTCACCGGCACGCGCACGTTTTCGGCGGTCTGTTCAAGTGTGACGGTCACGCCATGCGGACCAGCCGACGCTACCCGCGCCGGCAGAAAATTCATCCGCGGCGAGCCGATGAAACCCGCCACGAAGCGGCTCCTCGGCCGGTGGTACAACTCGAGCGGCGCGCCGATCTGGGCGATGCTGCCGTAGCGTTCAGTGTCCTTGCCCGCGTGCAGCAGCACGATTTTGTCGGCGAGCGTCATGGCCTCGACCTGGTCGTGCGTCACGTAGACGACGCTGGCTTTGGCGAACTGCTTATGTAGCCGCGCGATCTCGACACGGGTCTGGCCGCGCAGCGTCGCGTCGAGATTCGAGAGCGGTTCGTCGAACAGAAACACGCCAGGCTCGCGCACGATGGCCCGGCCGATCGCCACGCGCTGCCGCTGACCGCCGGACAATGCCTTCGGCCGGCGCTCGAGCAGCGCTTCCAGTTGCAGAATGCGCGCGGCTTCCCGCACCTTGCGGTCGATTTCGTCCTTTGGGGTTTTGGCGAGCTTCAGGCCGAATGCCATGTTCTCGAACACGGTCATATGCGGAAACAGCGCGTAGCTCTGGAACACCATCGCCACGCCGCGCTGCGCCGCCGCTACGTCGTTGACAAGGCGCCCGCCGATCGACAGGTCGCCGTCGGTCACGTCTTCGAGACCGGCGATCATTCGCAGCAAGGTCGACTTGCCGCAACCGGACGGACCGAGAAACACGCAGAACTCGTTCTCGCCGATCTCCAGATCGACATCGCGGATCACCAGCGCGCCGTCGCCATACGCCTTCTGCACGCCTCTCAACGAAATGCTCGCCATCGCATCGACTCCGTGATTTAATCGGCCCGAAGTCGGAGATTAAGCGCTTAATCAGCAGGGCCAAAAAAAGTCGATCGCATGCGATCGTCTAGCCTTGCCTGTCTCCGAAATCGTTTTGTCTGTGCGGCAAATGGTGCCGCGCCTTTGGCGATGATGCAAATGTCGAACAGTCGTCCCATATATTGAAGAGATCATGCCCACCCTCAGCGAAGTCGCACGTCATGCCGGCGTCACCCCTGCCACAGTGTCCAACGTGCTGCGCAATCGCGGCCGGGTCGGCGCGAGCACCCGGCAGCGGGTGCTCGACGCGGTCGACGCACTCGGCTATCGCCCGCATCTGGCCGCCCGCGCACTCGCCGAGGGTCGCGCGCCGACGCTCGCGCTGATGGTGTCGAGCATCGCCAATCCGTTCTATCCGGAGTTCGCGCTCGCCGTCGAACGCGCGGCGCGCACGAGCGGTCACTTCGTGATCATCTGCAATACGAACGAAGATCCGTTGAGCGGCCGGGCCTATCTGGATCAGATCGCCGGGACGCTTTCCGAAGGCGTACTCGTGACGAACGCGAACCTCGACTTTGCGGATCTTCACGCCACAGAGTCACGCGGCACGCCCGTGGTGCTATGCATGTGGGAACGGCCGAACGAGCCGCCCGGCCTGCCGTGCGTCGCGGTCGATTTTCGCCTGGCTGGCGAGCTGGCCGGCGCGCACCTGCTCGAACTCGGCCATCGCCGGATCGGCGCGATCGTCGGCAGCAAGGCCTCGGGCATCCACGCGTCCCGCTATGAAGGTTTTGTCGATGCGCTGCGTACAGCCGGTGTGCCGAAAGGTTCGGTCAAACATGCGGCCGATACGATACACGGCGGCTACACCGCGACGCGCGCGTTGCTGGAAGCCAATCCGAAGCTCACTGCGATCTTTGCGACCAACGACCTGCCGGCGCTCGGTGCGATGCACGCCGCCGCCGATCTCGGCCTCAACGTGCCCGGTGATCTATCCGTGATCGGCATCACCGACATCCAGCTCGCGCGCGATTCGCGGCCCGCGCTGACAACGATCGCCGTGCCGACCGTCGAAGCCGCCGAACTCGCGGTATCGCTGTTGCGCGAGTTGATAGAAACGGCGCCGCGTCGCGAGAGCGGCCGCTCTAACGGCCCGTCGATGCGAACGGCGCCCAGTCCAAGACTTGTTGTCCGGGCATCGACAGCTGCCCCGCGAACGGCTCGCCCGGAATAGACGGAGAACGAGTCAACGGAAACGCTAGCGCTTGCGGAACGCGTCCAGCGACGACAACGCATTCCCGTGGAAGTCGAACAAGGTGTTGTTGTCCCACTGATCTCCGGCGCCGAGTTTCCATCCGACGTTCGGCGTCGGTATCCATTCGGGTTCCCACCAGAACACGCCTTTGCCGTGGCCGCCGGGTATCGCTTGCACGATATCCGTCAGCGCGCCGAGAAACTGCGTCTGGCCGGCAGGCGTCGGCGGAAAGGTCGACGAACCGGTGTTGGTCATCGCATTCGGCTCAGAATCGCCGTCGCTGGTGGTCCACGGATAAGCAGTCTCGACGACGATCACGTCCTTGTCATAGCGTGTGGCGAGGTCGTTCGCGTTGTTCTGCAGATCGCTGAGCGAGCCCTGCCACTGCGGATAGTAGGACAGGCCGATCACATCGAACGTGACGCCGCGCTGTATCGCGCTGTCGAACCACCAGCGGCTCGTCGCATTGTTGCCACCGCTGTCGATATGCAGCATGACCCTGGTCCGCTCATCGACCGATTTGACCGCATCGTGTCCGGCCTTCAGCAACTGCGCGAGATTGTCCCATTGGTCGTACTTGCCGAGCGGCCACAACATCCCGCCGGTGATTTCATTGCCGACCTGCACCCATTCCGGATGAACGCCATCCTTCTTGAGCATCTTCAGGACCCCCGACGTGTAGTCCGACAACAACGCACAGGTCTGCGCGATATCCTTGCCGGCCCAGTCATGCGGCGCAAACTGCTTGCCCGGATCGGCCCACCAGTCGCTGTAGTGGAAATCGATCAGCACGCGCATGCCGAGCGCGGCAGCGCGGCGAGCCAGCACACGAACATGCTCCGCGTTGTTGTATCCCGCGGCGGGACTCTGGTCGGCCGGATAGAAGTTCGGATTGCCAGGATCGTTCCACACCTTGATACGAATCGAGTCGACGCCGTGGCTCTTCAGAATGGCCAGGCAGTCGCGCGGCTCGCCGTGCTCGTAAAAGCGCGCACCGTTCGCCTCCAGCTCGAGCAGCGTCGACACGTCCGCACCCTTTGCGAAGCGGTTGCCGCGTCCGGACAAATCACGCTCGCCGGCAAGAGCCGGAGCGCCGATCGTTGCGCCGACGCCTGCGGCCGCCGCCGTCGATGCCAGCCAGGACAGCATTTGCCTTCTGTTCATGTGTCATCCTCCATGTGTTGAATGGCGGCTCATCGGGGGCCGCCCGCCCGAAAAATTGAAGCGCTTAAATTCGTGCCTCCGACAAGCCCTTCTCAAACACAATCCGCACGGTTCAGCCGTGTTGACGGGCCGGCGCGAAGCACCCTGCCCGCGGTCTCATACGTTGGTTCCTACGTCTGCCACGCGCAAACATCGCCGGTTCCGAGCTGCGGCTGCCCGAGCACGAAAGTCGCATTGACCGGCGCTGGCGCTTCAACCTGGGCCGCGCCGAAGTTGAACGCGAACGTCAGATTGCCGCGCCGACGGATGCGCAAGCCTTCAGCCAGCATGTGCACCTGGATGCCGGCGTCCTTCGCGGCCTGCTCGAGAACCGCCCGATGCAATGCATGCGACAACCACCCGGCCACATAGCGGACCCGTCCGTGAGCCAGCACCGCCGGCCATTCGTCGTCGAAATGCGCTTCGACGCGAGTCTCGCCATTGGCTCGAACGTGCTCGCGCCAATGCACAGCGACTCCGCGCGTGCCGCCGATCGAAGTCGCGGGCCTGAGCGTCGGGCGCAGCGATTCGACTTCGAGCACCTGGACCGGCAGCACCCGCTGCAACGCGCCGGGCGCGAGGTTCGACGGAATGGCGAAGTCCGCCGTCTTCGAACCGCTCCTCGGACCGAATACCCATTGCGCCGAACTCCGCTCGATCTGCCCGATGAGCGCATCGTCGATCACCGCGATGCTCGGCACCACCACGAGCCCGTACTGCGACAGATCGGCACGACTGGAAACGATATCGACATCGAGGCCGAGCTCGCGCAGCGCCTCGTAGTAGTCGAAGGCGAGCGTTTGATAGTCGAAGGTCTTGCCGTGCCGCTGAATCTCGAACATCCACTGCGTCTCGTAGTCGAATACGAGCGCGGTCGCGGCGCGCGCCGGCGCGTCGAGTCTGGACAGCGCCTTGGACGCGGCAATCTCGCGCGCAGCCTGCTGCACTTCGAGCCCGCCTGGCGACAGTTCGTTGTTCGGCAGGTTGAGTCCCGAGTGCATCTGCTCCTGCGCAAACGGGCACTGGCGCCAGCGAAAATACGACACCAGTTCCGCGCCGTGCGCGAATGCCTCGTAGGCCCACAGCCTGACCATGCCTCTCGCAGGCACCGGATTCCACGACGCCCAGTTCACCGGCCCCGCCTGCTGCTCCATGATCCAGAAGCGCCCGCCGCCGATCGCACGGTAGCGGTCGTGATCGAACGCGGAGACGTCAGGATGCGCCGTGCGTGCGTAAAGCGCCTTCTGCTCGTCAGGCAACGCGATGGACTCGGTTCGCGCGATCGGATAGCTGTCCCACGCGGCCACGTCGATGCCGTTGTCCGCGGAGAACCGATAGTGATCGAAGGTCGTGAAAAAGCCCATGAAGTTGTGCAGCAGATCCGCGTGCGGCGCGAGGCGCCGCAGCACGTCGATCTGCTCGCGATGAAAACTCGCCACCTCGTCGGACATGAAGCGGCGAAAGTCGAGCAGATGGATTGGATTGGCGTCGGTAGGCGTCAGGTTCGGCAGGCCGATCGCGTCGAACGACGGATACTCCATGCTCCAGAACACGTTGCCCCACGCTTCGTTCAAGCCGTGCACGGTTTCGTAGCGGCGTTGCAGCCAGGTCTGGAAACGCCGCCGCGCGGCGGGCGAATAACTCGGCACGGTTTCGTGGCAGCCGAGTTCGTTATCGGTTTGCCACGCGACGATCGACGCATGCGCGCCGTAACGCTCGGCCATGGCGGTCACGATCCGCAAACAGGCCTCGCGGTAAGTCTCGCTGGAAATGTCGTAGTGCCGGCGCGACCCGAAGTTCCAGCGCGTGCCGTCCGCGCGCACCGGCAGCACGTCCGGATCCGCATCGATCAGCCACTTCGGCGGCGCCGCCGTCGGCGTGCCGACTATCAGTTTCAAGCCCTGGGCCGAAAGCGTATCGATCGCTTCGTCGAGCCAGCCCCACACGTATTGGCCGGCGCGCGGCTCCATCCGGCTCCACGCGAATTCCGCTATACGTACGTGCGTAATGCCGAGGTCGACCATGCGCTTCGCGTCGTCGGCCCACATCGCACGGGGCCATTGTTCCGGGTAATAGCACACACCAAATTGCATGAGAGAGTCTCGTTCTGAAGGAGAAATGCCGGTAAGAACCGCCTGTACGCTCAGCCCTTGCTGGCGCCGAAAGTCAGGCCGGCGACAAAATGCTTCTGCATCGCGAAGAACATCAGCACGGACGGCAGCGCGGCGAGCACCGAGCCGGCGGCGACGAGATTCCACGCCGTGGTCCATTGGCCCTTGAGCGCGGCCACGCCGACCGTGATCGGTGCGGCTTCGTCGCCCTGGGTCAGACACAGCGCCCAGAAGTAGTCGTTCCAGACGAAGGTGAAAACGAGAATGCCGAGCGCGGCCAGCGCCGGACGGATCAGCGGCAGAACGATGCGCGTATAGATCGTCCACTCGCTCGCGCCCTCGACGCGCGCCGCTTCGATCAATTCGAACGGCAACTGCTTGATGAAATTGCGCAGGAACAGCGTGCAAAAGCCGGTCTGGAACGACACGTGAAAGATGACCAGCGCCCATACGGTATTGAACAGGCCAACCTTCAGCGCCATGTCGCGCACTGGAATCATCAGGATCTGGATCGGCACGAAGTTGCCCGCGACAAAGGCGAACAGCACGGCGGTGTTGCCGCGGAACCGGTAGGTCGCGAGTGCGAAGCCCGCCATCGACGCCAGCACGATCGCACCGATGACCGAAGGCACCGTGATCAGAATGCTGTTGGCAAAGTAGTGCAGCATCGGCGTCTGCGTGAGCGCCGTACCGTAGTTTTCGAGCAGCGCGACGTGCTTCGGCCAGCCCCAGTAGTCGCCTTGCGACAGTTCATCGGAGGATCGGATCGACGTGACGAGCACGGCCAGCATCGGCATCAGCCAGACAAGCAGCGCGACGGGAAGCGACGCTTTGTACAGCGCGCGGTTGAATGGTTTCCAGCGTTCGACGGGAAGCGGATACATGAGCGGGACTCCAGGAACTCAGCGTTCTTCGCGCAACATGCGGCGCAGATGGAACACGATATAGACGAGCATGATGGCGAACAGCACGACGGCAATCGCCGCGGAATAGCCTTCGCGGTAGTACTTGATCGCCTGGTCGTACATGTAGTAGGCGAGCACAGTGGAGCTATCGAACGGACCGCCGCCGCTCATCACGGCGATCAGGTCGAAGCTGCGCAGCGCGCCGATCACGGTCAGCACGACGGCCATGAAGGTGGCGGGGCGAAGCTGCGGAAGGATCACGTGCCACAGAAGACGCATGCCCTTCGCGCCCTCCATGCGCGCCGCCTCGACCACCTCCGGATTGATGGCCGTGAGACCGGTCAGATACAGCACCATGCAGAACGGCGTCTGCGGCCACAGCGCGGCGAAGATGATCCCGAACGTCACCGTGTGCGCGTCGCCCAGCACAGGAATGCCGTGTCCGATGATCAGGCGCAGCAGCCCGAAGCCGGGATCGTAAAACCAGCTGAACACGAGACCGACCACGACGCCCGAGAGCACGAACGGCGCGAAAAACAGCGACTTCACGACACGCATGCCGCGGATCTGCTGGTTCAGGTACAACGCGAACAGCAAGCCGAGCGGCGGTGCGAGCAGGAACAATGCAAGCCAGATCAGGTTGTTCTTCAGCGCCGTGTAGAACGTGTCCGAGTGGAACAGCTCGATGTAGTTGTCGAGTCCGGCGAAGGTCTTCGGCGTCATGCCGTCCCAGTTATAGAAGCTGAGCGAAATGCTGCTGATGATCGGGTAGACCACGCACAGGCAAAACAACGCACAACCCGGCAACAGGAAGAAAAATGCGGCGCGGTGCTGGTGACGGCGCGTTGTCGAGACGTGCCGGTGCTGAGCCGCCGGCAGGCGGCCCGCTACGGGATGAGACATGATTGGCCTCGTCAGGGATCGAAGGCGAGCGTCAGTCGTCGGGATGCGGCTGACGCTCCCAGGCTTACTTCTTGTAGATGCGCTTGCGGGTTGCTTCGAGACGCACGAGCACTGCATCGATCTGCGATGGATCGCTATAGAACTGCTGCATCGCCTTCATGCCTTCGTCGGCCATTTCCTTGGTCATGTCGCGATCGTAGAACTGCGCGATACCGCCTTTGGTGTTCGCGAGCGTCTGGAATCCGACCTTCGAAATCGCATCTTCAGGTTCGGCCGCCTGGCTGTTGGACGGCAGCTGGCCCCAGCCCTTCGCGAGATCCGCATTGATTTGCGGCTGCTCCATGAACGCCAGCAGCCTGCGCGCATCGGCCTTGTTCTTCGCCTTCGCGGGAAGCAACAGCACATTCACCGGGCCGTCTTCGGCCATCGGCACATTGGCGTCGATCACGGGGAAACGGAAGAAGCCGGTCTCGGGCCTGACGGAGGCCGGGATGCTCGCCGAGAAGAACGAGCCCATCAGCATCATCGAGGCCTTGTCGTTCACGAGAAACGGCGCGATCGAATCGAGATCGTAGGACAGCGCGTTATCGATGAAATAGTGCTCGTCGATCAAGGTTTTCCACGCGGTGTAGACCTTCTTCACACGCGCGTCCGTATATGGCACCTCGCCTGCCATCAGCTTCTGGTGGAACGCGTTGCCGTTGATGCGCAGGTCGAGATAGTCGAACCATGCGGCAAGCGTCCAGCTATCGCGTGCGGCGACGGCGATCGGCGCGACGCCACTTGCCTTGAGCTTCTTGCAGGCGTCGAGAAATTCTTCCCACGTCTTCGGTTCGCCCTTGATGCCTGCCTTCTCGAACAGATCCTTGCGATAGAAAAAGCCGTACGCGTCGTAGCCGAGCGGCGCCGCATACTGCTTGCCCTTATAAGTGGAAGCGTCCTTCACCGACGCATACTGCTGCGACCAGCCGTTCTTGTTCCAGTCCGGCGACAGGTCCTCGAGCAGGCCGCGCTGCGCGTAATACGTCATGCGCTCGCCGTCGTGCCACGAGACCACGTCGGGCGGATCGGTGGCGAGCCAGCCGCCCATCTGCACCTTGTAGGCTTCCTCGGTGACGTAGGTCACCTTGAGATCGACGTCGGGGTTGGCTTTCTTGAATTTGTCGAAGGCATCCTGCCAGGTCGAACGCTGATTTCCGCGTGCCGACACATTGACCGCGAGCGTGGCGGCGTCGGCCGTGGCGCATGAAAGCGCGGCGGTAACCAGAGCGGCGGCAACCGATACGTGAGCTAGCCGGCGAAGGCGATGAGCAATCATCTTTTGTCTCCTTAACTACCTTGTTAGCTGACAGCGCACTGCTGTCAGACGATGTAATCCGCTCTATGGCGGAGTTCGACTTGGGTCAGGCCGCGACTCTCTCAGGTTCGTGCGCGCTGCGCCGCAGGGCGATGCCGTCGGCATCGAACAGATGACATGCGGAAGGCGGAACGTGAACGCGAAGGCGCTCGCCGGAACCGAGCGGCGAATCGCCCGGTGCCTTTGCGACCAGCGTGCCAGCCGCATGATCCGCATGGATATAGCTGTGTTCGCCGAGCCGTTCCGAGAGCACCGTGGCGCACTGAATGGACTGCTCGTCGCCGTGGAGGCCATGAAGGTGCAGATGTTCCGGACGCACGCCGAGCGTGACCGGCTGACCGGGTTGCAGACGCCGGCCGTCGACGTGTGCGGCCAGCCGTTCGCCGCTTTGCGCGAGCGACACCGTTACCCTGCCCGCGTCGATCGAGTCGACCACGGCATCGATGAAATTCATCCGCGGCGAACCGATGAAGCCCGCCACAAAGCGCGACTTCGGATGGTGATACAACTCGAGCGGCGCGCCGCTCTGCGCGATGCTGCCGAATCGCTCGGCATCCGCGCCCGCGTGCAGCAGTACGATCCGGTCGGCGAGCGTCATTGCCTCGACCTGATCGTGCGTGACGTACACCACGCTCGCATTTTCAAAGCGCTGGTGCAGCCTGGCGATTTCAACGCGCGTCTGACCTCGCAGCGCAGCGTCGAGATTCGACAGCGGCTCGTCGAACAGGAACACGCCGGGCTCGCGCACGATCGCCCGGCCGATCGCCACGCGTTGCCGCTGGCCGCCGGACAATGCTTTCGGATAACGGTCGAGCAACGCGTCCAACTGCAGAATGCGCGCGGCCTCGCGCACCTTCCGGTCGATCACGTCTCTCGGCTGCTTCGCGAGCTTCAGACCGAACGCCATGTTGTCGAACACGGTCATGTGCGGAAACAGTGCGTAGCTCTGGAACACCATCGCGACACCCCGCTCGGCGGCGGGCACGTCGTTCACGAGACGCCCGCCGATCCGCAGTTCGCCTTCGCTCAGGTCTTCGAGACCGGCGATCATTCTCAGCAAGGTCGACTTGCCGCAACCCGACGGTCCAAGAAAAACGCAGAATTCGTGTTGCGCGATATCCAGATTCACGCGCCGGATCACCGGCGCATGATCGCCGTACGACTTCTGCACGTTCGCGAGATGGATTGTGGCCATGCTGCCTCCGGATTTAAACGCTTAAATTTGTTTCAAAAAAAATCGGCCAACCCTTGTAC
Source organism: Paraburkholderia sp. FW306-2-2C-D06C (assembly GCF_058781505.1). Lineage (NCBI taxonomy): Bacteria > Pseudomonadati > Pseudomonadota > Betaproteobacteria > Burkholderiales > Burkholderiaceae > Paraburkholderia > Paraburkholderia sp. FW306-2-2C-D06C. The sequence goes on along the minus strand of NZ_JBYSWU010000042.1, from coordinate 32,982 downwards.
AGCAGGCATTTAATCGCTTAAATTCGGGGTTCGCGGAAGCTCGCATGGTTTTGTCTCCTGTGTGTTTGCATGAAACTTAGCAAACGTCGCGGGTCGCTTGCAACATTTGAATCGCATTCCCTGAATATGGGATATGAGAAATGGTCACCTTGTCTGAAGTCGCCAAACGCGCGCGGGTTACCGCTGCGACGGTTTCCAACGTGCTGCGCAATCGCGAGAAGGTTCGTCCGGAAACGGCGGAACGCGTATTGAGAGCCATCGCCGACCTCGGCTACCGGCCGAATCTGAACGCGCGCGCGCTGGCGGAGGGCCGCTCGTCGACTTTGGCGTTGATGTTGTCGAACATTTCGAACCCTTTCTATCCCGAGTTCGTGCTGGCGGCCGAGCGCGCGGCGCGCAAGGCGGGCCATTTTCTGATGGTGTGCAATACGGACGACGATGCGGAGATCGGCCGGGCCTACCTGAACCAGATCGCCGGAACGCTGGCCGACGGCGTCCTCGTCATGAACACGGATATCGCGATCAACGAGCTCTGCATTTCGGCGATGCACAGTGCGCCGATCCTGTTGACGATGTGGGAACACCCCGAGACGCCGCCTGCCCTGCCGTGCATCGCCGTGGACTTCGCGCGTGCGGGCGCGCTTGCCGCCACGCATCTGCTCGAACTGGGTCATCGCGACATCGGCATGCTGATCGGCGACGGTTGCGGCGGCTTGCAGGATGCGCGCTCCAACGGCTTTCGTGCGGTGATGCGCGAGGCCGGGATCGAAACCGACGCTGCTGCGATGCTGCAGGTACGCGACTCGATCGACGCCGGCTACGCCGCCTGCATGCAACTGATGGCGAACACGCCGCAACTGACCGCGATCTTCGCGACCAACGATCTGCTCGCGATCGGCGCGGCCCAGGCCTTGATCACCCTGCGCCGCGCGGTGCCGGATGACGTGTCGGTCATCGGCATCACGGACATTCAACTGGCTCATCAGGTGCACCCAGCGTTGACGACGGTTGCGATCCAGACCGCAGCCGTCGCCGAGTTGTCGGTCGATAGGCTCATCCGTCTTATCCAGGCGCCTGCACAGCAACCGTCGATGGTGGTAGGCCCACCGCCGGAACTTGTTGTGCGCGCATCGACGGGCCCGCGGCGAGCGGGAGCGGGATCGAGGTGAGCTTGCAAAGCTTGAGAGTCTTGCAAGCCGGATACCGGGAAAGCAGGCACCACGGGCACGGAGGATGATCTATCTGGGCGTCCAACGATACACAACCATGCTGGAGCCGTTGTAGTTGTCCTTGGTGACCACGTATTCCCCGGTCGAGCGGAGGTACGATCTCAGGCCGTACATCGAATCCACGTCATTGCCGACGTCCACATTGCTGGAACTGCTGTTGATCAACGTGGTGTCCAGATTGCCTGTGGTGAGATTGAAGGCGTCGATGTTGGGCACGGTGTGTACATATCCGAGGAAGAGATAGTTGCCGGCTGCCGTCATCGACTTGGGATTGGCGCTGGTGATGTTGATCACCGGATTGGGAGCGGTGTGGTTGCCTGCGAGCCAGCCGTGATACACCTCGATCCTCGTTCCGATCGCCGTCCAGTCTATGCTCCCAGCCACGCCTTGTACCAGGATCATGGTGTCGCTATCCGGCAGGTAGATGATTCGCGTCAACGGTCTGATGCTCATCGGAATGGAGGTGGCGATTCCTGCGCCCCACGTCGGCTTGCCGTCGGCATCGAATCCGGTCAGCGGATAGTGATAGATGTGGTTCGTTCTATCCAGACCGGCCCAGACGTCTCCCTTGCTATCGAGGCAAAATCCCCCCGTGACCGGCCTCGTCGTATTGAACGCCGTGCCGGGAATCGAGGCGTCCGGTATGGCGATGTAGCCATTCGCAGCGTTGAAGTGGAAGAAGTAGAAGATAGCGGGGTTCTGGCCGGATGCAACGAGGATCCGGTTTGCGCCGACGCTGGCGAGCTGACCGAAGTGCTCGTTGCGTTGGGTATCGTTGGGATTGAGTCGTGGATCGGAGGGATAGTCGAATGGATTGACGGTGTTCGCTACGTAGCTTCCTCCAGCGGTGCCGGTGAAGATGTGGGCGCCTCCGTAGAAGTAAGCGCCGTCTGTCCCCGGGTCTGGGGCGCCGATCGCTTCGAAGTTGAGGGACTGGAGCTTCCATTGCAGCTTGCCGGTGCTGTCGTAGGAGTGAATGTCGGTGCCGCCGTTGCGCCCGAGGTCCCACGTTCCGCCCCACGGATTGTTGAGGACATAGAGGTTGCCGGCGGCGTCCTTGCCGATGCCCGTGACCCGTGTGAATCGTTTGTCACCGACCTGGCCTTTGATTCCGGCCGTGGTGTCGAGATATCCGCCCTGTATGCCGAACGTGCTGGCCAGCAAGGGAATGCCCGAGATGTTGTAGGTCTTGATGTTCATGTCGGGTCCCTCGTCGCCGATCATGAGCTGCCCAGTCGCCGTGTCGAAATACAGCGCGGACGGTCGGGAGGCAGCGGACATCTGGATAGTGTTCAGCGGCGCACCGGACGGGCTGAATTCGAGGACCGTGCCAAGGCTCTGCTGCGCAACCCAGATATTTCCCGCGCCGTCCACGGCAAGCGCGCCAGGGCCCGAGACGCCGATATCCCGCTGCCAGACACCGTCGGTGCTGAAGACTCGCACGCGATTTCCGGGAAAGTCGCTCGCATAAAGGAGTGAGCCCGACGTCGCAAGTCCGGTGACGACATCGGCCCGCTGCTCATTCGTTGTCGCGCTGACGGAGATGAGAAGGTCGCGAGTTTGACTGGTTCGGTTGTATCGCCCGACCCTGCCACTGCCGCCGTTTCTGCTAAATTGCAAAGCAGCGAAAATCGATGTTGCATTACCCGTAATGGCGCTGCCCTGAAACTCGCTATGAATTCCTATGGAACCTATGCTTTGGCCATTCCGGTATAGGGCAACTCCGCCCTCGTTTTCGTCCCACAGGGAAGCTGTATAGAGGGTTCCCTCCGGGGCCACCCACATGGAACGGGCTCCGTTACCCACGTGAGTGGCGAGGGTTCCAAATGTGTTCGCCACCCAGTCGGTGGTGTACTGCGCCTGGCATCCCGGCGCAATCGCGGCGATCAGCGCGGCCGAGAGGAGCGCGGCATAGATTCGTTTCTTGACCATGAGCGATGCTCTCCTCGCTGTAGCGCGGCTATAACGTGAATCGCAGGGTGCGATAACTTTGGTGGTTTCGGCTACGCACAAACCGTCGTCAAATCGGCGGACTACAGGAGTGTAGGGTATGCCATGTGAGTCCATGGCAATCGTAATGGCGAAAGACTGCAGACTCGTGAAACTGCCCGCAAAATCGCAACGACAGCAGGCGTCAGCGAAATCGATCGAGGCAGACCAATGCACGGCGCATAGAAAACCCACCCTCAGTGCGCGTAGCAAACGTCATTCGACGCATTACAGTGGAGACTGAACCGCGTCCGTGGATTGACGCCGATTCGTCGGGGCGACTCTCGTGGCCGTCCCCGTTGCTGCCGCGATATCGTTCGCGACGGACGCGAGGGCTCGGCTGTGCGCGTTGGCCAGCGCGTCGTAGCCAGGCCCGCTCACGGCCTCGCGTATCACAGAGCGCCCGCTAAACTGCTCGCTTCGCTTCGGCGGACGCACCGACCAGTTCACCGCCAGCGTCACCGTACCGTCCGCCGACGAATCGAAGTTCTGCACGTCAACCGATACGCGGTAAGCGTTATCGCCCACATGTTGTGGATAAGTCGATACGATCGCTCCCGGAATGATCTGCGCCAGATCCGCAGCGAGTACACGCGGAATCTGACTCTTCAATGGATCGGCCCAGCGCGCGAACTCGTCGATAGACACGCGGTTCGCGTCGAGTTTCGTTACGATTTGCGACCGGTCGACCAGTTCGGGAACCGTGACCGGATCGATCGCGATTGCGATCGGACTGGCGCTCGGCCGCTGTTCGACAACCTGAACAGGGCTCAACGTGTAGAACTTCGACGTCGGCGACGTTGCGCATCCCGCGAAAAGGGTCAGCACGATCATGCTCAACGGTAACGACGGAAATCGGCTCATGGCTTGTCCTCGGTCTTGCCACGGATCAGCGCCTCCGGATGGCGTTCGAGATACTCCGCAAGCGAACGGATCGAGACTGCCGCCCGCGACAACTCCCGCATTGTCTCGGCGGTGCTTTGCTGCAATGGCGAGTCGCTTTGCAACGTGCGATTCGCTGACGTGAGCGCTTCGCGAGCCGCGGCCAGCGTCGCTTTTGCGTCAGGTGCAATATCTGTATTGATGGTATTCAGCAGCGTGTCCGCATCACCGAGGGTTTTGCGCAGATCCTTGCTGATGCCCTCGAACGGAATCTCATTCAGTTTAGCGACGAGACTGGTAATCGATTCCTGCAGACCCTGCAAGTTACCCGGCACCGTTGGCAATTCGGGCGTCTTTTTACTCCAGTCCACCTTCGCCTTCGGCGCAGAGGGGAAGAAATCGATCGCGATATACAGTTGTCCGGTAAGCAGGCTTGCCGTTCTCAGTTGTGCCCGCATCCCCTTCGATACCAGGTAGTCCGCAAACTCTTTCCGCTCCGACGATATTTGCCCGCTTTGGCTTCGCCATTCGTCGCGTGAAATCAAGCGCTCCGGGAAAATGCTGACTTCGACCGGGATACTGAATTCCCGCGTGGCCGGATCAAAGTGCGAGTTGATCGCCGATACCTCGCCGATGACTATCCCGCGAAAGTCGATGGGTGCTCCCACGGTCAGCCCACGCACGGACTCCTTGAAGTTCAGCACGTATTGATCGATGATCGCGTCATGCCGCTTCATCGCCTCGGTCCGATTGACGAAAAGTTCGTACTGGTGCTTCGCGTCGGCTTCAACCCTGTTCGTTGTGTCGGGTGGATTCTCGAACGCAAGGCCACCAATCAGGATCGATACCAGCGATTCGGTGTCTACCTTCACACCGGTCGTATCCAGAGTCACATCGACGCCGCTTGCGTGCCAGAAGCGGGTGTCGTTCGTCACGTACTTGTCGTAAGGCGCATTGATAAAGACGTGCAGGGTCATTCCCGCGCCCTCGGGATCGAGCGCGTAGGAGACGATCTGACCGACCTGAAGCCGCCGGAAGAACACCGGCGAACCTATATCGAGCGAGCCCAGGTTCTCACTTTTCAGCACGAACTCTCGCCCCGGTGCGCCTGAGGCGAGGACGGGCGGCGACTCGAGTCCGACGAAATCACGTCGCGCTTTTTGCGATGTACCGATATCCATTCCGATGTGCGAACCGGACAATAACGTACCGATGCCCGATACCGTGCCGCCCGAGATGCGCGGTCGAACGACCCAGAAGCGGGTATCGTCGACGAGCATGCTGGAAGCGTTGCGGGACATTTCAGCGCTGGCGAGCACCGTCTTGTGATCGTCGGAGAGTTCAACGTTCTTGATTACGCCAATATCGACATTCTTGAACTTGATCTTCGTCTTGCCGGCCTCAATCCCCTCACCCGTGGAAAACCTGATCGTGACGGTCGGGCCTTTTTGCATGACCGACTGCGCGACCAGCCAGCCGGCTATCAGCACAGCGACAAGCGGCACTAACCATACAAGCTGCACACGCCACTTCGACTGTTTGGCGGCAACGACTGCCGGAAAGCCGGGCGCATTCTGGTCATCTTTCTGTCCTGACAACTTATTCACCCTCTGACTCCACTGCGTCCCAGATGAGTCGTGGATCGAATGACAACGAGGCGAACATGGTCAGCACGACTACCGCACCGAATGCAATTGATCCGGGACCTGCGTCGATGGTTGCCACCGAACCGAACTGCACGAAAGCGACAAGGATGGTAATCACGTAGATATCGAGCATCGACCACCGGCCAACGAGCTCCACTAGCCGATAAATACGCGTGCGCTTGTGGGGGATTAGAGGAGAGCGCAGCTGGGTACTCCACGCGAGATAAGCTAACGAAAGAATCTTGAGCATTGGAACCACAAGGCTTGCGATGAAAACGATCGCTGCAAGCAACCACGACCCGGAGGTCCAGAGAAATACGACGCCACTCAGGATCGTGTCGGATCGCGCACCGAATAAGGTACTCGTGACCATGACCGGCAGAAGAATCGCCGGGATGTAAAGGATCATGGCGGCGAACAGGAATGCCCAGGTGCGGATGAGACTATTGGGCTTGCGTAAATGCAGCGCTGCGTGACAACGCGGACAGCTCCCACCGTGGACGGGTGCGAGCGGCTTCGAGAGCAGGCCGCAGTCGTGACACACGAACAGCCCTGCGCGCGCGGCAGTGGCCGGCGTGGTGCTTGCGCTCACCAGGTGAGACACGCCGCCGTCGCTTTGCATTGCATCGATACGCGCCCATAGATCACGCGGGTTAAACGTAACGGTCGCCGCCGCAAGCAGCACCATCACCACGCCGAATGCCCAGATCGCGACGCCGGGGACGACTGTTGCGATGTGCTGGAGTTTGACAAGCGCGACCAGCATGCCGAGCATCAGAACCTCGATCATTCCCCATGGCGCAACATGCCGTAGCACACGAAGAACAATTTCAGGTTTGTGGGGAAATCCGCCTGTATGCAACGGCAAGAGTAGATAGATCACGGCCGCTATGTTCAGTGACGGCATCAAAATCGTTGTCACGAAGACAAGGCCCGCGATTGGCCACATGCCGTCCGCGTATAGAGACGAAGCCGCGCCGCAAAGCGTGGTTTCGACAAGTGTTCCATTGACCCAGAGTCCGAAGATGGGAAAGCGATTGGCGACCACAAACAGGATCGCCGCGGCCAAGGTGAGCGCCAGTGCGCGATCGTGCGTTGCCGGCAAGCTTCGGTAGAGGACCGCCCCGCATCGTCGGCATCGCGCGGTGCCGCCCTTGGCTAGCGGGGTCTCCCGCTGGAGAAAATCACATTCGTGACACGCGATTAAGCTGGCTTTATTCATCTTCGGCATCCGCTTGCGGGCACACGATCCAGAAGCGTTACCCCTTTATACAGGTCATTTGAATTGCGCAACCAGCGCGTCCGCGCCTTTGTCGATCCCGGTCTTCGACGCGCCCAGCGACCCGAAGCTTGCGCCGAGGTTAAACGCGTTCGGGTATTGCTTGGTCACGTAAGCACTGAGGAGGCGGTTGGTCGACGCGTCGTAGATTTCGACGGCGTAGGTGACCGAACCGCTGAAGGCGCCTTCCTTGCCACGTGCGGCTTGAACGCCGTTGTAGAGGTTGCCCCCAATATCGAAATGGGTAAAGGTGCTCAACACGGGCGTATTGGTCTTCGCGCCTGTCAGGATGAGCTTCAGGCGCAGCGTGTTGGGGCCGGCCTCATTAGCCAGTTGGAATCGGCCTCGCAGCTTTTCCGCAAACCTGGTTTGCATATAGCTCGCAAGAGCCGCTTTATCTTCGCCACCCATGTCGCCAAACTGGTTATCGGCGCCCTGATAAACCGTGACCGGATCGATAATCAATTTCGTGTACTTCTGCCAGTCTGTCTGAGGCGCAAAGCGATATGGCACGCGGGTAGAGTCGTCCTGCGTATTGGGTCGCAAATAGGGGGATGACGGGATCCCCGAATACGCGACTGGCGTCACGCTCGAGCAACCTATCAAAGCTGTGCAGATAGCAGCAATCAACAGATGCCGCGCCTTAACTGACTTGACCATTTATCTCTCCGGGTTCCGATTCGCATCTGTCTTTCTGGGAGGTCCAGACCTGACAGTTCATGTGAGGCTCAAGCCTAACATCGCAATTTCAAGATGTAAACCGACCAGACGGTTTGTTTCTTGAGCGCGACGTAGGACGAAGTACTACTTTGTTGCTAGTGCATTTGTATCAGGATGCCCGTGCACCACATTGGGCAATCCGGTCATTCCTTCCCGCTCCGTTTATGAGTTCCCGCGGGACACGCTGCGCTCAACGGCCTTGAGCGTCATTAGCAACGCTACGCGATGAACGTGCAGCACGCGGTTTCTTTTTGGACGGCAGGCGCCCACTGGCGTTCATCGAGCAGGCGATCGAACAGACGCCCGAGTTCCCTTTCGGAAAGCGGACAGAGGCCAAGGAGAGCGGTGAATGCCAGACCTCTGGCTGCTGCCCAGCGCAACACCGCCAGCTCCGGGTCGGCGGCCTCGGCCTTGATATCTTTGATTGTCTGCGCACTCGTCTCGCGAGTGGCGGACAAAAGAGTGGGATCTTCAACGATAGCGGCAAGAATGGCAAAACCCGCGAAATGGGGGTTGTCAGTAGCCTCGCGCATCGTGGCGATCTCGGCTGCGAGATTGGGCTCGGACTTCGTCGTGCCTGCCGCAGCGAGGTAGTCGCGAGCGAAGTTCTCGAAGTACTCGATTTCGTGCTCAAGCAGCACTTTCAGCACAGCCTGCTTGTTCGGAAACTGATGCATCAAGCCGCCCTTGCTGATGCCGCTTTCGCGCGAAATAGCATCAAACGTGAGCTGCCCCGGTCCATCGCGCGCGATGATGGTAAGCGCCGCCTGAATAGCGGCTCTACGGGAACGTTCCGATCGAGTAGGATTATCCATGGTGTCTTTCAGGAGTGGATGCGCGTTCACGCAGCCAAACAAAAATAGGCGGGCGCAATACCACGAGAATCAGCTGCTTCATGCGTCGCTCCTTCGATGTCCATTCCGGAAAGTCCAGACCTGACGGTTCACGTGAGGCGCAAGCCTAACACTGCAAATTATTTTTGTAAACCGACTAGGCGGTTTGTTTTATAAGGACCGTTCCACTTATCAGGGGTCACAACAAATGGCATGTGCATCAGAGACGCTCGCTGGCGTCATTCAACCGCGCCATTTGCGCCGCACTGAAAATGTCTGAACAGATCGATTGACGAGGGTGCCGCGAGGGTGCCGTGTGGTGATGTTCGGCTGGAGAGGCTAGCCCGCAGGCCTCCCCAACCCGGTAGCGACGCGACATGAGATCGTTGAACGTCTCGAGGAGTCGCGTCGCGCCGCTTGTTTGCCGCTCGCCGCCGCTGATGACGGCTTTGGGCGCTTAGAAGTTATCGCGATTGAAGCCAGGCAGTGTGCGCGTTCCTTCGGTCGCCACCGAGTGCAGCAGTTTGGGGTCGAGGTCGAGCATGCGCAGGATCGTCGGCGCGACCTGCGTAGTCAGCACCCGTTCGTCGACGGTCTTGCCGGCGTGATGGACACCGGGCACGTAGACCACGAGACCGAGATGGTTGTCGTCGGGAGCATTGCCGCCGTGTTCTTCGTCCTTGGACTTGCTCGACGTATAGATGACGCCGGGGTTGGGCTGGACGATGATATCGGGCGTGCGTCCGCGCGCGGGATCGCCGAACCGGTCAGCAATCTGCGCGCCGTACAGAATGTACGCTTGCGGGCCATCCGCGCAAATGCCGGGCGCGTTGCAGCTCAGGTTGTCCTTCAGCGTCTTCACTACCGCTGACAGCTGGCTTTGATCGCGCAACCAGATCAGCCCGACGTCGTCGGTCTGCACGAAGCCCGTATTGACGAGACCCGTCCCGTCATTCAGATTTCCGCTCGTCGTGTTGGCCTGGCCAAAGTTGCCGTTCGGATCCAGATAATTGTTTGCTTCAAGCAGCTTCGTGAGCGTGTCGCCGACCTTCACCAGCTTCGAATGATCCGTCGGGGACTGGCCATGCTTCGCGGTGACGATGATCGCCGTCGACGAGTAAAGACCTTGCTGCTTGAGCTCGGACACAATGCGGCCCAAGGACCCGTCTATGTAAGCAATCGCACTCGTCACCTGCGGGCCCGGCGTAAAGCTCGCGTCCAGATAGCCGCCGCCGTTCGCCACGAGCGCCTTCTGTGCGATGCTCAAGGTCTGGAAGTTGGTGCCAAAGACGGTGGGCACGCCGGCACCAGCTTTGCCGGTCGAATCCTTGCCGTCGATCTCGTTGATCAGCGACTGCACATGGAGGTCGTCGAACTTTTCCGTGTGCGTATAGACATCGGTGTAGCTGGTTTGAGTAGCCGGATCGATCGAATTGATCTCGGTGCGGGAAAGATCGTCGACACCCGTTCCCGACGGTCCGTTGAGCCAGTCGTAGCCCCACGCGTGCTTGTCCGCCCATGCGGTGCGGGCGCCTTTCACGTTTTGCTTGACCACCTCGAAAATCGTGTTCGTCTTCACATAGTTGTGCGGGTACACGGCCGTACAGACGCCGTTGATCAACGCACGCGGTATGGCCTGCGGATTGAATGCACCACCGCCGTTGAGATTCGTCAGCGCGCCGCCGTTCTCTCCATCGATGCCGGTGGTCTCGTCGAACACGACATTCCACCCCTGCTTGCCGGTGCAATGGGTATCGGACGGCGCGTAGAGCGTGCGGTCATAAGACACGTCATAGAACAGGCCCGCCGTTTTCGGCGAGCCGCCCGTGACTAACGCGGCGAGACCCGGGAATGAATCCGAGAGGCCAGGCGTGTGGGCGTTGGTGTACGTGGTGCCGGCCTTTGCCAGCAACGCGAGATTGGGGCAAGAGTTCGAACCGATGCAGCGCGCGACATCCTGCTCGTGCAAGCCGTCGAAGCTGATCAGCAGCACGTGCTTCACTGCCTCACGTTCATGCTCGTGTTCATTCGCATCACGCGCCGCCGCGCCTGCCGCGTGCAGGCCGGCGAGCACCACAACGCCGGCGCCGACGGCATTCCGTACGCGCATCCATCTCCTGATCGTCTTCATGCCCTGTCCTATTTGAGTGATCACGAAAAATTCGGTAAGAGTAGGAGAATGCGACGGAATTAAGACGTACGGATGAACCGATACTTTCGATTCGCTAACGCAATATCGAACGGACCCCTTGCATGAGCACGGCCCTGGCGAACCGCTGCGCCGGTGCCGGTGCCGGTGCCACGCTACGCTTCAGCCAGGATCGGTTGGATGACTTGCTCGCGGAGGCGCCAGCCGCGCATCCCGGGAAGCGACGATCTGCCGGATGGTAGCCAGCGACTACTCAGCGGCCGCGTTCGGACAAACGGAACTTCGTCCGTCGACCGTTGCTCAGCCTTCGCGTGGCGCCTTTTTGATCGTCGCCGGATCGCGCACGATCGTAACGGCGCACGGTGCATACGCGAGAACCTGGCGGGCGACTGAACCGATCAGCCAGCGATCGAACGGTGTATGACCGCGATGCCCGACGACAAGATGATCGATATCGTGCTGCTCCGCGTAGAGCACGATCTCCTTCGCGGGCTGCCCTATCACGAGATCGAACTCGGGATGGTCACCATAAGAGGCGAGCTTCGCCTTGATGTCGTCGAGGATTTCGTTGGCGTGGCGCAACTCGTAATCGACTATTTCCTTTCTTTCCAGTTCTATCGCACCCCAATCCGGCGCGCGCGCCACGACGAGGACATGCAGGCGCGCGTCAAAGCGCCTGGCAAGATCGACCGCAAAAGCGACAGCATGTCGCGCGGATGGCGACCCGTCATAACCTACCAGCACGTTCTGCATGATCTGCTCCCATCCGGCTCGAACCGGAACATGCTTTGATTGAACTGCGGCCGTTCCTCGACTTCGCGGCCTCGGCGGGAAGGCGCGCGTGACCGTCTCCCGGGCGTGCCGCGTGGATCAATTGAATGCTGTTTCTACCATGATAGACCGCATTGAGTTTGGGGATTTCCCTGGATACGGAGCGCCGCGAAAGCGGCATCTCGCCTGAGCGCCAGGCCGGGATTCCGAGTGGGCAGCTTGCCCGCCTGGAGGCGGAGGCGGCCGAGCTGGAGATGATGGCCCGTTTTATACGAGGGAAGGCTCAATGGGGGGCGTGCCGTTGCGCACCCACGCCGAAATGCCTGAAGAACTGTATGCTGCCATGAATCATCAGGAATCAGGAGACGGCCATGAACCTCGCTGGGAAGACCCTATTCATATCCGGTGGAAGTCGCGGCATCGGACTTGCAATTGCACTTAGAGCCGCGCGCGACGGCGCGAACATCGCGATTGCAGCAAAGACGGCTGCCCCGGACCCGCGTCTCGAAGGGACGATTTATACAGCCGCCGCCGCAATTGAAGAAGCTGGCGGCAAGGCGCTCCCGCTTGTCGTGGACATTCGCGACGAGGAACGTGTAAAAGCAGCAGTTGCCGAGACGGTCGGGCTATTCGGCGGCATCGATATACTCGTGAACAATGCGAGCGCCATTCGACTGACCGGCACGCTTGACACCCCCGTAAAACGGTATGACCTGATGCATGGGGTCAATGGCAGAGGCACTTTCGTATGCGCACAAGCATGCCTGCCGCATCTCCTCAATTCGCCGAACCCGCACATCCTCACAGTGTCACCGCCGTTGGTCAGCGATGCGAAGTGGTTTAAGGATTTTCCGGCGTATACGATCTCAAAGTACACGATGAGTCTGTTCACGCTGGCGTTTGCTGGCGAATTCAAGAACCGTGGTGTCGCTGTCAACTCGCTGTGGCCCCGAACGGCTATCGCAACCGCTGCGGTGCGAAACGAAATTGGCGGTGAGGAAATGATTGGGGCGTGTCGCACACCTGAGATAGTCGCCGACGCGGCTCACTATATCCTGACGCGTCCTGCCAAGGCGTGTACGGGAAACTTTTTCCTCGATGACGAGGTGCTGATGGCGGCGGGTGTGCGCGACTTCGCCCAGTACGACGTCCAGGCTGGAACCGCGTTGCAAGCAGATTTCTTTGTAGAGGCCTTGCCAGGCATGTTACCGGCAGACAGTATGACGAAGCGTACCGGCGCCTCTTGAGACACAAACGGCTATCCATATCTCGGCCTGCGTTCCGCATTTCCGCCAACGACGCGCTGCAGGTCGGTTTTGCTCCTCTCCTTTTAACGGCTTGTCCACGCTTCTCGAAACAGCCGATGTATAGGCCGAACGAGAAAACGGTGGATAACCGTTCTGATCCATCCTGCCGCGTTGCAACTGCGATCACCTCGGACCCAGCCGCCTCAGCAATCCGATAAGCTTCCACTCCGCTTTTCACGAGTCGGACTCCAAACGATTCCTGCTGACCACACCGTAGCAAACGGAACGATGGAACAGGTCTTCATAGGAATATCCCTAGCAAATTTTCAGCTACCCCTTACACAAATTTCTCTTCAGCAATCGTCAACCACTGCCGTATATCCATGTTCGACGCCAATTTTTTTGGATTCGCACCAGCGCTTGAACAAGATTGCAACCGCCAGGTACAACTTGATTAAGTCTTTGGATCTGGCAGCTGACGCCACGTCGGGTCCGAGACCTATAGCTTTGCAAATTACCCATGACGAAGAGAAACAACAATGCGCAACAATAGTCCCGTGACCCAACGGGAATACAGCTACCCAAGCGACATGACCCTTATGTCCGTCACGGATACGCAAAGCCATATCACCTACGCCAACGCAGCATTCATCCAGGTCAGCGGGTTTGAACCCAATGAAATAGTCGGTCAACCTCATAACATCGTGCGTCACCCCGATATGCCTGTCCAGGCATTTGCGGACATGTGGGCGACGTTGAAAGGGGGCGAGACATGGACTGCGCTGGTTAAAAATCGTAGAAAGGACGGTGACCATTATTGGGTCCGGGCAAACGTTACGCCAGTGAACCGCAACGGATCGAACGTTGGATATATGTCTGTCAGGACTTTACCTGGTCGTGACGAGATCAGCGCAGCCGAGGCCCTGTATCAGCGTTTCCGCGAAGGTCGTATGCGCGGGCTGACGTTGCGAAAAGGCGTGCTCGTTCGTTCGGGCTGGCTTGCATGGACCTCGGCGTTGAAGACCCTGCCGACACGCTGGCGCATCCGTCTTGCCCTGGTGTTTATCATGGCCTCAACCGCAGGCACTATTTCGCTAGGTGGATTACTCGGGTCGACATGGGGCTATATCCTTCTGGCTGAACTTGCAGCATCCGGACTGCTGGCGTGCGCCTGGCTCGAATCCCAGATCAGCGGACCACTTGCCAGCGTGCTTCAGCAAGCGAAAGCCGTCGCAGCTGGACAAGCAGTCCAGAACGTCAACCTTGAGCGAATCGATGAGATCGGTATGCTCATGCGCGCGGTCAATCAGGCCGGCCTGAATCTGCGCTCACTCGTGGACGACGTTGGTGAGCAGGTATCTGGCGTTCAGTCAGCCAGTAGCGAGATTGCCGGAGGCAATACTGACCTCTCAGCCCGCACGGAAGAGCAAGCGGCGTCTCTTGAGGAAACCGCGTCGAGCATGACCCAGTTGACGGAAACGGTGAAACAGAACGCCGACAATGCGCGTCAGGCCAACATGCTGGCGACGAATGCCACCGACATGGCAAATACGGGCAACGAGGCCGTACAAGCCATGGCCGGGACCATCGGAAAGATCAGCGGAAGCTCGAGCAAGATTTCCGAAATCACCGGCGTGATCGAAGGCATTGCGTTCCAGACCAACATTCTCGCGCTGAACGCAGCCGTTGAAGCTGCTCGTGCTGGTGAACAGGGGCGCGGCTTTGCCGTGGTTGCCAGCGAGGTTCGTAGCTTGGCCCAGCGCTCTGCCGCTGCCGCCAAGGAAATCAAGGAACTGATCGGCTCGTCTGTCTCGATGATTCAGGACGGCTCGAACCAGGCCGTGGAAGTCAGTGCCACCATGGGCCACGTGAAGCAGGCGATCAAGCAGGTCGCCGATATTGTGGGCGAAATCACGGCGGCTTCTGAAGAGCAGAGCCGTGGCATTGAGCAGGTCAATCAGGCCGTCAATCAAATGGACGAAGTGACCCAGCAAAACGCGGCACTCGTTGAGCAGGCATCGGCCGCTGCGCAGTCACTCAAGGAACAGGCGACGAAGCTCAAGGACGCCGTTTCAGTGTTCAAGGTCGCTGATAACGATCTCTCCGCCAACGCCGGGAACAGACATTCAGCTGGGCGGATTCGCTAACGTTGCAAGCCGCCCGACAGCGTTTCCATCGGGCGTAGCAAAAAATTCAGCATTTCACTTTCAGGTGCATGTTTCAGTTAGACACCATCGAGGCCGTGCCGACAGGAAATGAAGAACTTGATGGCTGGATCGTTAAAGCGGACCGTCGTCCTTTGCTGGACACAGCATTCCCACGCGCAAACAAACGATGATATCGACAC
The DNA here is from genome assembly GCF_058781505.1 of Paraburkholderia sp. FW306-2-2C-D06C. Classification (NCBI taxonomy): domain Bacteria; kingdom Pseudomonadati; phylum Pseudomonadota; class Betaproteobacteria; order Burkholderiales; family Burkholderiaceae; genus Paraburkholderia; species Paraburkholderia sp. FW306-2-2C-D06C. The sequence continues at coordinate 17,890 of NZ_JBYSWU010000042.1, read as the reverse complement.
ATGCCATAATTCCTTCGTTGTTGCTTGCAACGCAGCAATTGCTTTCTCGCCTTAAAACAAGGAGATTCAAATGAGCAAAGGATATTGGGTGACCGTGTATCGCGAGACGAAAGACGCGTCGAAGTTGGCAGCATATGCACAGTTGGCCGCCCCTGCAGTGACCGCCGCCGGCGGCAAATTCATCGTGCGCGGATTAGCCGACGAGGTTCGCGAGCAAGGCTTGAAGGAACGGACTGTCGTGATTGAGTTCCCGACATACGAGCAGGCAGTGGCCGCATATGAAAGCGATGCATACGAGAAAGCGCTTGTAGCCTTGGGCGACGCCGTCGAGCGCGATCTGCGGATCATTCGCGGCGCAGAATGACTCGCAAGATACGACGGGCCTCACCGGCGCTGTCGTCGGATGCAGTGGCACGATCCTCGACGTCCGGAACTTGGTCTCGAGGATCACGATCCTCGGCGGATCGTCATTGAGTTGCACGTCAATGTCGCACCATATCGGTTCAAATATGCACGCAATGTGTGCATATGCCCTTCCCGCCCCCCTCGTCGGTCTGAAGTCCCGGCGAGTGTCTTCTCATCGCGGCCGGCCCAGCGCGCGCGAGCCCTTCTCAAGGAAACACTGGCGCGTTTTTTGCTGTTACGATGGTCATAGAAGGTAGGGTACAAATCTGGAAGGAGTGAATGATGCACCCCGGAAAATCGCTGAACGGTGCCGCGCGAGGCTTCATTATCCCCATTGGCGGCAAGGAAAATCGGGTCCAGAACCCGGTTATCCTGCGTCGTTTCGTCAAGCTTTGTGGTGGGTCACGCGCGCACATCGCGGTCATCCCGACGGCCTCTTCACTGGACGATACGGGGGATCTCTACGAGACTGTGTTCCGCGATCTCGGGGCCGACCGGGTCAGCATCCTGCCATTCAAGTCCCGCGCCGACTGCGAGTCCGACAAATATCTGAAGGTGCTCGATCACGCTGACGGTGTCTTCATGACCGGGGGCGACCAGGTACGCCTCGCCGAGATGCTGATCGACACGTCGGCCGCGGACAAGCTGCGCCGCCGCAACGCACACGGTATGCACGTAGCGGGCACCTCCGCTGGAGCCTCCGCCATGTCCGCCGCGATGATCGCCGGCGGCAAGAGCGGTGCCACGCCTCGCGCCGGGATGGTCGATCTGGCGCCGGGCCTGGGTTTCATCAGCCGCTTTGTGATCGACCAGCACTTCAGCCAGCGCGATCGACTCGGGCGCCTGCTCGCGGCGGTCGCCTCTATCCCATTCGGGGCGGGCATAGGGCTGGATGAGGATACGGCCGCGTTCATCGGTCCAGACGACACGCTGGAGGTGGTCGGCACCGGTAGCGTCACCATCATCGACGGGTCGAATCTGCGCAATGCGGCTGCAAAGCCGGTTCGCCACGACGACCCGGTAGGACTGACGGGAGTACGTCTGCATATCCTCGTCGAAGGCAATACGTACGATCTCGTAACACACACCCTCTCAGGCGGTATCTTGTCCGCGAAAAGCAACGCCGCCCGCGAATTGACCGCCGCTGCCTTGAGCTGACCGGTTAGAAAGCAGAGCCGCTTCATTCACGAACCGGGCAGCGCGCGTCTGCCGCAATCCGCTTGCCGATATAATCGTACGAGGCACCAGCGGCTGGGTCGGCAGGAACCACAGGCGCCAGCTGATGCGAGCCCGTCGGCAGCAGTGCTGCCGGCGGAACAGGCGGATCACGTGGTGGCTGCACGAGACCTCGGCTACTTCGCGATTTTGCACTCTACCCGGAGTGAAAGTTGAGTCGCGCAAAGGCGTCCACGGGCGGCACACGCGGTTTTATCGTCCCCATCGGCGGCGATGGAAGACGCATACGGAAGGCCCCCATCCTGCGCCGCTTCGTGCAGCTTTGCGGCGGCTCCCGTGCGCATATCGCCATCGTCGCCACGGTCTCCGAGATGCCCGACGCTGGCTATCGTTACGAACGAGCGTTCCGCGATCTGCGGGTTGATCGGGTCAGCCTCCTGAGGTTTGGGTCCCGAGCCGACTGCGAGTCGGAGCGGAACCTGGAAGTGCTCGATAGCGTCGACGGGATTTTCCTTATCGGGAGCGAGATAGTCCATCTTTCCGAGACCCTGGGCAGCACTTCGGTGGCCCAGAAGATCCGCAACCGGAATGCACAGGGTATCCACGTGGCCGGCACCTCGACGGGAGCCGCGTTCCTGCCGGAGCAGATGATTGAGGCCGGACAGAGCGGCACGACGCCCCGCGCGGACATTGTCGAATTGGCGCCTGGCCTAGGCCTGATCGGGCAGTTGATCATCGATCAGCACTATCGTCACCAGGACCGGCTCGGGCGTCTGCTGATGGCCCTGACTTACAACCCGCTAGCCATTGGTATCGGCCTGGATGAAGACACGGCTGCGTTTATTGGTCCGGACCACGGGCTGCAGGTGGTGGGCAGCGGTGGCATCACCATTGTGAATCCGTCCCAACTCCAGCACTCCGCGATCCATCCAGATCGTCGCCATGCGCCGGTCAGCATGATCGGCCTGCACCTGGACATCCTTGTTGAGGGCGACCTGTATGATTTGGCGGCGCATAGGGCGACCATCATGCGCTAATTCGGATTCGCGCCGGTCAGCTTGGGTTTTCTCAAGTCATCACGTGAGCCGCCTTGGCGACCTCTCGCGATCAAGCGGCGGGCTTCCGCCAACCGCCCAGTGCTCATGCGGCGCGGACCGCCGGACGTCAGTCAGGAAACGCTTCATCCAGCGAGGCCTTTCGAAGGACCTCGATCTGGATATCAGGTACAAAAAAGGCCGAATACATCAGATCGTTATCGACCTTTTCCCAGCAACCGGGCTTGCATATTTCGCACATCTTTTCTGTTCTGCTATTTTCTATATAGATCCACGACAGCGCGCCAAAAAACCTTTCATGCCGTTCTGGCGCATTGTCCGATGAGCTTTCCATCGGTACCCACCCTGGCCCGGGCACGTAGAACTCCACCCACGCATGATCGTAATCCGGCGTACAGACCGAGTTGACTCGCGCATATCTCAGCTTATACTCGGGCACCTTGAAATCTCCGACTGGCCTGCATGCGACCCCGCAAAGCCGCATTAATCCTATTAACAGCTCCATGTACTTACCGCAGGTCCCTTCGCCGCCTCTCAAGGTCTCGACGGGACTTGTGTACTGGTTGTTGTATCGGTACGCCAACCTGCTATAAACATATTCGCGCACGGCTTTCGCAATTTTGACCGCATTACCGCGCTCGTTTTCGGGCAGAGCCGAAATCAGCCCGGCTGCAATGTCTCTTAATTCCAGCCGGTCCATATCATACCTCGGCTCTTCTTTAAGAAAGCGCGTCTTGATATCGTCGGGATAGGGCGTATCCGCGACATTCAGCTTGTATCGTATGCCATACACCTCCATTACAGCACTATAGCCAAAAGAACGGCGCTCTTTATCAAGCTCGACGCCGGTCAGATCGAATTCCGCGATCTCGTTGCCATTTTCGTCTTTTTTTAAAACGCCCGGAACGTCGCCAATAATCCTGATTGACTTGACCTTCTGTCTTCGCGTCTCGACTGGAATCGACAGCCTGACGCACATCTCGACCTCACCGATTCTGTTCAAAACTTCACGGGCGGGCTTGAGCATTTCGGCATAAGTCAATTTCACCTCATACCCTCCCGAAAGGCCGAAACTCCCGGCCTCACCAAGTTCTATTATTTTGTAGTCAAGTCTCTCTATAAAACCATCGGAGACATGCTTGTTGAGTTTTATATTCGGACCGCCACGTTTCCCCGATTCAGAACTCGCATCGTCGAAAACGTCCCAGCTATCCTGGTTGTAATATATATAGATGCCGGGCTCTTCTTTATCTGACGTTTTAATGGAAGCGATTCCTGATGCGCCTTCATACGGTATGGTCAGCGATGCCAGATGAATCCCATCAAGGCTGTAGACATAAATGGCCTGGCTGGCGCTGTTCAGTATAAACAGGAGATCTCCATGCAAGGTAATATCGTTGACACCATGACCTACCTCAGTCGCCTGTATTAAACCATCCTCATCCAGAATGAACAGGGCGCCACGTCTGTCGACCGCATAATACCGATCGTTTTTCCAGCACAGCCCAACTAGCTCCTCTGCTTGATCGATCGTAACGGTGTCCATCGCGTCACGGACCGTTCCATTCTCTATCCCGACCGCGTAGATCCGGTTGGAACGCGAATAATTGACGATACCATCCGGCCGCATACAGAGTGCAGCCGATCCTTTGAACGCGTTGAAGCTCCTGAAATTGACAATCCCGTAAAAAAATCCCGTGCGAACGTCAATTTTGCCGAGCGCCCCAAGGTCCGGATCGACGACGAACAGCGCATCTTCCTCGTTGCTATCGACAGAGACGATATGCCTCGCAAAGAGAGGTTTTATCGGCGTGACCACAAATCCCCCATATCGTTCTGGTTGACGAGGCACGGGCGGGACCGGTGCCTCGTCAAGTCAGGCGGGGCGCGGCGCCCGAGACCGCAACAGGGCTCCATTGAGCGTGAGCGCTGCGCCTGCTACGCCCAGGCAGGCGCAGCAACTCCGCTAATGCTCCCTGCCCCTCGAGGCTTCCCGGTCCCGATCCCGCGAGGCGTCCCGGTCCCTACCCTTCAAGGCCTCCTGCTCATTGCCTCCCAAGGCCTCCTGTTCACTGCCTCTCAAGGCTTCCTGAATAAAATCGGCATAGTCCGAGAGGTGCCTCAAATTGGAATCCAGGGAATTGCGCGACGACCCGCTCATCGCTTCGTGACGTATCAGGTCCAGCGCGACTTCGACGGCTATCCTCCGTTTCGAGGACGCATCGAGCGCGGCTTCGTTATCGTTGTAGAGAAGAAATCTCTGTCTCTCGTCCATTTTGGCTCTCCTAAGTCTTGACGCTCATGAAGGGTGTGCATCGGATGCTTCACCCGCCTTGGGGTCCTGCTACCAGGTCGGCTTGCGACCGCCTGGGACGTCGCCGTTACCACGGCGAAAACTCATTCTTTCAGTCCTCGATGTCTCGCGCCAGCCGCACGCCGCGCTCGTCACGGATAATCTCCATGCTACTGTCCCATTCGAACCCGCCCAGATCGTCCAGACGGATCTTGACGGGCCCTGGTCTTCTCTCGAGCGCATGCCCTGCTTGCCCATTGGGCCTGAAGTGCACAATCTGCTGCCAGGCACGGGTGTAGTCTTCGCTCAACAGGAGGAGCAGATCGCCAGGGCCGGCCATCTCGAGCGCCGATTGATTCGCTGCCTGCTCATCGGCGATGACCTCGATCTGCTCTGCCCCGACCCCGTTCTCGCGCAGCGCGTAGCACAGCATTTCCGGCACTTCGAGGTGAGCCCGCCCACGCGAGTCGCAGTCCCGGTGGCAGATGTAATGCTCGAAGTGTCCGGCCGCAATACGCGCGATCTCCAGCACGTCCTCGTCACGGCGGTCGCCCGGAACCGTCAGCGAAATGATCTTCGCGCGCGCGGCGCCCAGCCGGTCTACAAGAGCGCACATGGTCTTCACCGCTGCCGGATTGTGCGCATAGTCCAGAATCACCCTGAAAGGATGCTGATCATAGATGTTCGTGCGACCGGGGGTCTGCTGGAAGGTGTTTTCAAACGTGCGCAGGCCCAGGCGGATGCCCTCGAGATCGATCCTGAGACCGCGAGCGAGCGCCGCGGCGAACATCGCGTTCTGCACATTGTGCAGAGCGAGCCCTTGCACCGTGGCCGGAATCAGGTGCGTCCACAACAACGGAAAACGGTGACCACCGTCCCACAGGGTGATCATGTGGCCGTTTATCTCTTCGTCCAGAATGACCGCCACCCCGCCCGCCCGTATATGCTCATTGACCAGGGGGTGAGCAGGGTTCATGGTCACGTAGCCCAGGCGGTTTGCGTGGCTATGATCCGCCATCTTCAGACATAAGGGATCGTCAGCGTTGACGACAGCCATGTCCTTCGCCACTTCGATGACGATGCGCTTGACCTCGGCCATCTGCTCCACGGTCTCGACGCCACGCAGGCCCAGGTGATCGGCGGTCACGTTGAGGCAGCCCGCCACGTTGCACTCCGGATAGCCCAAACCACACCGCAGCAGGCCACCCCGGGCCGTCTCCAGTACGGCGGCGTCGACAGCGGGATCCGCGAGAATCATGCGCGCGGATGTCGCCCCGGTCATGTCGCCCTCCACAGTCAGCCGTCCGTCGATGTAGACGCCATCGGTTGTACCCAGACCCACCGTGTAGCCCGCCAGCTTCATGATATGGGCCAGCATGCGCGACGTGGTGGTCTTGCCGTTGGTGCCGGTAATGCTTGCAATGGGGACGGTCGTTGGAGCACCGGGTGGAAACAGCATGTCGATGATGGGCCCGGCCACGTCCCTGGGCGTGCCGTCGCTCGGCGCCAGATGCATCCGTAGACCCGGGCAGGCATTCACCTCGCAAATGGCGCCGCCAGTCTCACGATACGACGCGGAGATATCGGTGGTGATGAAATCAACACCACCGACGTCCAGGCCAATGGCCCTGATCGCCCGGACGGCCATTTCCCGGTTGTCCGGGTGCACGCTATCGGTGACGTCGATGGCGGTGCCACCGGTGGAGAGGTTGGCGGTGGCACACAGATAGACGGTCTCGCCCGGCTTGGGTACCGTTTCGGGACTCAAACCCTCGTCATTCAGGAGGCGTTTTGCTGCGCCGTCGAGCTCCACGCGGGTGAGCACGTTTTCATGCCCCACACCCCGGCGTGGATCCTTATTCACCTCTTCCACCAACTCCTCTACGGTGTGAACCCCATCGCCCGTCACATGAGCGGGGATGCGCCGGGCAACCGCCAGCAATTCGCCATTGACCACCAGCATGCGGTGATCGGACCCCGGGATATAGCTTTCGACGAGCACCCCGCCGCTGTACTCTTGCGCCCTCTCAAAGGCGAGCTCCACCTGCTCTGGCCTTGTAAGCTTGATTGATATGCCTTGCCCGTGATTGCTGTCCAAGGGCTTGACCACGACCGGGTAGCCGACGCGTTCGGCGCTATAGACAGCGTCGCCTGCGTTATAGACCTTTCGTTGCCGCGGCACCGGAAGTCCCGCGTCATGCAGGGTCCGATTGGTCTCCTCCTTGTCCGATGCCTGGTCTACGGCGATCTGACGCGTCTCGCTGGTGAGCGTCGCCTTGATCCGTTTCTGGAAACGCCCGTAGCCGAGCAGCATCAGGCTCTCGCCGTTCAGGCGCGTACAAGGGATTGCACGCTTCCCAGCGGCGCTCACCAACGCAGCAGTGCTTGGCCCCACGTCGCGACTCCGCGCATAACGGATGAAATCATCCAGTTCATGCTCAAAGTCGAAATCTTGTTCAGGATTGTGCTCCGGCTTCAATTCGTCAGGAAGAAGATGCTCGATCAAGGCACGAGACAGGTTTCCGGCCTGTCGACCGACATCTTCATCATGGTACTCATAGACTACGTCGTAGTATCCCCGCGGCCCGGCTGCACGCGTCTTGCCAAAGCTCACGTCCGAACCTGCCACCTTCTGCAGTTCGATGGCTATGTGTTCCATCACGTGACCCAGCCAGGTTCCCTCGCCTTCCAACATGCGTCGCACGAACCCGCCGGCGGTATTGTACGAACACCCATGCTGTTGAAGGCCGGGGAGATAGCCAAGCAGACGATCGATGAAGTCGTGGCCAAGCCGCATGGTTGGCCATTCCTCAAGCTTCCCCAGATCGACGGTGTACCGAATCACCGGGAAATGTGCATGAACATTAGGTCCTTGATAAGCGACGATTGACTTGATTTCCATCGAATGACCTCCTGAAGTTCTGATCTCAGGTAAGCCGCCCCCCTTCGAGCCATCGTAGAGAGGCACTAAACGACATTCAAAAAATACGACGAATTGTCATAACAATCGCTGGCTGCCCCTCATCTTTTGTTCTCTCGTGCAGAGGATTTTTAGCGAAGCGGAGGCGGCGCACGGAGATGGCCGCAGGCACGGCACGAAAGGCGCATCCGCTTCGCTAAAAATTCTTTGCGCTGGACTACTCCGCCGCTGGTGACGGCTATGTGCATTGAATCGCGGGATAGCAACGGTTTTGCCGATGACGGCGTTGGCGGCATCGCGACCGCCGTATCGTCTTGCGCTTGAGGGCTGCGTACACCATCGTGTAGTGCAAACAGGTCGCGCCACGCGCGCACTGCGCCGCCATGGTCGGACGGCGTCCAAAGCTGTGCCGCAAATCTGCCGCAAAGCGTCGAGTCCGGCGTGCAGAACTCCTCTACAAAAATAGAGGTAATTCCAGATAAAGCAACATCTCTTCTGTAATTGTCCGGTTGCCTTTTCTGTTGCCCTTTTTTTGCGAGTAGCGATTGCGCCTGAAGGAGAAGCCTTCGCGCTGAAGCGTCACGGCCAACGTCTCTGCACGGCACGGCAGTGGCTCGCCATGAGCCGCTGCGCTGCGCTGCGTCATCTGGGCGAGCCTCAGGGCCCCCCCATTCGCGTGGCGCTCACATCGGCGGCAAGCATCGCGTGACGACCCTATGTGATCCTCCAGAGAAATTTAAAAAAGCCAGCGCTTCGTACATACATCGGCTTGTGCGGACGTCGCCACAGCGGCGGATCATTGTATTCGTCACGAATACTACACACATTGAGTATTAATATGCGCAGTGTCATCAGCGCCTGGTCGCAAGTCCAGCGTGACGGGCCGCCACGGCCATCAACGAGCGAGACACACCGTCCATGGTTACTAAAAACAGCAACTCAGAGCAGAGTCCCAGCATGCCGGCATCGAATCGGCGAAATCCGCATATCCAGCCAACCAGCACGAGCGAGCGGATGATTCTCGATATCGTCCGTCGTCATCGGGCGATCTCCCGTGCAGCCATATCCCTGGAAACGGATCTGGCACAGCAATCGGTCCATCGCCTTGTCGAGCAGCTGATCGGACGTGGCCTGCTGCAGGCGGGCAAGGCCATCAGGAACGGACGTGGCCAACCCAGTCCGCGCATCGAACTCGTGCGCGAAGCGGCCTATACGATCGGCGTGGCAGTCAACACCGATTCCATGGCGGTGTGTCTCGCCGACCTTGGCTGCCATATCCTCGAGCAAGTGCAGATCCAGACGCCGCCAACGAGTCGAAATGCGTCGCTCATCAGCGTGAATGACGCGATCGACCGCCTCCTCGTACGCCACAACGTGCCGCGCGAGCGCCTTATCGGTGTGGGTTTTGCGATTTCCGGCTTCTTTGTTGCCGAGCGGCGCCAGGTGAATGCACCGGAGCCGCTACAGGACTGGTCATTGATCGACCTTGAACCGATTCTTGAAAATTGCTTCGAACTGCCGGTATGGATCGAAAACAATGCCACGACGGCAGCTATCGGTGAAAGCCTGCTCGGGGCAGGACTGTGGGCGCGCAGTTTCGTCTACCTGTCATTCAACTATGGGTTTGGCGGCGGCATTGTCATCGACGGCAAACCCTATTTTGGTTCACATGGCAACGCAGGCGAGATGATGATTTATGACGAGGACGAGACCGGTCGTCGTCCGGCGCTGCAGTATCTGATCAAGGAATTGCGGGCAAACGGCGTCGACATCGACTCGGTCGAAGACTTGCGCTTCCGTTTTGATCCGACATGGCCCGGCGTGGAGAGCTGGATCGAGCGCACCCTGCCCGCACTGGATCGGGTCATCAACACCGTGGCCGGTTTATTCGATCCCGAAGCTATCGTATTCGGCGGCCAGTTGCCCGTTCAATTGGGCAGGATGCTGATTGAGCGGGCCCGCTTTTGGGAAAAGCATCGATATGGCGTCGCCCCCCCAAGACCGAAGCTCGTGCTCGGCGAAGCGAACGGCAACGCGGCGGTAATCGGCGCCGCGCTTGTGCCGTTGAAGGAATGTTTCTTCGAGTGAATCAGGCTGCGAGATTGCGCGCGAGGTGTTCCGCCTGTTCTCTTCATTGCCATAGATCGCGCTTGTCAGCCACGTCCATCTTGCCGAGCCTGACCACGGTGACTCCCTTGCCGAGATGGCGCAGAGACGGTTGCAACAGCACACAGTTGTCGTAAGGAGTGACGATCCGGCACGCGCCATCGACGGCGATCAGCGTTCCTGCCTCGGCAATCACTTCCATGCCGCGGAAGTCATCGGTGAAGCGGAAGTCCGTCGAGTCCGCCGTGACCGCGTGAGTCACGCGGATGCATTGTGGCCGTAGTGGTGAAGCCGACTTCATCCATGGTGCGACGGACGCCGAATCGATCACGCCGGTGCTTGTCAGGAACCGGCATACAGCATCAAGCGCAACGTCCCGGCCCGCTTTCTCAAAATGCTGTCCACATTCGATCAGCAGCGCGTTTTTGGAGCTGTTCGGATCGCCGAAACCGCCATAGTCGCGCAAGCGTCGCCCTGCGGCATGGCCTTCGTCGATCATCAGATGAGCTGGCGCGGCCATCTGCCGCGCTAGCGCCACGCCCTTCGCGAGCGGGCCAGTGAGAATCAGGGGCTCCGACTTCTCATGCATCGAATGAATGTCGAACAGAAAGTCCACGGTATCGATGAGCGGACGCAGTTCACGCGCCCGGCGCAACTCGAGATTGTCGTCCGGTCCGTCCAGCCTTTCAGGCGCCCACAGGCGGTTCATGTCTTCATCGATATAACGCGTGGCGTCTGGATCAGCCGGATCGAATCGGTCATACGCCGCCACGTTCGCGAACGACAGCGTCAATCGCCCGCTGCTCGGTCGCAGGCCCGAAGCCAGCAAGATGTCGAGCGCTATCGCGCCGCACATCTCGTTGCCATGAGTGAGCGCGTTGATCATCACGTGTGGGCCGGCCACCCCACTGTCGAAACTTTGGACATAGTCGATACCGTCCTGACCGGTCCGCCAGCGGCGAATATCGGGCTTATCCAGCTCAATCGGGTAGCTCGGCAACGTGGCGCGAAGCGCTTCTAGTGTCGTCATTTTTAGTTTTCCCAAAGAACGTGTCGTCGCGTCAGTCGCTGCCGTGCCGAAATGCGCTGCGGCGGCGCAGCAGCCACAACGCGGCGAGGCTGATCAAAGTTGTAGCCAGCACGTAGAAACTGGGCGATGTCTTGTTGTGTGTCGTTCCGATCAGCCAGGTCACGATCAGTGGCGAAAAGCCGCCGAAAATCGTCACGGACAAGTTGTAGCTCAGCGCCAGTCCCGTGCCTCGGGTACGGGTCGGGAATATTTCGGAGAGCAGCGCCGGCAAGGGCGCGAGAATCGCCGCAAGCAGTACACCAACGATCGCCTGGGTCGCCAGCAGCGTCGCAAAGGTCGGATACGCGACCATGGTGGAAAACATCGGATACGTGGATACGGCGATCACGATCATCGCGATGGCAATCACGCGGATGCGCCCATATCGGTCCGACAGCAAACCAAAAAACGGGGCCATCACCATCAGCATGACGCCAGTTACCATCGTACAGACGAGCGACGCACTCGTTGCGATATGCAACTGCTTAACGGCATAGGTGGGCATATACACCTTCTGCACGTAGCTGAACGCCGTCACCGCCACCACGACGCCCGCGCCAAGCAAAAGGCCGGGCAAGCCGATCGTCAGCGTATCGCGTAACGGGGAAACCTCGCGTTGATCGCTTCGGCTAGTCGCCTGCAGCGCAAGGAACTCTGGCGTTTCCGGTGTATAGCGACGTATGTAGAGGCCGATCGGCCCGATCAGCAAACCGAACAGGAAGGCTGCTCGCCATCCCCAGGCATCGATCTGCTGCGTGCTGAGGGTATAGGTCAGCACCGTACTAAGACCGGCGGCAAGGACGGTCGCGAGACCTTGAGTCGATGCTTGCCAACTGCCGCTGTAACCCAGCCGCTTGCCATCGGCGTGCTCGACCATGAAGGCCGTCGCGGCGCCGAATTCGCCGCCAGTCGAAAATCCCTGCAGCAACCGCGCGACGATCACGAGCGCGGGGGACCACAGTCCGATACGCGCATAGGTAGGTGCGAGAGCGAGCATCGCCGTGCCGATCATCATCAGCAGGATGGACCAGGTGAGTGCAGCCTTGCGCCCTGCGCGGTCCGCATAGCTACCCAGCACAATGGAGCCTAGCGGCCGCATGATGAACGAAATGCCGAAGGTGCCGACGGACAGCATCAGTGAAGTCCAGTCGTCGCCGGTCGGGAAAAAAAGCTTGCCGATGGTGATGGCGAAATAGCCATAGATCAGCAGATCGTAGTATTCGAGCGCGTTTCCGACGCTCGCCGCCAGTACTGCGCGCCAGGCGGCGGGTCGCTGTGACGTCGCGGTGGTGTTAAGCAACGCGTCCTCTGGACGATCCGCGCTGTCGCTATCTTTCATGCCGAGCGTTCTCGCGAGCATAGTTCTTTCCTCAAAGTCTCCCCGCCAGGTTTGTCCGTCTAGTCGGCGAGGGGTTCGAAGGAGTCTATGGAGCGCAAAAAGACCGTCTGTGCCGTTTTGGCACAAGGTCGGGCTACTTTGAGCAACCGCCGTTGCGTACGGGTGGCGAGCGTTTGTTGCTAGCCCAGCCGCTGGGCGTTGGAGATGGCAAGTTTCCAGACCTCGTCTAGCAACGCGTTCTGATTGCTGCGTACGCGGTACATGCTGATGTCAACGCGGATGTTCCATTCCTTGACGCCCGCAAGACACAACGCGCCAGCACCGAGGTCGTTCTTTACCAGCCGGTGCGGCAGCCACGCCATGCCAAAACCCCGCAAGGCCATTTCCTCCACAGCCTCGTAGAAATCGGCCTGGAACACGGGCGTTAGAAAGGCTTTCTGGTCAGTCGCTGCGAGATGACTGTCGAGGATTTGCCGAAGCGTCAGGCCGCGGGAAAACGCAAGCCATGGCAACGGCGAGCCGGCCGAACCGGGCAGCCTGAAACGCGGATGTCCGCGCTTATCGGGAATGCTGACCGGTACAAGCGTCTCGCTGTCCAACCGGCAGTGGTCGTATTTCCGCGGATCGAGCAACGCATCGGCCTGCGGACTCGCATAGGATATGAGCAGGTCGGTCGTGCCATCGGCGAGTTCCAGCACGCCTCCCTGCGTGCCGCCGGTCGTCACGCTAATCGGAAAAGGGCCGCGCTGCTCATACAGATCCTGATACCAGCCCGGCACGAACGTGCGCGCGAGGGTCCTGCCCGTACCGATTTTGAGCGCGACCGGGAGTTCGACTTCACGCAGTAACCAGCGTGCTTCATTCAAGTCATCAATGGCATTGGATGCAGCATCCAAAAATAGCCGCCCAGCTGGCGTCAAGGCGACCGGCTGCACTCCGCGGTCGACCAACGCTGTGCCCACCCATTCCTCCAATGCCCTGATGCGTCGACCGAAGGCCGGATGGGTAACGTTACGATTTTCGGCTGCACGGCTGAAACTGCGCGTCTTTGCCAGTTCCCTGAAATCTTCCAGCCATTTGATCTGCATGCACGCTCTTTGCCGGTTTCAACTGCACTCGAGAATTCGCATTATCCAGTAAATCGAACTAGTCGCGAGCAGGGCTGCACTGTACCCAACGTATTGGGGACGGCTGCCACGGAACAATGCGAGGCCATCACACCATGAGTGCGGTGTGCGATGGGGTCGTAAAAGCCGGGATTGTGCACACCTGACCTGAAATTGTCGGGCACGATGGTTTCGGTACAAGACGCCCTGGGAATCCCCGGGAATCTTAATGGCGGAAGGCAGCCGACTCCTACAATCGTCTGCAAAGCTGCGCCAGGTTTGGCTCCCGCATTTCCGGCAGGTGGCTACCCATAATCGAACGCACGAGACTTGCGTCGGCCCGAAGGGTTGCCAGGTCGCAACGTAAGCCGGTGATTGCCTGCGGCTCCGTCCGCGTCAGCAGGAAGGCGCACGTGTGGTGCTCGTGCCGACAGGCCACCTCATTCACGCGATCGTGTACCTGCTCCGGGGGCCACCGCTATAAAGGTCTCTGGCAAGTTCCAGAATTCGGTCGCGATTGCGGTCGAAGGCTGCCAGCAACGCGGGCTCGTCAGAACCCATGTCAGGGTTCAGTTTCGTCAGCATCGCATCGTCGACCAGAAAGGCAATCTCGCGAGAATTGTCGTAGCCCCAGAAGCACACACAGTGTCTGGAAGCGTCGTAGATGCGACTGGGATTAGGAAAGTTGAGCACCGCGCTACCTTTCCCCACCTACTCACCGGAACAGATATATCGCCACTTGCTCGCGTTGACATTGATGCGGGCGTCATTATCGCGCCGCTTCTGGGCGCGCTCGTTTTCCGCCTTCTCCAGTGCAGAGGCGCGCGCCTTCTGCGTGACGATGAAGTCGCTTTGCCTGACAGACGAGGCTGAGTACACTTTGGTTTGCTTTGGCATGCTGGTTCCTGTAAAAAATTTCAAATATCGAGGCCGACGCGACAAGCGGATTTCGTGGACGGCACCCCGCATGAGAGGCGCGATCGGGCGCTTGCGAGCTTACCGCCTGCAGCAACTCCTGCGCACCGAACGCCGGGCCGAACCCCACAGCGCTGCCCGGGTTTGCGCTCCTGCAGATCACAGAATATTGCCGAGTCGATTACGTCCTTGAAAACGTCCCGATTCAGACAATTTTTGGAGAAGCGTCTCGAGCGCCAGGCAAGTCGACTACCGAAATAGGGCAAACGCAGACTGGATGACTCACGAAGTTTGCCGCCACGATATGCGCTGTCGGGATCGTTGTGGTGTGCTTTCTGGGGAGCCTTATTGACCGAAGCAATCGCAAGGAGTCGATGAAGAACCAGCGGCCACGCACATCGAACATGACGAGAGTGCGCTCTTTACCGCAGCGATGCAAGTGCAATCGCGAAACGCTCATTCAGGCGACTTTCCCCGCGCACCACGCCGACACTCTGCGCGCACGGCCCTTTCATGTGACGTGAACCCCCGCCAGGTTCACTGGTCCTTGCCTTGTTGCCACAGCAAGCGCGAGGAATTGCATAGCGTAATTTGCCGATGCCACTCCGTGACGCCGTAGTGTTCAATCAGCAAATTCGAAATGAGGACTTTTAACTTTTTATATCCGTGTATGCTGGAAGACATGCCTGTCGAATCATGCACCCGAGCTGGAAAATTCGGTTAAGACGCTGTGCAGGTCCTTCTTGAAGTTGAAGGCCAGATCACACTGTCACTGCAGGTTTCGTGCAGCAGCAGTGACGCTTGAATCAGGTAGAACGACATGAGTGGGCCGCGATGCCTCACTGTTCGACATAAGAGCACCTATCGCTATTCTGAGCCAGTGAGTTTCGGTGAGCATCGGATGATGTTTCGCCCACGCTCCGGCCATGACCTGCGTCTCGTGACCTCACAATTGTGCATTACGCCGACACCTGCCCGCCTGCACTGGCTGCACGATGTGTTCGACAATTCGGTCGCAATAGCCACGTTTTCCGACGAAGCATCTCAACTCCTGTTCGATAGCACGGTCACGCTCGAGCACTACGAAGCGCCACTGCCTGAATATGCGATCGAGCCCTATGCCGCGACCTGGCCGTTCGCGTACACCAACGAGGAGGCCACAGATCTCGTGAATGCGCGCAGCCGACGGTATCCTGATGCGGCCGTCGACAGGTGGGCGCACAGTTTCATTGCGCGAGGTGGCAACACGTCGACAATGGCGCTCCTGCGGGCCATGACGACGGAGATCAAAGACGGATTTCTTTATGTCCGGCGCGCGGAGAAGGGTGTCTACCGCCCGGCTGATACGTTGTGCCGTCGTAGTGGCAGCTGCCGCGATTTCGCCGTTCTCATGATCGACGCAGTTCGCTCCCTTGGCCTCGCCGCACGGTTCGTAAGTGGCTACGTCTTTGTTCCGGATCACGACGCCACTCAAGGAGGTGGTGCCACACACGCATGGCTGCAGATCTTCCTGCCGGGCGCGGGCTGGGTGGATTTCGATCCGACCAACAGCATTATCGGAAATCAGCACCTGATCCGGGTAGCCGTGGCGTGGGATCAGCATCAGGCCTTGCCCTTGTGGGGAACCTGGACAGGGACGCCAGACTCGTTTCGCGGTTTGGATGTCGAAGTGAGTGTCACCGAGGACCGCTGTTGAATCTTTCTGCGAAAGGCCGCTGCAATGAAACTTCGTGTTGGTTATGAACTGATTTACGAGTGCGTGCAGTACACCCCCATGATGCTGATGCTGAACACGCACTACTCGCGCGCGCAGGATGTATTGTCGGCGGATCTGCTTGTCGTCGCCCCATCGGTGACCATCCTGCAGTATCGGGATGGTTTCGGTAATCTCTGTAGCCGGCTCGTCGCACCGCCGGGTCGAATCGAAATGTCGACGACCGCGTTGCTTGAGATTTCCGACCAACCCGAAGAGCGGGAGCCTTACGGTTACCAGCATCCGGTCGAGGAATTGCCTGACGAATGCATGGTGTTTCTGCTAGGTAGCCGCTATTGCGAGACCGATTTGTTGTCCGATGTCGCGTGGCAGCTTTTCGGCAAATCGTCGCCCGGCCGCGATCGGGTGCAAGCGATCTGTGATTTTGTTCATCGCCATATTGTCTTTGGGTACGAGTTTGCCCGATCGACCAAAACAGCGTGGCAGGTCTACCACGAGCGGCGGGGAGTGTGTCGCGATTTTGCCCATCTGGCAGTCACATTCTGCCGGGCCATGAACATTCCGGCGCGTTACTGCACGGGATATATCAGTGACATCGGTGTGGCCCCACCCTACAGCGCCATGGACTTCGCGGCCTGGTTCGAGGCGTATGTCGGCGGCTGCTGGCAGACATTCGACCCGCGCAACAACGTGCAGCGCACTGGACGGGTGTTGATGGCCCGCGGACGAGATGCTGCCGATGTCGCGATAAGCAACACCTTCGGCCCGGCAAAGCTTGTGACCTTCGCCGTGCATTGTGCGCCGGAGCAAGGGTGATCGGCCGGACAGACTTCGCGGCGTCTTGGGCAAGCTCCGAAAACCGGCGTTTCCGACAAGCCAGACGGTGGTCCTCTCTGGCTGGCTCCTGCTATTTCTCTGGTCACCTAAAATATAAGCATGGTTCTGGTCTCAAAGGAGGCTGCCATGAGCCAGTCAATGATCAGTTTTGTAGTGGGGATCGTGGTGCTGCTGTGCGTCGCGATATTCACAGCGGCACGGTACCGGCGAGAACACAAGGACGAGCCGGTGACCCGTTGGCTGGACGCGCATCCGATTCGCGACTGGCTGCGCCATAAGCACTGAGTGATTCAACATGATATTTGGAAGCGCCGGGGCGCGCGCGTGCTATTTCTCTATCGCGCGGTTTGTCGCCTGATGTAAAGCGAGAACAGATTGAAAAGGATGATATGACGTACGCAATGTGGGGCATCGCGGTCGGGCTGGCGCTGATGTTCGGCGTGTCGCTGCGGCGATACAGGCGCAGCCTTCTGCGGAAGCGGGAGATCCGTTGGATGGGTGAACACCACGTATTGGACAGGCTACGCAAGCAATTGGGATTGTCGCTCGAGAAATGACACGCGCTGGGCAGATTGGCAGGTTGCAAAGACTACTTTTTAGAGGAGTTGGCGAGATGACCATGAATTACGCAGGCAGGTCGCACGATGAAGCCGTGGCAGCGCGGCACGGGCAGAAGCAAAAGGCGCAGGAACAGGCAGGCGGCGAAATGGCGGTAGAAGGGACGGAGGCCGACGCGGAGCATAGTTGCGGCGAGCTCTCCGAGCGGGGAAAGCAGGTATGGCGAAGTGGCAGCGGGATCAACGGTGGGGGAAAGGAGTGATATGGTCTCGGTGATCTGATGCGATGCGGGCGGAAATTCACTTCGCCCGCCATCGTGAGGGAGGTGTCAGGAATTTTGTGTGCTGAGGTCGGTTAAAAATCTCAGCTGATGGCGGCGGTGAACCGCTCGCCGAAC
>NZ_JBYSWU010000041.1:0-73611 GCF_058781505.1 Paraburkholderia sp. FW306-2-2C-D06C | reverse complement strand
CTTGTCATCTATCGTTTTTCCTCGTCGATTCAGGATTGTCCTCCTATCGACCTGTCCGAGGAAATTAGACCATCACACATAGGTCGGCTATGGCATGAGAGCAGCCGCTATTTTGCGGACCCGCAACGTGTGTTCTCTGCCTTATCCGGCTGCACCGGTCTCAAGCGATGCGGTGTAGCGTAGCAAGTCTTCTGTATGTCCTTCCGACACAAGCTGTTCAGCAGTCTTGTAGTCAAAGGTCGGCAACGGTTCATTGCGATACCAAAAAAGCGTGCTCTGCACGTCGCCGGAGATATCGGTCGGCCCGGGTGATCCGAAGCGCCTCGCGAAGGAACTTCTGCACACTTTCGGAGCCCGCCAAGCGGCTCACCGTATTGCGATGTACATAGGCCAGCCGCGCGAGCGTCTGCATATCGATATGCAAGGCGGTAGCGAACCGTCGCGCCGAGGCGATCGGCGCGATGCTATCCGGGTCTCTCAAGGACGCCATGAATTGATCGAAACTGCTTGGCGGCGTTGAGCCGCGGGCGATATTGGGATCCATAGCAGATTGCTCGGCGCACACTATTTGCACATTCGTAGCACATGTTGATTCGCGTCCCGTCAGATTTCTGTGCGTACTTCTGCGACGGCGCTCGTCGCCAAGTTCTGCCGAGATACGCAAACGTAGGCGGGCAACATTCCCAAAGACGGCTTTTCTGAGAATTTCCGGGCCCACGGACACTTTCTCTGAGACGGCCAGCATGCAGTCGTCTCAGAAAAGATGTCCAAGTCATTGATTTTTATAGGGTGTCGAGGACAACTTTTCTGAGAGCCTACGGCAGTTCATGGGGCCACAGTAATAGTGAGATTCGCGGCACTTTGGGTGAGATTGACGACGCTATTGAAGGTTGGTTAGTTCGGGCTGGGCTAGGGGAGGTCCGGCGCGATCAGTTCTCCGCCTACCACTGTATTGCCATCTTTCATTTGCTCAACGGGTACAAGTCCACCAGCTTCGTCGAACATCAACGTCTCGGGCGATGACTCACCCGTTTCCCGTCAAGTTTCGGACCTGTCCCGAGAGCGCCGGAATTTCTTTCCGGGAGCACCACACATAGGCTGGTCTTTAGCGCAATGTAGAAGGATGCGCCGCCGTGTTTCTTGCGTCAGGTCTACATTTTCTCGCGGCGCGTTGATCGCCGTTAAACGCGCTTCACTCCCGTTTTTCCGACCACTCTCCGGCCTCGATGGGGGACGGAACGAGACGCGGGCAGGAGACAGCATGTGGTATGCGTGGCTTGAAGAGCAGCGTGGCCTGATGCAGTCGCTCAGCAACTGGGCGATGCGCGGATGCGATGCCTGGTTGTCGCCGGCGATGCCTTGCATGCCCGTCGCCGCTGCCGGCTATGACTGGCTGTACCGGCTGGTTCGACCGACCCCCGAGCCACCGCCGTTCGGCATCTCGGCGGTGACGGTCGGCGCCACGTCGGTACCCGTTGTCGAACAGGTGGTCGACAGCACGCCGTTTTGCGCGCTGCGGCAATTCACGCGCGCGCACGTGCCCGTTGCGCCCGGGCGCGGTCAAAACCGCACGGCGCCACCGGACATCTTCCTCTGCGCGCCGCTCGCGGGACACCACGCGGTCATGCTGCGCGAAACGGTCGAAACGCTGCTGCAGGACGGCGATGTGTGCGTCACCGACTGGGCCAACGCACGTGACGTGCCGCTTGCCGCAGGCCGTTTTGGACTCGACGACTATGTGCTCGCGGTCGAACGTTTTCTGCGAAAACTGGGCTGCGCGCATACGCACGTCATCGCCGTCTGCCAAGCCGCCGCGCCGACCCTCGCCGCTGCGGCGTTGCTGGCGAGGCAAGGAGAAGCGCCGCCGCTCAGCCTGACGCTGATGGGCGGGCCGATCGATGCGCGCCTCAATCCGACCGCCGTCGACCGGTTGGCGCAAAGCCACAGTCTCGACTGGTTCCGCGACACGGTGATCGACATCGTTCCGCCCGGCTATGCCGGTTCCGGCCGCCGGGTCTGTCCGGGCTTTATCCAGCACGCGGCGATCGTCGCCGCGCATCCGGACCGCCAGTTGGCGCTCGAATTGCGCTACTGGTCGAGCCACTTCTCAGTCGATGCGAAGGTCATTGCGAACAGCCTGCGTGCGCTGAACGAATACGCCGCGGTTCTCGACATGGCCGAAGATTATCTGCTCGACACGATCCGCGTGATCTTTCAGGAGCAGCACCTTGCCCGTGGGGAATGGCACGTCGGCGGACGCTGTGTGCAGCCGCAGGATCTCGCACCCACGGCGCTTTGCACCGTCGAGGGCGACCGCGACGACATTGCCGGAGCGGGCCAGACGCATGCCGCTCACACGCTGTGCAGTGCGATCCCGGTATCGAAGCGCTGTCGCCTGACGATAGCGGATTGCGACCACTATGACCTGTTCACCGGCCCGAGGTGGCACGAGGTGATTCACCCCGCCGTGGTCCGGTTCTGGGCGTCGGTGCGCTGACCGGGGTCTCGTGAGCGCACGCGAGTCGGGCGGCGAAGGTCGTCTTTAAAAAAGATGTTTCCCGTATTGATCTTTCGGTCCGGGCGGCATTAAATTAATTTTTCTGCGGCTTGCGCCAGGCGCCCGGTCAGCCAACACCTCGCGTGTGAGGTCGCGGTATTCGCCCACCGAGCGCCCACCGAGCGCCCACCGAGCCCCGCTCGCGGCGCGATGGCTGTCATGCAAACTCCCCAGCAAACGCAACGCCTATAACCGAGGAGGCGAAGATGCTGAGTCCCCATGAATTTGCAACCCTGATGCTGGTTAAGGACGCCCCGGATCAAGTAGAGCTGAATCGTGCGGATCTTGACGCGCTCCTGGAAAGTCAGCTCGTCAGGCTGCAACGGCTCGCGTCCGGGCGCCAGCGTGCCGAGATAACCGTCAACGGGCATTCTCTCCTCAAAGCCGTGGCCCGGATCCGCTGAGCGGCTAAGGGTCGTACACCTCTTGACGAGGGACACGGCGTGAATTTGACCTGCGCACGAGCCGGCGCCCTGCCACGGAAGCCAGGAAAGAGGCTCGCCGGACGTAGCCTACGCAACGCTGCGTAAGCAATTGAAGACGTCGGCACGTCGCGTTGCGCACGTGCCGAACACCGCCTTTGTTCCATCCACACGACCCTGTCGCGCGAAGGTTCGATCCGATTCCGTGAACGCGCGAGGGGCCGAATTTCAGGAGCTTCATGATGAGTCTGCTGACCCCCGAGCAAATCACTGCCGCTCAGAAAGCCAACCTCGACACCCTGTTCGGTCTGACGAACAAGGCATTCGAAGGGTTCGAGAAACTGGTTCATCTGAACCAGGAGGTCGTGAAGTCGACACTCGCCGAAATCCGGGATAATGCACAGAAAGCGCTGTTCGTTAAGGACCCGCAGGAACTGCTCGCGCTGCAAGCCAGCCTGACGCAGCCATTCGCCGAGAAGGTCTTGTCGTATGGACGTCACGTGTATGAAATTGCAGCGTCGACGCAGGCCGAATTCGCGAAGGTCGCTGAGGCGCGATACGAAGCGAACAACCGCCGGATGCAAACGCTCGTCGACGACATCGCGAAGAGCGCGCCCACGGGTTCGGAAGCCGCCTTTGCCGTGATGCAGTCGGCGATCACGGCTGCCAACACCGCATACGAAACGATTCACAACGCCACGCAGCAGGCGGTTGAAATCGTCGAAGGCAACTTCAACGTGGCGACGGCTGCCGCATCGAAAGCGAATCAACACGCCGTCGAGCAAACGTCGCGCGCCCCGAGGAAGTAAAGATTGACGCGCGTTTCCGCAGCACCCGTCGCCGGGACGCTGCAGAGCGTATTGATGGTCTGCCGATGCCTCCTCATGTCGGCATTTGACATTCCGCGCCCGGCCGCCGTCACCGACATCTTTCGGGAAGCGGATGAGTCAATCCTTGAGCCGGGTGCGAACCCCGGCGACCCAGCGAGCACGAGACGCGCACCGCCGTTGGCTACCGCGGCGGTGTTCTCGGGAGGTCGAAGCCGTTTCGCCCCGTGCGGCTCAGAACTCGACGTCCAGTTCGTCGATCTCGTCGGGCTCCTGGCGGGCGGCTGCAATCCACGCCTGCATCTCCGGCAGGGCCATGATCGTCTGGCAATAGGCGGCCGAAACGTCATCCAGTTGCACGTCATAGGTCAGAAACCGGGTGACGACCGGCGCGTACATGGCATCGGCCATGCCGAGCGCACCGAACAGATAAGGTCCTCCGTACGCTGCCCGGCAGTCGCGCCAGATGGTGGTGATCCGGTCGATGTCGCCTTGCGCGCGCGCCCAGACCTTGAAGCCGGCGCAATGAGCACGCAGATTCATCGGCAGCGCCGAGCGCAGCGCGCTGAATCCCGAATGCATTTCGCCGCAAATCGAACGACAGTGCGCCCGCGCGACGCGATCGGTGGGCAGCAGCCCGGCCTCCGGCCGTACTTCGTGCAGGTACTCGGCGATCGCCAGGGTGTCCCAGACTCTGACGCCTTCATGCTCGAGGCAGGGCACCAGGATCGATGGCGAGAGCAGCAGGAGTTCCGCGCGGATGGTCGGATCAGCCGGCGGCACCACAATTTCTTCGAATTCCAGCCCACTGAATTTCGCCAGCAGCCATCCGCGCAACGACCACGACGAATAGTTTCTGCTGCTGATTGTCAGCGTTGTCCTGGCCATATGCGAACTTCCGTGACGAAAGGGTGTTCCGCTATCAAAGCAGAAAAATAGATATACTAACTATATAGACCCGACAAGCGACTTTTTGCTTTTCGAGCCTCTGACAGTGGTTATTTTGCGGGCTCCCGCATGATGTATCAAGCTTACCAGGCGTATGCCGACATGGCTGCCCCGCTTCAGGCGGCCGCCAGCGCGGCGGCCGTTTCCTCTGCGGCGTGGCCAGGGTTGTTGTCCACGAACAGTCTGGCACGGGAGTTCGGCGCGTTCCTTGAATGGCTGGCGCTCGCGCGCCTCACGCATCAGCGGCCGCCATTTGGCATTCGTAGTGTTCAGATTGATCGCCAGGTGGTCGCAGTGAGCGAAGAGGTGGTTCACCGCACACCGTTTTGCTCCCTGCTGCATTTCAGGAAAGACATCCAGCCCACGCAACCGCGGGTCCTGCTCGTCGCGCCGCTGGCGGGCCACTTCGCCACGCTACTGCGCGGCACAGTGGCCGCGATGCTCGCCGAGCACGACGTCTACATCACTGACTGGCACAATGCGCGCGAGGTCCCTCTGGCGGACGGCCCGTTCGGTTTCGACGATTTCGTCGGGTATGTGATTCGCTTTCTCCAACTGCTCGGTCCGGGGACGCACGTGGTGGCGGTCTGTCAGCCAACGGTCGCGACCTTGGCCGCCGTCGCGCTGATGGCCGAAGATGGCAATCCGGCGCAGCCGCGGAGCATGACGCTGATCGCCGGCCCGAACGATACCCGCATCAATCCCACCCAGGTTGACGAATGGGCCGTGAGGACCCCGCTCGCGTGGTTCGAGAACGATCTGATCGACCTGGTGCCAATGCGCTTCCCAGGGGCGATGCGGCGTGTCTATCCTGGATTCGTGCAGCTTGGCGCGTTCATGTCCATGGACCTTCGGCGGCACGTCAGCGCGCTGATCGATTTCTACAATTACAGGGCGCAGGGTGACACGGGGAAAGCCGAGGTGATCCGCGCCTTCTACGCAAATTATTTTGCGACGATGGATTTGCCGGCCGAATTTTACCTCGACACCGTGAGCCGGGTTTTTCAGCAGCACGCGCTGCCGCGTGGCAACCTGCTGATCGCCGGCCGCCGCGTGGACCTGCGCGCGATCCGGCACACGGCGCTGCTGACCGTCGAGGGGGAGAAAGACGACATTTGTGCGGTCGGCCAGACCGAAGCGGCGCAGGAAATGTGCAGCAGTCTGCCGTCCTTTATGAAGACTCACTACATGCAGACCGGGGTTGGGCACTATGGCGTGTTCGCGGGCCGGCGCTGGGAAACGAAGATCTACCCGATCGTCAGGGAGCTCATCCACGACAGCGAAACGCGACACGCCCCGGTCCACGCTCCGCAGGGGTGCGGGACGGTTTGTTGAACCGCGTCAAATCGCGAGCACACGCCGATAGCCTGGCGTCAGGCACGACGTCCGGTCGCGTGTGGTCACGGAAGAATGTGACGCTGGCGTGGCTGTCTCTGGGCGGATGCGCTCAGGGTTCGAGCACGTAGGTGCCGGGTGCATCGCCGATTACCGTGCCGCCGCCCAGGACGGGCGGTACGGTTTTCTTGCCGGAATGCGCGATGAGCCACTGCTGCCAGCGCGGCCACCATGAACCTTCGCACACCGGCGTCTGCGCGAACCATTCGTCCGGGCTCACATAGGCAGCATCCTTGCGCCGCGTGCCGAAGCGGTAGCGGCGTCCGGCATGGCCCGGCTCGGAGACGATCCCCGCATTGTGTCCGCCCGAGGTCAGCAGAAAACTGATCTCGGCGCGGGTCAGCTGGTGCAGCTTGTACACCGAGCGCCAGGGTGACACATGGTCGCGTTCTGTGCCCACCAGAAAGGCTGGCAGTTTGAGATCGGAGAGCGTCACCGGTCGCCCCCCGACACAGTACCGGCCTTCGGCCAGATCGTTGCGCAGGTACAGATGATGCAGGTTTTCGCTGTGCATGCGATAGGGCAGGCGTGTGGTGTCAGCATTCCAGGCCATCAGGTCAGTCGGCTTCGCGCGCTGACCCAGCAGGTACTCACGAATCGACCGGGACCAGGTCAGATCGCGCGCATGCAGCAGCTGGAAGGCGGCAGCCATCTGGGCGCCATCCAGATAACCTTGCTCCCACATCAGCGCGTCGAGCCAGGCGAGTTCGCTCGGGTCGATGAACAGGCCCAGTTCTCCCGGCTCGCTGAAGTCGGTCTGCGCGGCGAACAGCGTAACCGTCCTGAGCGGGACTGATTGGCGCACGCCGTCCCGTTCCAGTACGGCCGCACCGATCGCCAGCAGCGTCCCGCCGAGGCAGTAGCCGGCCGCATGAACCGGGGCTGTGCCGGTAATTCTGCGCAACTGCGTGAATGCGTCGAACAGGCCCAACTGGAGGTAGTCATTCAGGCCAAGGTCGCGCGCTTCTTCGCGAGGGTTCTTCCAGGAGATCATGAAGACCGTGTGTCCCCGTTTCACCAGATAGCGCACGAGCGAATTGTGGGGGGAAAGATCGAGGATGTAATATTTCAGGATCCACGAGGGCACGATCAGCACCGGCTCGTGCCAGACCGCCGGGGTTTGCGGCGCGTACTGGATCAACTCGATCAGATCATTGCGATAGACCACCTTGCCGGGCGTGATGGCGACGTCCCGACCGACGCAATGTGGAGTGCATCTGCGACGTGAGACACCCGGGCTGTATCCGGCGAAAACCTCCTGCTGGTCATCCAGCCAATGGCGACCGCCTTCGACGAAGTTTCGTCCGCCTGTCCCGGCAGTCGCCCGCAGCACTTCGGGGTTGAGCCACCAGCAGTTGCCTGGTGAGAGCATGTCGGTCCATTGACGGGCGGCGAAACTGATCACGTGTTCATGATGCGGCGAGACACCTGGCAGGCCCGTGGTGGCTTCCTGCCAGAACGACTCGGTCTGTCGAAACGCGTCGCGCAGCAGACTGAACGGCCAACGCTGCCAATCCGGATCGGCGAAGCGCGGATCGCTGTCTCCGCCAGGGCGTGGGAACGATCCTGTCAATCCTGACTGCCAGTGCTGCCAGATCCGCTGGGCGAGCGCCGCCTGCGTGCCCGGCGAGCCGGTCAGATGCCACGCCCAATCCAGCCATGCCAGCGACAGCGCCGCAGGCGACACACCGCCGGTGGCGCGGGCGAACGCGGCATGCACGAGCCGGTCGACCTGCCCGGCCGGCGCGTTGCGCGGCGTATCGAGGCGCTCATCCGTGCAGTAGGGTCCAGCTGAGAGCCCGGCCGGACTCGCGCCCGGCCACGGATTGTCAGTGGGTTGCGTAACGGTCATTGTCATTGCCATTCCCCGGACGGCCAACGCGATGGCCTGTTAATTAATTGGACAGCGAAACCATGTCGCAGTGCGACGATTGCATGCGAGGATTCATCCGATGCTCTGCGCAGGGCGAGCCATCTTCGTGTCACCAGAACGGGGCGTTCAGTTCGCGCGCGGGCGGAAGGTGATCGTGCAATGCGCCGGCGCCGTGCCGTTGTCATCGAGCGGCTCTCGCGGCAATTGGCGAGTGCCGGGCCGTTTCGTCAGATCAACGAACCCGGCGTTGCAGGCGATGGCACGAGGCGCCATGCGGAACGTACGCGTCGCGTCACGTCACGTCGCTCCTGCCGGCGCATGTGCGACAGGCTGTGCGCTCAACACGGGCTTGACCAGTTCGGTGCGCACATCACACGAGGATGCGCGGCCGAGCAGGGCATGACTGGAAGCGAGCCATCGGTCGGCGACAGCTCGCCCACCCTTGAATAACGCGTCGATGAGCGACCACGACGTGCTGTTCTTCGACACGAGGCCGAATCCCGCCAGGAAAGGGTCATCACGGATCAGGTGGAAGCGTACCGGCTTGTATCTCGTCAGCTTGGACGCATTCACCGCATCAAGCTCGGCCAGAACGCGATTCACCGCCTCGATGGCATTGATCTCGAGCACGACGGACGCATTGAAACCGATCTCGTTCAGGCGATCCAGAATGTCGCGCGCATTCCTGGGCGGCATGTGCTGCCGGACGAGAGGGTTGACCATCACGAGGATCAGGTCTTGCGCCACGTCGACGAGCGGCGACAGCGGCGGGTTGCCGAGATACCCCCCGTCCCAGTAGGGCACGCCGTCGATGCTCACCGCCCGGAACGCGGTCGGCAGACAGGCGGAGGCCCGCAGCGCATCGAGGGAGATATGCGGTTGCGTAAAAATCGTGCGCTGGTTGTCGCGGACATTCGTCGCCGAGACGAACACGCGTACCGCGCCTTCGGCCCGGTTGAACGCTGCCAGTTCGGCAGTTGGCAAGACCTCTTCAAGCAGCGGAAGCAGCGCGTCCCGGTAGAACGGGTTGTTGTACGGCGAGACGACGAGGCCCACTGCCTCGAGCGCGATCGCGATCGGGCTCCAGTCGATATTCCAGCCGCCGAACGGAGCGGGCTCGGCGAAGCCGAAGAGCGGATTGCCGGCAAGGGTCCCGCCGCGCGAGACCGCTTCCCAGAATGAGCGCAGCTTGTGGCGCGCCGCGTCGGGACCGCCGAGCGCCAGTCCGCACGCACACAGAGTGGCGTTGATGCCGCCCGCGCTTGCGCCGCTGATCGCGGTAATATTCAACGTTGCTCGCCCGACTTCTTCCAGCAGACGGTCGAGCACGCCCCAGGTGAAGGCGCCATGCGATCCGCCGCCCTGCAGCGCCAGCGCGACCTTGGCTGTTTCGTTCGGTACGGCCGTTGCCATCGTATGCTCGTTTGCCATCGCGTAGGCTCCATCAGTCACAAAACGAATATGCCTCGGTCAACGTAACATTGCTCAATACGACCTGGTCCAGTGTGTTCCTCAGCCGCTACTCGGCCGCCAGTGGCGCACATCACTGCGTCGGCAGCTTTCCGTCGCTTGCGATGTCCGCGCCAGGTTGTGCTTGTTGGCGGCATCGTCACGTTGACGTGTTGATGAGGGCGGGCAGCCTTGACGCGAGCGATTTGGCTTTCTTCATCGCGCTATCTTACGCGACCGCTTCGGCAACGTGACAACGCTTCGCGGCGGCATCCGGGTCGCCGTCTGACTTGAACGGCTAACCTAAGTAGGGATAGTCAGCCGCCTGGTTTCGGGAACGCGGTTCACGGTCTGGTTTTCGTAGCGCCGTGCAAGCGGTTCACACCCTCACTCACGTGACGACCCGGGCAGGCGCTGCCCCACCTTCTTGCGCGCGGAGGGCGTCAGCACCCCGGCGAAAAACAGATCCAGCGCTTTCTCCAGCGCTTCGCGCGGCGTCAGCCCCGTTCGCGTGAGCAACGCCGGCTCGTGCACGCCTCTGGCAACCTGCAGCCAGTACTCGGCGACGAACTTCACGTCGATGTCGGCGCGGATCATCTCCTGTTCGATGCCGAGGTTCAGGACGCGCGTGAATACCGCCGGGATATTGCGCTCCTTGATGATCTGGATTTCATCGTAGAGATGCGGCGCGAAGCGGTGGAGATCCTGCAGAAAGTCGGGGGACATCGCGCCTGCATGATCGGCGATCACGCGCAGCAAACCTTCGAGCTTCTCCGGGAACCGGCCAGGTCCGTCGAGTATTTCCGTGACCTGGCGACGGACGGTGGCGCCGGTCGCCGTGATGATCGCGGCGACCATCGCGTCCTTCGACGGAAAGTGAACGTAGAGCGTCTTTTTGCTCATGCCGAGCGCGAGCGCGAGCCGGTCCATGGTGAGCCCGCTATAGCGCTCCCGCAGCAGGATCTCGCGCGCGGCCGCAAGGATGATTCCCGCTGGCCCTTCGGCGAAATCGACCGGTGGCAAAGGTGTCGGTGGCGTTGCGATTTTACGGTTCTCCTTTGTCGACGAGCCGCATACGCGGGCTCGGCAGGTTCGGCAGGCTCGTTCCCGTCCAGATGATCAGCGGTTCTGTGATTTGAACCCCGCGCGGTTTCGTCCGCGCTACGGTTGCTGCTGCTCCATTGCCGCGGCCTGCCATCCGCCGCCCAGCGACTGGAATAGAGCTGCCGTATCGGTAAAGCGGTCGGCTTGCGCACGGGTTCGGTCGAGCGCGGTTTGCAACGTCTGACGTTGCGTGTCGAGCAAGCCGAACTGACTGACGCCGCCCGCCGCATATTGCGTGTGCACGATAGCGAAGCTTGCCTGCGCCTGTTGCGCGGCGTCGTCGCGCGCCTGCAGTGTCCGGGCGTCGTTCTGCAATGCCGTCAACGTGTCCGCGACCTGTTGCAGCGCCTGAAGCACGGTTTGCTGATAGCCGGCAAGCGCGTCGTCGTAAGCCGCCTGGGCCGAACGTTGTTTCGCGCGCAATTCACCGCCGTGAAAAATCGGTTGTGTGATGTTCAGACCGATGTTCCAGATGTTCAGGCCTTTCACCACATTCTGTATGTCGGTGCGCTCCGAACCGATTCCCGCCGACAGCGAAAACTGCGGATAAAGATTGGCTGCCGCCACGCCGACATTCGCGCTCGCCTGATGCAATAGCGCTTCGGAGGCGCGAATGTCGGGGCGCTCGCGCGCGAGCGTCGAGGGCAGCGTGACCGGCACATTGCCGGGCAGATGCAGCGAGTCCAGCGTGATCTCGTCGAAGTCCGCTTGCGACGGTGCGACCCCGAGCAGGATGGCGAGTTGATGCCCGGCCTGAGCGAGTTGTGTGGCGAGCGGCGGCAGCGAGGCGCGGGTCTGCGCAAGCAGGCCGCGCTGGCTGCGCACGTCGAGTTCTGACACGCCGCCGGCCGCGAAGCGGGCCTGCATGATCGCAAGCTGTTGCGCCTGTGTGTCAGCAAGGCGCTGCGTCAGTGCAATCTGCTGCTGCAACGAAGCTCGCCGCACGACGGTGGCGACGACATTGCCGGCAATGGACAGCCGCGCGGCCTCGAATTCGAAGGCCTGATAGTCGACTTGTGCCATCAATGCTTCGAGCGCCCGGCGATTGCCGCCGAAGATATCGAACGCATACGACACGCTGACCGACGCGTTGAATAGCGAAAACGGTCCGGGATTCGGTACGTTGGGCAAACCGAATGCAGCGGTGGAGACCTTTTGCCGCGCCCCCGACACCTTTGCGTCGACACTCGGGAACTGCGTGGCGCCTGCCTGGGCGTTGTAGTTCTCACGTGCTTCGATCAGTTTCGCGCGAGCTTGCGCGAGGGTCGGGCTTTGCCTTAAGGCCTGTTCGACCAGACGATCGAGCGGTTCCGAATCAAACTGCGTCCACCACATCGACGCGGCGTGGCTGGATGAGATAAAGGTCTGCGACGAACCCGCCGCGCCGCTTGCTGCCTCCGTCGCGGCAGGCAGCCGCTCGCGCGTATAGGTTTGCGTGTCCGGCGCCGCGGGCGCATGAAAGTCCGGGCCGACGGTACAGGCGCACAGCGCAAGGAAGGACAGGAACGCGAGTCGTTTCATGACGGGGTCTCCTAGTCGAGCGTGCGCCGATAGAAGCGCAGTGCCACGCCCATCACGATGGCCGTGAAGAGTGCCATGGGCCACACGGAGGGCCAGAGTTCCGTCCAGCCGTTACCCTTGAGAACAATGCCGCGGATCAGGCGGTTGAAGTACGTCAGCGGCAGCAGATTGCCGATGAACTGCGCCCAGCGCGGCATGCCGGCGAACGGGAACATGAAGCCCGAAAGCAGGATGTTCGGCAGGAAATAGAACACGGCCAGCTGCATGGCCTGCAACTGGTTCTGCGCGAGCGACGACAGCGTGATGCCGACCGTCAGGTTCGCCGCGATAAACAGCAGCGCCGCGAGATAGATCGCCACCACGCTGCCGACGAACGGCACATGGAATGCATAGCGCGTCGCGACCAGGATGATCGTCGCCTGGATGAGGCCGATGATCACGTAAGGCACGATCTTGCCGGTCATCACTTCGACCGGCAGGACCGGCGTGGCGAGCAGGTTTTCCATCGTGCCGCGCTCGCGTTCGCGCGTGACCGCGAGGCCGGTCATCATCACGAGCGTCATCGTCAGGATGACGCCCATCAGGCCCGGCACCACGTTGTATTGCGTGATGCCCTCGGGGTTGTAGAGACCGTGAACCTGGACATTGAATGCGGGCTGACTGCCGTTCAGATGCGCGAGCGAGCCGGTGATGTCCTTGTCGGCGACCGGCTGCACGAGGCTCGGCAGCGCGGCGATGGCCGCGTTCGTTGCAGTCGGATCGGTCGCGTCGGCTTCCACCAGCAGTGACGGATGTTCGCCGCGCAGCAGGCGCCGCGAAAAATCGACCGGCACGTTCAGCACGAACTGCACGCGGCCCTGCGCGAGGGCAAGGTGGCCGGCTTCCTCGTTGGGCAGCGTTTCGACGATGTCGAAGTAAGCGGAGTTCTTCATCGCCGCGACGAAGCTGCGCGAAAACGGGCTGTTATCGCCGATGATGACGGCGGTGGGCAGATGCTTGGGATCGGTATTGATCGCATAGCCGAACAGCGAGAGCTGAATCACCGGCACGCCGACGATCATGGCGAACGTGACGCGGTCGCGCCGCAGTTGCAGGAATTCCTTGAGCACGATGCTCCACCAGCGCGTCAGTGAAAATAGCGTGCGTGTTTTCACGGGCGTGCTCCGAAGTTGTCCGTCGAGCGGCTCATCAGATAGATGAATACGTCTTCGAGCCCGGTTTCGATGCGCTCGATGCGTAGTTCAGTACCGGCGGCAGCCTGTTTGACGGCGTTTTCCAGCGCGAAGTGATCGTGGCCGCTCACGTGCAGCGCCGAGCCGAAGAGGACGGTCTGGTCGACGCCGGGTGTCTTGCGCAATTGTTCGGACAGCTTGCTCAGATGGTCGCCGTAGAGGGTCCACGTCGCGAGATTCT
The DNA here is from genome assembly GCF_058781505.1 of Paraburkholderia sp. FW306-2-2C-D06C. NCBI lineage: Bacteria > Pseudomonadati > Pseudomonadota > Betaproteobacteria > Burkholderiales > Burkholderiaceae > Paraburkholderia > Paraburkholderia sp. FW306-2-2C-D06C. The sequence goes on along the minus strand of NZ_JBYSWU010000041.1, from coordinate 60,102 downwards.
GCGATTCGATCACTTCTCGCGCCGTGCCTTGCGCGAGCAGCTTGCCGTACGCGATATAGGCGAGCTTGTGACAGCGCTCGGCCTCGTCCATGTAGTGCGTGCTGACCAATACCGAGATGCCGCGCGCGGCGAGCTGGTGCAGTTCTTCCCAGAAGTCGCGCCGCGCGGCGGGATCGACTCCCGCGGTGGGTTCGTCGAGCAGCAGCAGCCGCGGTTCGTGCAACAAGCAGGCGGCCAGTGCGAGCCGCTGCTTCCAGCCGCCGGACAGCGATCCCGTCAGCTGATGCGCGCGGCCTTGCAGTCCGAGCGATTCGAGCGAGCGGTCGACGGCCTCCTTGCGGTTCTTCATCTGATAGATCCGCGCGACGAAGTCGAGATTCTCGCGAATGGTCAGATCTTCCCAGTACGAGAAGCGTTGCGTCATATAGCCGACGTTGCGCTTGATCTGCGCGCTCTCACGGTTGATGTCGAAGCCGAGACACGTGCCGGTGCCCGAATCGGGCGTGAGCAGTCCGCACATCAGGCGGATCGAGGTTGTCTTGCCGCTGCCGTTCGGTCCGAGAAAGCCGAAGATCTCGCCGCGTGCTACCTGCAGGGACACGTCGTTGATGACGTGCTTGTCGCCGAAGTGCTTGTTCAGATTCCGCACGTCGATCGCATAGTCCTGGGCGGAAGGGTTCATTGCAGCGTCACCGTGACGGGTTGGCCAGGATGCAGCTTGCTTGCGTCAGCCACGGTCGGATGCGCTTCGACCATGAACACCAGCTTCGCGCGGCTCTCGTTGCTGTAGATCACGGGCGGCGTGTATTCGGCCTTGCTCGATATGTAGGTGATTCTGGCGGGTATGTCCGCCCCGCAGCCGTCGCAGTGCACCAGCAACGTTCGTCCCGCCGCGAGCCGGCCGACCACGGTTTCAGGCACGAAAATGCGCACCTTCACGTTCTGCGGCGGCAGCATCTGGACGACGGGACTGCCCGCCTGCACCCACTCGCCGGTTCGGTACAGCGTGTCGTAGACAAGCCCGTCAGCGGGAGCGTTCACACGCTTCTGATCGAGCTTCCATTGCGCCTGAGCGACAGTGGCCTGCGCGGCTGCGATCTGCGCGTTCTGCGCGGTGATCTGTTGCGAGCGGCCGGGCAGGCGCGCTACCTGAACCTGATTGCCGAGCTCGCGAACCTGTGCGGCCGTTGCATCGGCGTTGGCGCGCGAATCGTCGAGTTGCGCCTTTGGAATGCCGCCGGCGTGGAATTGCGCTTCGTCGCGCGTCAGTTGCAGCGACGCCTTGCGAGCATTGGCGACGGCCTGGGCGAGTTGCGCCCGCACCGCGTTGACTTCGGGCGGACGTTTCCCCGTTTCGATGTCCGCCAGCTGCGCGCGTGCGGCCGCGAGCTGCTGCTGCGCCTGTTGAAGTGCGGCGGTTTCGTCGGCCGATTCGAGCGTGAAGAGCGGCGCGTTCGCCTGCACGGTTTGTCCCCGCGTGACCGACAGCTGCGTGAGCGCACCGGACTGCGACGACGCGAGATAGACGAATTCGCCTTCTATGTAACCTTGGTATTCGTTGTTGTTTTGACGTGAGCAGCCAGACAGCACGGCGGCGACGAGCAGCAGCGACAGCGGCGCGCAATGAAGCCGGATCATGACTGGCTCCGCAAGGTGCGGCGGCGCAATGCGTTCGTGCCGAAGGCTGGAAGGGGCGCGTTTCGCCAGTCTTCCGCGGTGGCAAGCGGCAGCATCACGCGTGTGATAACCGGATTGAAAACTGACATGAGTTCAAGTTCCGTTTGAGCGCGCCGCACTTGCCGTGCGCTACTTGCCGTGCGCTATAAACCCGTAGCCCAAATTGATTGGATTCGGACGTGGCGTTGGACCGCTTTGATGTCTCCGCTCAAAGTGGGCGGCGCTTCAGTTCCGGACAACACGCCAGTGGATTGATTCGTCCGCGCGCCACCGGACCGCACCTTGGGTCGGTGGAAACTATCTTCGTCGTGTTGGTTTCCTGGGTCAATCGAAATGTGAGAGCCCGGACTTGCGGAGTGGACCTGCGGCTTCACGGCAACTACGCGGGTGCGGCGTCGACCGGGTTATGCCGCATGGGCTTTGGCCCGATTCGGCGCGCGGATTCTCACTGAGCGCCGAGTTTCCTGATGAGGACGTCGAGTTGCGCGATTTCATCGTCGGTCAGGTCGGTGAGCGGGGCGCGCACGGGTCCCGCGCTGCGGCCCACCAGCTTCGCGCCGGCCTTCACGATGCTGACCGCGTAGCCCGCGCGGCGATTGCGAATGGCGAGATACGGCAGGAAGAACTCGTCGATCAGCTTGCCCACCGTGGCGTGATCGTCCGAGGCGATTGCACGGTAGAAGTCCATCGCCGTCTTCGGGATGAAGTTGAACACCGCGGACGAATACACCGGCACGCCCATCGCCTTGTAGGCGGCTGCGTAGACTTCGGCGGTCGGCAGGCCGCCGAGGTACGAAAAACGGTCGCCGAGGCGGCGGCGGATCGACACCATGTTCTCGATTTCACCCACGCCGTCCTTGAAACCGATCAGGTTCGGGCAGCTGTCCGCGAGACGTTCGAGCATGTCGGCGTTGAGCCTTGAGTTCGCGCGGTTGTAGACGATCACGCCGATGTTCCGCACCGCTTTGCAAACCTGCTCGACGTGCGCGGCGATACCTTCCTGCGATGCTTCGGTCAGATAGTGCGGCATCAGCAGCACGCCGTTCGCGCCGAGGCGTTCGGCTTCCTGAGCATAGTCGATCGCCACGCGCGTCGGGCCGCCGGCGCCGGCGAGAATCGGCACCTTGCCCTTGCAGGTTTCGGTAGCCGTACGAATCACATTCGTGTATTCGGTCCTGGTCAGCGAAAAGAACTCGCCCGTGCCGCCCGCGGCGAAGAGCGCCGTCGCACGGTAGGGAGCGAGCCATTCGAGGCGCCCGGCATAAGTGTCGGCGCGAAAGTCGCCCTGCGCGTCGAAGTCGGTGAGGGGGAAGGACAGCAGGCCTGAGGAGATGATGGCTTTGAGTTCTTGAGGGGTCGTCATCGTGTATTCACGTCTTTTATGGCAAGAAGCAGCGGCCACGAGGACCGCGGCCGAAGGAGGTTTTGCTTTAGCGTACGAGACACGGACGCTTGTTATCGAACTTCCAGTTCGGAATCAGGAACTGCATCGCGACGCCGTCGTCGCGAGCGCCCAGGCCGTGCTGCTGATACAGGGCGTGCGCTTTTTCCACTTCGTCCAGATCGAGCTCGACGCCAAGGCCCGCTTTGTCCGGCACTTTCACTTTGCCGCCTACGATCTGCAACGGGTTGCGGGTCAGGCGCTGGCCGTCCTGCCAGATCCAATGGGTATCGATAGCGGTGATCTTGCCGGGCGCGGCGGCGGCGACCTGCGTGAACATCGCGAGCGAAATGTCGAAGTGGTTGTTCGAATGCGAACCCCACGTCAATCCCCACTCATTGCACATCTGCGCAACGCGGACCGAGCCTTGCATCGTCCAGAAGTGCGGGTCGGCGAGCGGGATGTCCACCGATTGCAGCTGGATGGCGTGGCCCATCTGGCGCCAGTCGGTCGCAATCATGTTGGTGGCGGTCGGCAAGCCGGTCGCGCGGCGGAATTCAGCCATCACTTCGCGGCCGGAATAACCATTCTCGGCGCCGCAGGGGTCTTCCGCATAGGCCAGCACGTGGTGTTGGTCGCGGCAAAGACGAACTGCCTCGGACAGCGACCACGCGCCATTCGGGTCGAGCGTCACGCGCGCTGTCGGGAATCGTTCGGCGAGCGCCGTGACCGCTTCGATTTCGGCGTCGCCTGGAAGCACGCCGCCTTTGAGCTTGAAGTCGTTGAAGCCATAGCGCGCTTGTGCGGCTTCGGCGAGGCGCACCACGGCCTCGGGCGTCATGGCTTCTTCGGTGCGAAGACGCTCCCAGTCGTCGCTGCCGTCCGCGCCGCCGGCGTACGGCAGAGCGGTTTTTTTCCGGTCGCCGATGTAGAACAGATAGCCGAGCATTTCGACTTCGTCGCGCTGCTGGCCTTCGCCGAGGAGTGCGGCAACCGGTACGCCCAGATGCTGTCCGAGCAAATCGAGCAGCGCGGCTTCGAGCGCGGTCACCGCATGGATGGTCGTGCGCAGATCGAAAGTCTGCAAACCGCGTCCGCCGGCGTCGCGGTCCGCGAACTGCGTGCGCGCTTTGTTGAGCACGGCCTGAAGGTTGCCGATCGACTGACCCACGACGAGCGGACGCGCATCGTCGATGGTCTTGCGGATGCTCTCGCCGCCGGGGACTTCACCGACGCCGGTGTTGCCCGCGCTGTCGCGCAGAATGACGATGTTGCGCGTGAAGAACGGGCCATGCGCGCCGCTCAGGTTCATCAGCATGCTGTCACGGCCGGCGACTGGAACGACGCGCAGCTCGACGACCGTCGGGGTGGCATTCGATTGGAAGGTATTCGTGGACATGGTGGTTGGACCAGTTAAGTTAGGAATCCGACTGGCGGGAGCCGTTTGGGTGTGCGGTGCCGGGCATTGAAGCGAGCGTCGAAACTGAGGCCAGAACTGAGGCCGGAACTGAGGCTGAAACTGAGGCTGAAAGCGCGTTGCTCATGCCTGGCTATTCCTTGAAGTCAGTGGGCTTTGCTATGCACGGCTTGCGCCGGCGCGTCACGATTTACGAGACGATTGCGGGTGAGGAAGCCGGCTGCGGCCGCGACGAGCGATGCCACGCCCAGCCCGTACAGGCCGCCGGAAATCGAGCCGGTGTGCTGTTGCAGGTAGCCGAAAGCAGCAGGAGCGAAGAACCCCCCGAGGTTGCCGACCGAGTTGATCAGTGCAATCACGCCGGCCGCGACACGCGCATCCAGATACCCTTGCGGAATCGGCCAGAACAATGATGAAGCGGCCTTGAACCCGATCGCGGAGAAGCAGATCGCCACGAACGACAGAACAGGGTTGCCGGATGTCGAAGCGAACAGCCCGCAAGCCGCGATGACGAGCGCAGCCGCGAGCCATGCCTGCTGGAAGCGCCACCTGGCCGACAACATCGCGAAACAGTACATCGCGAACATTGCAATGAGCCAGGGTATCGCGTTGAGGATGCCGACTTCGAAGTCCGACAGTCCACCCATCTTCCTGATAATCGTCGGCAGCCAGAAGGTCGCCGCGTAGATCGTCAATTGAATCGCGAAGTAGAGAAAGCAGAACAGAAGGATTTGCGGGTCCTTCAGCAGTTTTGCCGTCGGCAGGTGCGCAGCGCCGAGCGCGTCGCGCTCGGCCTGCTCGGCGGCGATCGTCGTTATGAGAACTTGCTGTTCTTCGGCCGTCAGCCAAGCGGCGTCGCGAATGCGCGACTTCAGCAACATCCAGCTCACGGCGCACAGGCCAACCGAAAACCCGCCTTCAATGAGAAACATCCACTGCCAGCCGTGCAGTCCGAAGCCGCGAATCGACAGCAAGGCGCCCGTAATCGGGCCGGACAGCACCGATGCCAGCGCCGAGCCGGCGAGGAAAACCGCGACGGCCTTGCCGCGCTCTTTCTGCGGCAGCCATTGCGTGAAATAGAAAACGACGCCGGGGAAGAAGCCGGCCTCGGCGACGCCCAGCAGGAAGCGCAGCACGTAAAACGACGTGTCGTTCCAGACGAAAGCCATGGTCGCGGCCACCACGCCCCACGTGCCCATGATCCGCGTGAGCCAGGCGCGGGCGCCGTATTTCTGCATGAGGACGTTCGACGGCACTTCGAACAGCGCGTAGCCGATGAAGAACAAGCCGCTCCCGAGTCCATACGCGGCGGCGCCGATCCCAAGATCCGCCTGCATGTGCGAATTGACGAAGCCGATGTTCACGCGGTCGATATAGTTCGCGATGAACATGATCAGAAAGAGCGGCAGCACGTGCCGCTTGACCTTGGAAACCGCGGATTCGAGCGGGCCGGCCGCGGTGGCGGGAGCAGATGTCAAGGTTGTCTCCAGTGTCGGCCGATTCGACGGCCTGATCGAACGCAACGCGCCGCATCCGGCAGCAGCGGGAACTATCTTCTCTCAAAGGCGTGAGATACGTTGTCAGACGACAGTCTACTTTTTCCGTTTTTACTTTCCTACGGAGTGTTTACCCTGGCCTTTTACGCCTTTATTACAGCCGATGGGCCGGAATTCGCGCACTGATGTTGAATTTCAAGCGGGTAAACTAAGACATCTGATGACATGGATTCTATCGGTCATCGACTTGGACTACGTTATGATGGCCCTATCGAGACGTCAGATGACGTGACGCACGCGCAACGTGTGCTTTTCCAGTTGATGAGGCAACAAGCTACAAAATGAGCAGCCTGACTGAGAAGGTGGTGGCCACCCTTTCCGAGGAAATCCGCCGTGGATCGCTTAGGCCGGGAGACCGCATTCCGACAGAAGTAGCGCTGATGAAGCAGCTCTCCGTGAGCCGCTCCGTGGTTCGCGAGGCGATTTCGCGCCTGCAGGCGGCGAAAGTGGTTGAGACGCGTCACGGCATCGGCACATTCGTATTGACGCCGGCCGCGGAAGAGCCGATGCAACTGCCTGCCGCCGACCTGTCCAGCATGCTCGACGTGATGGCCATTATCGAGTTCCGGATCGACGTCGAGGCGGCATCCGCTGCTTTTGCGGCGGCGCGGCGCACTGCGCAGAATCTCAAGCAGATGCGCAGCGCGCTGGAGCGTTTCGAATCCGAACTGGAGCGGGGCAGTACCGACGTGCTGGCGCATGACATCGAGTTTCATCTGCAGATCGCGCGAGCCAGCGGGAATCGGTACTTCTTCGACGTTCTCAGTCAACTCGGACGCGCGGTGAGTCCGCGCACGCGGCTAGGTTCCGCCGAGATCGCGGAGCTCGACCATGTCGAACATCTGCGCAATGTGCTGCGCGAGCATCAGTTGATTTACCGGGCAATCGAACGTCAGGATCCGGACGACGCACGCGCCGCCATGCGGATGCACCTGAGCAACAGTCGCGAAAGACTTCGACGCGCGCACGAGTTGAGCAAAGCGGGCGTGTAAAGCGCTGCGCAAGGACGTCATCTCAGGACGAGCTGCATGCCGCAGCAAAGAACAAAGACGAGAAGGGCGGCGGCGATGGCCATGTTCAGGGGGTAGCGCATTTTTCACCCGGCACGAGCGTTGCTGTGCTTTTATCCTAATCAGCCGGTGGAAGATAAAAAGTGAGCAATAAGCGGCTATGTGCGAAAGCCAACGTAGCGCGCCGGCTTAAACGGCTGTTTTTGTGCGGGAGCGCTTCCAACCGCGCAGGCGTTGCGCCGGGTTGCAACGCGCCTTTTGTGGCTGCATTGCAACCTGCCTACGCGGTGGCGTCGGTGACGGGTTACTGCTTACTGCTTACTGCTTACTGCTTACTGCTTACTGCGGCATGGCAGGCGGCTGGATACCCGCCGCTGCGTCGCGTGGCGGCTTGTTCGCCGCGGCCAGGTCTTCCGTGAGACTGGTGCGCAGCGTCGCGATGGCCTGCTCCGGGTTGGCCGGCTTCAACTGCTCACGAGCGAGCGAGTCGTAGACGTAGTGGCGCAGCATCGGATCCTGCGTCTTGTTCAACACCTCGTGATACACCGCGACGATGTCGCCTTCACGTCCGCTCATCGCGTACAGGCGGCGCAGCTGTTCCAGATCGTTGACTACCGCGAAGCCCGGACCCATCGGTCCGTGAGGCGGCCGCCCGTCGCCGCGATGCGGCTCGTCATACGCATGGACCGCTGCGGGCGGCGGTGGTGCTTCCTGTGCAAGCGCGGCTCCCGCGACAAGGGTCAATACGGCGGCCAGCGCCGCACTCACTAATCCTTTTTTCATGATCTCGCTCCCATCGAGACAACGCCGGCGCTACAGTGCGCCAGCGTATCAGCAACGATAGCCGACATGAGCTTGCGCGAGGTTACTGATGCTTGCGTTGTAACTTACCAAACCTTGCGGACAGGCCGGCGGAGCCGGCAACGCGAACCGGCATGGCACGGCCGACGCCAGGGTGTGCCCGCTGGCGCAATGACGCCGGATAGCGCATGATTGACGCGATGTGCCGTCCGACCCCACAAGCAGCAAGCGTTCGCGGGACGCACGGCACACGCGAGGCCACCGGTCATCTGCCAAGAGAAGTGCAGCGCGGCGATGCCCGGTCGGCGAGTATCCAATACGTTAAGGAGGATTTCGCATGGACCGACCTGACGCCGCCAATCCGTTTGGCGATTTCACCAAAATGCTGGAGCAGTTCAAGCTCCCCGGCTTCGACGTGCCCGCCATCATGGACGCGCGACGCAAGGACGTCGAAGCGCTGGTTCAGGCCAATCAAACCGCCTTGCAAGGCATGCAGTCGCTTGCGCAGAAACAGGCGGAGATGCTGCGCACCACGCTGAGCGAATTGCAATCGCTGACGGGGCAGTTGTCCACCGGGGGCGCTGCGCCTTCGGCGAAAACCGCCGAGCTGATCCAGCAAAGTCTGCATAAGTCGCTTGCCGATATGCAGCAACTCGCGCAAGCCGCGTATCAGACTCAAGCCGAGTCGTATGCGGTGATCGCAAAGCGTGTGGAAGAAAACGTGCAGGAGCTCAAGTCGCTTTTGCAGCAACAGAAGAAGTAAGGGCGCGTCGACCGATTCGGGTATGACGTGGCCGGACGAAGTATCGGTGCCGCGGATCGGCCATCAGGTCATCCGCGGTATTTTTTTGCCTCGGGAATCTGGTTTCAAACAGGCCTTTTCCATTCATCCACAGGCCATCCAGTTCGACGGTTATTGTCAGAGGAAAACGGCAATAAACGGCGATTTATTCGGCATCCGCTTACATTTGCATCGACATGCGCGGCGCATCGATATTTTTCTGCCGCCGCGCGGCGTTGTCACACACCTGTTCGCTTTAAACCGCATACGTCGCGAATATCTGCGCCGAAGCGCCGCCCCTCATGGACATCGTCCGCAAAAATCAAACGCGCTCGAGCGGCCCGAAGGCGGCTGAAGGTTTGAATCGCCTCGCAAACGATTGCTGTGCCGTCGCGCGCCGCCTAAAGTTTCGCGCCGCCACTCCGTAGACGCATTCACGCAACCCCACTGGTGTGAATGCAGCACTGGCGCCGCCAGTCGGGGAGTGCGCCCCTAGTTCGTCGTTCGTGATCGGCTGCGCGCCGGGCACGAGCGTTTCACCTCGAAGGAATTCTCTTGAAACCGATGCTCTCTATCAGCATTGCTCGCGCAATGCTCGGGGCAAGCTGCGTGCTGTCGTTTGCCGCGCATGCCACGCTCGGCCAGAACGTCAGCACCGTCGACAGCGATCAAACGCGCATGCGTGCAGTCGCTCATACGGCCACTGCGCAAGGCGCGTACTCGGTGCACCTGCTGACGATGCCGTCCGGCACGCTGGTGCGCGAGTACGTTGCGCCCAACGGCATCGTCTTCGGTGTGGCGTGGGAAGGCCCGACGCTGCCGGATCTGAAGTCCGTGCTGGGCGCCGCGTTCGACCAGTACGCCGCGGCCACCGCAACGCGCAGCGGAACGCCGCTCGCGGTTTCCAGCAGCGATCTGGTGGTGTACTCCGGCGGCCATCTGCGCGCGTTCGCCGGCCATGCGTATCTGCCGCACGCGGTGCCCGCGGGTGTCGACCTCGGCGTCATTCAATAACGGAGCGCTCATGCGTCATACGTCTTCGTTCATCACCCTGTTGTGCGCGGCGCTGCTCGCGTTGCTGGTCAGTGCCTGCGGCGGCGGGGGCGGCGGCTCCAGCGGCTCGGCCACGTCGGCCAATTCCAGCACTTCGGCCAGCACCTCGGCCAGCACCTCGGCCGGCCCGACCGTCACCAATACATCGCCTTCGCCACAAGTGGTGGCGGCCAATGCGGTGCGGGTCAGCGTCGATTCCGGCGTGAGCGGCGTGCCGAACATGCCGTTCGTCAGCGTCACGATTTGCGCGCCCGGCACCAGCCAGTGCGAAACCATCGATCACGTGCTGGTGGATACCGGTTCGTGGGGCTTGCGCGTGTTCGCATCGCAATTGCCCGCATCGATGACGCTGCCGCAGCAGAAGGACGGCTCGGGCAACCTGGTCGCCGAATGCATGCAGTTCTTCGACGGCTACACGTGGGGTCCGGTGAAGCTCGCCGACTTGCAGATCGCCGGCGAAACAGCAGCCTCGTTGCCGATCCAGTTGATCGACCCGGGCTACGCTTCCGTGCCGGCCGATTGCGCGAGCGTAGGCTCGCCGCGCAACACGCCGGGTGCGTTGCAGGCCAACGGCGTGCTCGGCATCGGCGTGTTCAAGCACGACTGCGGCGCGGCCTGCGTTCAGCAGGCGGTGCCCGGCACCTATTACGGCTGCAGCGGCTCGGCTTGCACGGCGATTCCTCTGGTCGAGGCGCTGCAGGTCGCCAATCCGATTCCCTACTTCGCCACCGACAACAACGGTTCGGTCCTGAGCCTGCCGACGGTGTCGGGCGGGGCACCGTCGGTGACCGGGCAACTGGTGTTCGGCATCGGCACGCAGGCCAACAATACGCTCGGCAACGCGCAGGTGATCGGCGTGAGTCCGTCCAACGGCACCTTCACGACGGTGCAGAACGGCAGGACGTATTCGCGCAGCATCCTGGACAGCGGCTCGACCGGCCTGTTCTTTCAGACCAGCGCGTTGCCGGTGTGCGCGAGTCCGAATAGCGCGTACTACTGCCCGAGTTCGACCGAGCAGCTCAGTGCGACGATCGAAGGCGTGAACGGCATCACGAGTGCGGTCACGTTCAATGTCGGCAACGCCATGGCGATCGCGCAGACGTACAGCGGCGATGCGGCGCTGCCGTTGCTGGCCGGCCCGGCGTTCGTGACGTCGACGATCTTCGACTGGGGACTGCCGTTCTTCTACGGCCGTAACGTGTATGCCGCCGTCGAGCAGCAGACGACGCCGGGCGGCGCCGGTCCTTACGTTGCGTATTGAGCGTTAGCGGCGCGGCGCCGCGCGCTGGGGCGGCGCCGTCTGCGGGACGGGTCCGGACTGGAGCGGCAACGCTGACGGGGCCATTGTCCGGATTGAGGCCTGCGGCTTTGCGTGAGCCGCTGCAACCCGATGCACGAAGCGCAGCTTGTCCACTACCGGCGCGGCCAGCGTGAACGGATAGCCATCGGGCATCCCGAGGCTGCGGTTCAAACTGTTCAACACATACGTGAGCGGAAACCAGCGCTTCATCAGATTCTCGAAGCTGGCGTCCTCCACAGGCGTGCGGTCAGTCAGCGTCGGCTCGCTCGGGTCGTCGGGCAACAGCGCGACGCCATATGAGGTCGACGTATCCAGGACGTCGACGATCAGCAGGTAGTGCGCCCACGTCTCGGCCCAATCTTCCCAGGGATGCATGGTGGCGTACGCGCTGATGAAGGACGTCTGCCAGTCGGCCGGCGCGCCATTGCGATAGTAGGCCAGCAGCGCCTCGCCGTAGTCGGCGCGTTCGTCGCCGAACAGATTGCGATACGGCTCGATCCAGCGCGGGTCGTTCTCCACCAGCTGGCTGAAGTAGTAGTGGCCCGACTCATGGCGGAAGTGGCCGAGCAAGGTGCGATATGGCTCGCCCATCGCGGTGCGGACCCTTTCGCGGTAGGCGTCGTCGGCTTCGGCGATGTTCAGCGTAATCAGGCCGTTGTCGTGGCCGGTCATCACCTTTTCGCCATCGCCGCTGTCTTCGAGGAATTCGAAGGCGAGGCCGTGCTCCGGATCGGTCTGGCGCGATGGCACGTCGAGGCCGAGCGCGGCCAGCGTGTACAGCAGACGCCGTTTCGCCACTTCCATCCGATACCAGTAGAACCGGTTGTCCGTCGTGCCCAGATTCGGAATCGTGAGCGTCAGCTGGCAGGCGTGGCACAGCGCGTCGGGCGAATCGGCGGGGATCATCCAGTTGCAGATGTTTTCGACGGCATAGTTGTGGCACTGCCGGAACAGCGCCCCCCCGGCGCCTGGATGCAGGCTGCGCCAGCGCCCTTCGCCGGCTTCTTCGAAGGCGCTGATTTCGGCCAGTTCCGGCACATAGCCGAGCAGCGCGTCGCAACGTTCGCAACGAACGTTTTCGTAGAACACGAGGTGCGAGCAGCGATTGCAGTGGAAGGTTTTCATCGTTCGGAGACTCCGCAATCTTCATGCCGCATTTGCCAGACGTCACTGGTTTAACGCACATTACGTGCATGATCGTGCATCGGCGCTGCGCCGCTTTGGTGCGCCGGGCCGGAAAAGGCAGTGGAAAGACGCGCTGTTCGATCGACCGGACGGTCGGCAGACGCGGCAGACTTCAAAGCAGGCTGTCATCCGGGCGGTACAGATAACTCACGCGGTTTTTCGATCCACGGCATGAAGCTTGCTTTTGGCGGGCTGCCATCCCTTGTCCCAGGAGTCCAGTGTGTCCATACGCGTCGCGTTGAATCATGTCACACATTATCGCTACGACAGGCTGGTTGCACTGTCGCCTCAGGTCGTGCGTCTGCGGCCTGCGCCCCATTGCCGGACCCCGATTCTGTCGTATTCGATGCGGGTCGAACCGGCCGAGCACTTCATCAACTGGCAGCAGGACGCGTTCGCCAATTATCAGGCGCGTCTCGTGTTTCCCGAGAAGACACGCGAATTCAAGGTGACCGTGGATCTGGTCGCCGAGATGGCGGTCTACAACCCGTTCGACTTCTTTCTCGAACCGTCCGCCGAGCAATTCCCCTTCGAGTATGCGCCGGGCCTCGCGCAGGAACTCGCGCCATACCTCGTCAAACGCACCCCGACGCCGCGCTTCGCCGATTTTGTCGCGAGTATCGACCGGACGCCCAAGCGCACCGCCGACTTCCTCGTCGAACTGAATCAACGCTTGCAGCGTGAAATCCGCTATCTGATCCGCATGGAGCCGGGCGTGCAGACGCCCGAAGAAACGCTGACCCATGCGTCGGGTTCGTGCCGCGATTCGGGCTGGCTGCTGGTCGAGACTTTGCGGCAACTGGGTTTGGCGGCGCGTTTCGTGTCCGGCTATCTATTGCAGCTCGCGCCCGATACCAAGTCCATCGACGGCCCGAGCGGCACCGAAGTCGACTTCACCGATCTGCACGCCTGGTGCGAGGTGTACTTGCCGGGCGCCGGCTGGATCGGCTTCGATCCGACCTCCGGCCTGCTTGCCGGTGAAGGGCACATTCCGGTCGCCTGCACGCCGGAACCCGGCAGCGCGGCGCCGATCTCCGGCGCGGTCGACGAATCCGAAGTCGAGTTCGAGCACATCATGTCGATCGAGCGCGTGCTCGAGACGCCGCGCGTCACCAAGCCGTACAGCGAAGAGGTGTGGAGCGACGTCTTGCAAATGGGCGCGCAGGTCGACCAGCAGCTGGGCGAGATGGACGTGCGCCTGACGATGGGCGGCGAGCCGACCTTCGTGTCGGTGCGCGACCGCGACGCCGCCGAATGGAACACCGACGCGCTCGGCCCCACCAAGCGCGGCTATGCGGTGGCGCTGATGGACAAGCTGCGCGCGCGTTACGGCGCGAACGGCTTTCTGCATATCGGCCAGGGCAAGTGGTATCCGGGCGAGCAGCTGCCGCGCTGGGCGATGTCGCTCTACTGGCGCGCCGACGGCGAGCCGTGCTGGCAAGACCCGTCGCTGTTTGCCGACGAACGCGCGCCGGGCGCCTACACCGCCGAGGACGCACAGCGTTTCCTCGCGCATCTGGCAGGCAAGCTGTCGCTCGACGAGGAGTGCATCCACGCCGGTTTCGAGGACGCCTGGTACTACCTGTGGCGCGAGCGCCGTCTGCCGGTCAACGTGGACCCGTTCGATGCGCGTCTGGACGACGAAATGGAGCGTGCGCGCTTGCGGCGCGTGTTCGACGCCGGTTTGACGAGCGCCACCGGCTACGTGCTGCCGCTCGCCCGTGAACGCGACGTGCCGCATCAGCCGCCGACATGGGTCACGGGCCGCTGGTTCCTGCGCGACGAACGCATGTACCTGATCCCCGGCGACTCGCCGATGGGCTATCGCCTGCCGCTCGACTCATTGCCGTGGGTGTCGAAGACCGACTATCCGTATCAGCACGCCCACGATCCGTTTGCGCCCCCGGCGCCGTTGCGCTCGGCCGTGCAATTGCGGATGCAGTACGAAGGCGAATCCCGCAACATGACCGCCGCCGACGCGCGCAATGCGGCTGCGTTGTCGTCTTCGGCGGCGGACTTGCTGAGCGGCATGCCGGGCAGCGGCGCGTTGGCCTACGCGCCGGACCCGCAGCGGGCGCCCGCCCGCGGAGAGTCGTCGAAGGAGACGATTCGCACGGCGATCTGCGTCGAAGCGCGCGACCCGAAACGTGCCGCCGGTCCCAAAGCGGAGACCGAGGCGTTCGGCAGCGGCGACAAGCTGCTGCATGTGTTCATGCCGCCGCTCACCGAACTCGACGACTATCTCGAGCTGCTCGCCGCAATCGAGGCGACGGCTGCCGAGTTGCGGATGCAGGTGATTGTCGAAGGCTACCCGCCGCCGCGCGACCCGCGCCTGAAAGTGTTGCAGGTGACGCCGGACCCGGGCGTGATCGAGGTGAACATTCACCCGGCGTCGAGCTGGGACCAACTGGTCAGTCACACCGAGTATCTGTATCAGTCGGCGCATGAAACCTATCTGAGCACCGAGAAGTTCATGACCGACGGCCGGCATACGGGGACCGGCGGCGGCAATCACTTCGTGCTCGGCGGCGCGACGCCGGCCGACAGTCCGTTCCTGCGCCGTCCCGATCTGCTCGCCAGTTTGATCGCGTACTGGCACAACCATCCGTCGCTGTCGTATCTGTTCTCAGGGCTCTTTATCGGGCCGACCAGCCAGGCGCCGCGCGTCGACGAGGCGCGTAACGACCAGGTCTACGAGCTGGAGGTGGCGTTCCGCGAATTGCAGCGGCAGATCGACCTGCTCGGCGGGCGCGAAAGCGCGAGTTTGCCGGCCTGGATGATCGACCGGTCGCTGCGCAACATCCTGATCGACGTGACCGGCAACACGCACCGCGCCGAGTTCTGCATCGACAAGCTGTATTCGCCGGATGGCCCGACCGGCCGCCTCGGCCTGCTGGAATTGCGCGGCTTCGAAATGCCGCCGCATGCGCGCATGAGTCTCGTGCAGCAGTTGTTGCTGCGCGCGCTGGTGGCGCGTTTCTGGCACACGCCGTACACGCAGCAGCTCACGCGCTGGGGCACCGAGCTGCACGACCGGTTCCTGCTCGGCACCTTCGTGAAGATGGATTTCGACGATGTGCTGGGCGAATTGAATGAGGCCGGTTTTGCGTTCGACAGCAGCTGGTTCGCGCCGCACTTCGAGTTCCGTTTCCCGCTGGTCGGCGAGGCGACGGTAAACGGCGTCGCGCTGACCATCCGCAACGCGCTCGAACCGTGGCACGTGATGGGCGAGGAGGGCTCGGCGGGCGGGACGGTGCGGTACGTGGATTCGTCGGTGGAACGGCTCGAAGTGCACGCGCTCGGCTTGAACGGCAACCGCCATGTACTGGCCGTCAACGGCGTGCCGGTGCCGTTGCAGCCGACCGGCCGCGTCAGCGAGTATGTGGCCGGCGTGCGGTTTCGCGCGTGGTCGCAGCCCTCGGCGCTGCATCCCACCATCGGTGTGGACGCGCCGCTCACTTTCGATCTGGTCGATACATGGAGTGGCCGTTCGGTGGGCGGATGCCAGTATCATGTCGCACATCCGGGTGGGCGCAATTACGAGACCTTCCCGGTTAACGCCTACGAGGCGGAAAGCCGGCGGCGCTCACGCTTCTTCGCGTCCGGGCATACGCCGGGGCCGCTCGCGGTGGACACGCCGCAGCGCAGCCTCGAGTTTCCGTTCACGTTGGACTTGCGCTACTGGTAAAACGCAGCAGAACTTTAAACCGACACGATCTTGGCCTTTCAATCGACTTTTCCCTTCGAAGCGTCCGCGGCGCGCGCGGACGCTTCATCCCTGCTGCGGCTGTTGCCGGCCTACGAAGGACACTGGGACGAGTTGCGCGACGTGTCGGGCGCGCTGCGCGAGCCGTGGCGGCAATTTTTCGAGCGGCTCGGCGAAGACGGTATCGCGCGGCTGGACCACAACTGTGCTTCGGTCACGCAGCAGGTCCGCGACAACGACATCAGCTACAACGTCTACGCGGACAACGGCGTGCCGCGGGCCTGGGCGCTCGGCCTGCTGCCGTTCCTGATCAGCGAGGCCGAGTGGGCGCATATCGAGCGGGGCGTGACGCAGCGCGCGCATCTGCTCAATGCGATCGTCGCCGATATCTACGGGCCGCAGACCCTGCTTCAGCGCGGGCAGTTGCCGCCCGCGCTGGTGTTCGGGCATCCGGGCTATCTGCGTTCGGTGAAGGGCTACACGCCGCCGGGCGGCCAGTACCTGCAAGTGGTCGCGCTCGATCTGGCGCGCCCGCCGAGCGGCGAGTGGACCGTGATGGCGCACCGCACCGAGGCGCCGTCCGGCCTCGGCTATGCGCTCGAGAACCGGCTGATCGTGTCGAGCCTGTTCGCCGACCCGTTCCGCACGATGCACGTGAGCCGCCTCGCGCCGACCTATTCGCAACTGATCGCGACGCTCGCGCAGGCGGCGCAGGCCACCATGCGGCACGACTCAGCGGCAAAAGATACTTCGCCGCATATCGCGTTGCTCACGCCGGGGCCGTTTAGCGAAACCTACTTCGAGCACGTGTTTCTCGCGCGTTATCTCGGCGTCACGCTGGTCGAAGGCAAGGACCTGACGGTGCGCGACGACATGCTGTATCTGAAGACGCTCGCCGGTCTCGAACGCGTGCACGTCGTATTGCGCCGTCTGGACGATGCGTTCTGCGACCCGGTCGAATTGCGCGCCGATTCCACCATCGGCGTGCCCGGTCTGTTGCAGGTGATGCGCGCGGGCAACGTGATCGTCTCGAATGTGCCGGGCTCGGGCTTCGTCGAATCGCCGGCTTTGCATGGTTTTTTGCCGGGCATTGCGGAGGTCCTGCTCGACGAAGATCTCGTGTTGCCGAGCGTGCCGACCTGGTGGTGCGGCGAAGATGCGGCGCGCGAGCACGCCTTCGCGCGTCTGGACGAAGCGTTCGTCGTGCCGACGTGGCCGGTCGCGCCGCGCGACGCGCCGCCCGGCGTCGAGCAGGGCAGGCAGCGGCTCGCGGCGTGGCGCGATCGCATCGAAGCCATGCCCGACACCTTCACGATCCAGCAGCCGCTGCGCTTTTCGTGCACGCCGCGCTACGAAGAGGGCACGCTTGGCCGCCGCCCCTCGGTGTTGCGCGTGTACGCGATCGCCGATTTCAACGGCGGCTGGCATGTGATGCCCGGCGGCTTCACGCGGATGGCCGCCGAACGCCAGGCGACCGTCTCGATGCAGTACGGCGGCAGCAGCGTCGATACGTGGGTGCTGTCGAGCCAGCCCACTTCGACCTTCACGCTGCTGCCTTCGCCGATGCAACCCGCGGACCTCGCGCGCAAGCATCGGACCGTGTCGAGCCGGGCGGCGGAAAATCTCTTCTGGGCCGGACGCTACGGCGAACGCTCCGAAAACAACGTGCGGCTCCTGCGGCTGATTCTCGACTCGCTGGAAGGCAACGATGCCGACGCGATGTTTCCCACGCTGGTCGAGCTCGCCGTCCACTGCGGTCTCGTGCAGGCCGGCGACATGTTTTCGCCGAACTCGCCGCAAGCGTTCGAGCGTGCGCTGGTCGCGAACCTGAGCGAGGCCACCGGCCCCGCGAGCATCGGCCAGAACCTCGCGTGGCAAGCGCGTTCGAATGGCGAGGTGCGTGGGCGTCTGTCGAACGATCACTGGCGCACGATTCTCGCGGCGCGTAACGACTTCCGCGATGCGTTGCAGGAACTGCTGCCGGCTACGGGCTCGAACGGCAATGGAGCGCAAGGCAACGGCCGCGCTGAGCGCATCGAGCGCATCGACCGTTATGACCGCGTGACGCTGATGAGTGCGCTCGAGCGCCTGTCGGTGCAACTGTCGGCGATCAGCGGCGCGCAAGGCGACCGCATGACGCGCGACGAAGCCTGGCGCCTGCTGTTCGCGGGGCGGCACATCGAACGCGTAGCGGCGATGACGTCGATTCTGCGCGTGGTCGCCGACAAGGGCCGGCTCGCCACGCCCGCCGGCTTCGATCTGCTGTTGCAGCTGTTCGACAGCACGCTGACGTATCGCGCGCTCTATCCGGGCCGCTTCGAAGTGCCTGCCTTGCTCGATCTGCTGGTCATCGAGCCGACCAATCCGCGCGCCCTGTATGGCGTCTATGAGCGCCTGCGCAAGAAGCTCGACGAGATTGCGGTGGCGGCGGGCAGCATGCGGCATCGTCCGTTCGCGGACCTGATGCCGCCCGCCGGATCGTTGCCGACGCTCGAACGTCTGTGTGCGACCGACGAAGACGGCGCCTACGCCGACCAGATCGCGGTCTGCGATCAGGTCGGCGGCTTTGTCGCCGCGGCGGCGCATGAGATCAGCGCGCGCTATTTCAGTCACGCGAGTACCGTTGCATCGCAGGTGTGGTCATGAAGAGCGCGCAAACCGTATTGTCCGTATCGCATCGCACCACCTATCACTACTCGACCTACGTCGAGACCGCACAGCATCTCGCGACGATCCGGCCGATCGTGTGCGCGTGGCAGCGCGTGGTGTCGCATAGCGAGCGGATCGAGCCGGAGCCGTCGTATCTGAATAGCCGTATCGATGCATTCGGCAACGACGTGCTGTACTTCGCTCTGGACGCTCCGCACGAACGCCTGCAACTGGTGAGCGAAACGACGGTGGCGCTCACGCCGCGCTGGACCGACCTCGATCCGCTCGCGACACCCGAATGGGAAGACGTGGCGGACGCGCTGCGCTTTCGCGTCGGCGGCCAATTCCGGCGTGAAACCGAATTCTGTTTCGCGTCGCCGAATATCGTGCCGCGGCCGTCGCTGCGCGACTATGCGTTGTCCAGCTTTCCACCGGGCACGCCGATCGCGGCGGGTGCGATCGATTTGATGCACCGGATTCACGAAGACTTCGAATACAAACCCTCCGCGACGATGTTCGATACGCCCGCCGACCGCGCCTTCGAGTTGAAGAGCGGCGTGTGCCAGGATTTCGCGCAGGTGATGATTGGCTGCCTGCGCTCGCTGGGTTTGCCGGCGCGGTATGTGAGCGGTTATCTGCGTAACGATCCGCCGCCAGGGCAGCCGCGGTTGATCGGGGCGGATGCGTCGCATGCGTGGGTGTCTGTGTATTGTCCAGGCAGCGGCTGGATCGATCTCGATCCGACTAACGACGTGCTCGCCGATATGGATCACGTGACGCTCGCGATCGGGCGCGATTACAGCGATGTGTCGCTGCTACGCGGGATGATTCTTGGCGGCGGGGCGCATCGGGTGGAGGTGGGGGTGACGGTGCTGGCGTTGTAGGCGTTGTAGTTGCAGTTGTAGTTCCCGGGTAATCCCCCGGTCTTCCAGTTCTCCAGCAAGTTCGTGTTCCGATACGCCGGCCGGCGTCTCTCCTGAGTCAAGACTTCGCCGCCGCCCACATGCGCGAATTCACAAAAAACTTGACTCTGTGCGTATGCACATATAGACTGCACAGCATGAACCGCCCTCTCTCTTACGACGAATGCAACTGTTTCGCGCTGCGCCAGGCGGCGCGGCACGTCACGCAGATCTACGAACGCCATCTCGGCCAGGTCGGGCTGACGGCCGCGCAGTTCACCATCCTCGCGAAGCTGGCGCGCACGCCCAATACGCCGATGGCGGACCTCGCGGACGCCATGGTGATGGAGCGCACTACGCTGGTCCGCGCGTTGAAACCTTTGCAGCGCGACGGTCTGCTGAGCGCCGAAGCGGCTGAGCACGACGGCCGCACGTATCTGTTCAGTCTCACGGAAAAGGGCGAAACGACCTTCGACCAGGCGGCCATCGCCTGGCGGGCCGCGCAGGACGAGTTCGAAGAAAAGTTCGGCCACGCGCGCGCGAAAGCGCTGCGCTCCGAGTTGTTCAGCATCACAGGCTAAAAGGCGCACAAGCTCGTTCCGGCGAGCTTCAGTACGTCTTGTTGTGTGCATACGCACTTTTAAAAAAGGAAGCGCGGCAATGAAAGGCATACTCGACGACGACTGCTTTGCGATCCGTCAGGCCGCGCGCTACGTATCGCAGATTTACGACCGCCATCTTGCGCATGTCGGCCTCACGATCACGCAGTACTCGCTGTTGGGGCGCTTAAGGCGTGAGGGTTCGATGACGATGAGGCAACTGGCCGAAGCCATGCGCATGCAGCGCACCACGCTGGTCCGCACGATCCAGCCGCTGCGGCGCCACGGGCTGGTGTCGAGCGAAACGCTCGGCCAGGACGTGCGGGCATTGTCGATTTCGCTCACTGCCGCAGGTGAAGCGCGGCTCAAGGCGGGACGCGAACATTGGTATGCGGCACAAGCCGAATTCGAGCACCGTTTCGGCGAGCAACGCGCGGCAGCATTGCGCGGCGAACTGTTCGCGATGACACGAGATTCCGTCTGAAGCCCGCAGCCAGCGGAGCAGGGCCGGCGCAGCAGAACCGCGCCGTTTTTTTCAGCCTAACCAGTGCATACGCACATTTAATCATGTCCACTACACCCTCGACTCTTGCACCGCCCAGCGCGGCCACTGCCGCCAAAGCCGCACGGCGTATTCCATGGATGCTGCTGGCGATCCTCACGGTGCTCGCCGTGCTGGCGATCGCCGCGTCGTACTGGTTTATCGCCGGCCGCTTTGTCGAAACCACCGACGATGCGTATGTCGGCGGCGACGTCACGGTCATGGCGCCGAAGGTGAATGGTTTCGTGACTGATGTGCTGGTGCGCGACAACCAGTTCGTGCGCGCGAACCAGGTGCTGATCCGGCTCGACGAGCGCGACTATGACGCCCGCCTCGCGCAAGCCACCGCCGAAGTGCAGAGCGCGCAAGCCGCGGTCATCGAATTGCAGGCGAAGAAATCCTTGCAGCTCGCCACCATCAACGAGCAGGCCGCCGAGGTCCGCGCCTCGGGCGCCGAGTTGACGCGTAGCGCGGCCGATCAGACGCGCTATCGCGAGCTGGTGAAAGACGATGCGGTATCGAGCCAGGTCGTCGAACGGGCCGAGGCCGATCTGACCAAGGCACATGCCGCGGTGGACCGCAGCAGCGCGGCATTGACCGCAGCGCAACGCCAGATCGCCGTGCTCGACGCGCAGATCGGCGACGCCCTGGCGCGCATCGCAACCGCGCAGGCCGCGCAGCGCGTCGCGGCTTTGAATGTCGAGTACACGACGATACGTTCGCCGATCGACGGCTATGTCGGCAATCGCACCGCGCGCGTCGGCCTGCTGGCGAATACCGGCGTTTCGCTGCTCACGGTGGTGCCGTCGAACGGATTGTGGATCGACGCCAACTTCAAGGAAGACCAGTTGAAGAAGATGCGCGTCGGCGACAGCGTCGATGTGGATCTCGATGCGTCGAGCAAACGGATTCGCGGCGTGGTGGAGAGCCTGGCACCCGCGACCGGCGCGACCTTCAGCGTGCTGCCCGCGGAAAACGCCACCGGCAACTTCACGAAGATCGTGCAGCGGGTGCCGGTGCGGGTGCGTCTGACCGTGCCGCAAGACATGCAAGGCGTGCTGCGCCCCGGTTTGTCGGCGACGGTGAAGGTCCATGTCGACACGAACAACGTACCGGCCCGCGGATAACGATCATGAGCCACGCCCATCCCTCCCATCCCGTCAATCCCGCGGATCAGCCGACGCGCACCAAAGTCTTCGCGTTTGCGCTGATGTGCCTCGGCTTTTTCATGGCGACGCTCGATATCCAGATCGTTGCGTCGTCGCTCAAAGATATCGGCGGAGGCTTGTCCGCGAGTCAGGACGAACTCTCGTGGGTACAGACGTCGTATCTGATCGCCGAAATTCTGGTGATTCCGATGTCCGGCTGGCTCACGCGCGTGTTCTCGACGCGCTGGCTGTTCGCGTTCTCCGCGCTCGGCTTCACGATCACCAGCATGCTGTGCGGCCTCGCGTGGGACATCAACTCGATGATCCTGTTCCGCGGCCTGCAAGGCGCGCTCGGCGCCGCGATGATTCCAACCGTGTTCACCACCGCGTTCGTGCTGTTCCCCGGCAAACAGCGGCTGATCGCGTCCACCACCATCGGCGCGCTGGCGTCGCTCGCGCCGACCGTCGGTCCGGTCATCGGCGGCTGGATCACGTCGCAATGGTCGTGGCACTGGCTGTTCTATCTGAACCTGGTGCCGGGCCTCGCCGTCACGCTGATGGTGCCGAAGTACGTTCATATCGACGAGGTCGATCTTTCGCTGCTGAAAAAAGGCGATTACCTCGGCATTCTGCTGATGTCCGGTTTCCTCGGCTGCCTCGAATACGTGCTGGAAGAAGGCCCGCGCAAGAACTGGTTCGGCGACGACGTGATCATTCTGTGCACATGGGTCTCGGCGATCTGCGGCTTTCTGTTCATCGTGCATGCGTTCACGGCGAAAGAGCCGATCGTCGATTTGCGCGCGCTGGCGATTCGCAACTTCGGCATCGGCAGCTTGCTGTCGTTCATCACCGGAATCGGGATTTTCTGCGCGGTGTTTCTGACGCCGGTATTTCTGTCGCGCGTGCGTGGCTTCGATTCGTTGCAGATCGGTTTGGCCTTGCTGTCGGTCGGCTGCTTTCAGCTGCTGGCGCTGGCTGCCTATTCGACGCTGGCCCGTGTTATCGACCTGCGCTTGCTGATGATAGCCGGGCTCGTGCTGTTCGGCGTCGGCTGTTATCTGTATGTGCCGTTGACGAATCAATGGGGCTGGCAGGAGCTGCTGATTCCGCAGGCGCTGCGCGGCATCGGCCAGCAGTTCTGCATTCCGCCGATCGTGACGATGGCGCTCGGCTCGCTGCCGCCGTCGCGGCTGCGCTCGGCAAGCGGGCTGTTCAACCTGATGCGCAATCTCGGCGGCGCGATCGGCATCGCCGTCAGCAGCACGATGCTCAACGATCGCCTGAACCTGCATTACGAGCGGCTCGACGAGCATGTGAGCGCCGGCCGTCCAATTGTCGAATCGATTTTGCGGCAGCAGAGCGCGCATTTCGCGGCAGTCGGCGGCGATGCGCTCAATGCGGCGAACGCGGGCCTCGGTGCCTTGCATGCATTGTTGATGCGCGAAGCGCTGGTTCTGACTTTTTCCGACACTTTTTTCGCGTTGTCGCTGTGTTTTGTGGTCGGTTTGCTCAGCGTGGCGTTTTCCCGACCGTTCGGCAACACCGCGCCGCCCCCTGACGCTCATTGAGGAACCCGCATGAAATCGATCGTTATGAAAGCGCTGGCGAGCGCGGCCCTGCTCAGCCTTGCCGCGTGCGCGGTGCAACCGGCCACGCACGCGGACCTGCCGCGCACGGTGCAAACCGTCGCGCCGGACGCATGGAACGTCGACGCGCCGCAAGACAGTGTGACCGCGCGCACCTGGTGGACGCAATTCGGCGACCCGGTGATGCATCAACTGGTCGAATCGGTGCTGACCGGCAATCTCGACGTGCAGGCGGCGGTGGAGCGCGTAAAGCAGGCGCAGGACCTGACGACGCAGACTCGCGCTGCGTTGTTGCCCGAACTGAACGCCGGCGCCACCGCTTCCGACGCACGCCAGAACACGCCGCCGCCGCTCGGTTATGTGCGTGAGGCCGGGGTTGGCGTGACGGCGAGCTGGACGCCGGACGTCTTCGGCGGCGAGCGTCTCGCGGTGCTCGCGGCGCAGGCGCAGGTGTCGGGCCGTCAGGCGGCCCTGAATCAGCTGCGTCTCGCGCTCGCGGCGAACACGGCGGCGGCTTATATCGATCTGCGCTGGGCACAGTCGCAATTGCAGATTCTCAGCGACAACGAGCAGATCCGCGCTCGTGCGTTGAAGCTCACGCAGGAGCGTTTGCATTTCGGGCTGTCGACGCAACTCGACGTTTCCCGCGCGCAGAATCAGTTGCAGGATTTGCAGGCGCAGATTCCGCGCGTGCAATCGATCGTGCAGCATCAGTTGAGTCTGATCGCGGTGTATTCGGGGCGCACGCCGGAAAGCGTCGACAACTTGCTGCTCGCGAATGCACGCGAGATTCCGGTGCCCGCGCAAAGCGTGCCGCAGACGCTGCCATCCGAAGCACTGCTGCAGCGTCCCGACGTCCGCAATGCGTATGCCACTGTCGAACAGCGCGCGGCGGAAGTGGGCGTGTCGAAGGCGCAGCGCTATCCGCAGTTCAAGCTCAATCTCGCCGACGGCCTGCTGGCGTCGTCGTATCTCGGCTTGCCGACGCTCACCGACAACCTGTTCAGCGCGGCATTGAGCGCGGCGAGTCCGATTTTCAACGCCGGCCGCATCACCGCGAACATCGACGCGAGCGAGAGCCGTATGCGCGAATCGCAACTCGGTTTGCAGCAAACCATGTTGCAAGCGCTCAAGGAAATCGAGGACAACCGCAGCGATCTGGTGAATGGCGCGGTGCAGGTGGAGCGCCTGGGCGGCGCGCTCGATGCATCGAATCACGCGCTGGGTCTGTCGAGCGAGCTGTACAAGGGCGGCGCGTCGAGTTTCCTCGATGTGCTGGCCGCTCAGGAAGCGTATCTGCGTGACGCGGAATCGTTGAACCAGGCCAAACGCGAGCACGCGCTCGCGGCCGTCGCGTTGTACCGGTCGCTGGGTGGCGGCTGGGATGTGCCTGACACGGTCACGGCCGCGTCGGCGAACTGATGCACGGGCGTCAAATGCCGCGGTAAATGCAGCGATAAAAGCAGCGGTAAAAGCAGCGGTAAATGCAGTGGCAAAACGCAGTCGTAGTCCAACTGGAGAGAAACAATGAGTACGCGAGAAGTGGTGATCTGCAATCCGGTGAGAACGCCGATCGGCGCGTTCGGCGGAGCGCTGAAAGATGTGCCCGCAACCGGACTCGGCGCGATCGCGGTGCGCGAGACGCTGCATCGCAGCGGTCTCGATGCGGCGGCGTTGGCGTCGGTGGTGATGGGCAACGTGATTCAGGCCGGCAACAAGATGAATCCGGCGCGCCAGGCGTCGATCGGCGGCGGCGTGCCGGTGGCCGTGCCGGCGCTGACCGTCAACCGCGTATGCGGCTCGGGCGCCCAGGCGATTGCGTCGGCGGCGCAGGAAATCTGGCTGGGTTTCGGCGACGCGGCCGTGGCGGGCGGCATGGAAAATATGGACCGTGCACCGTATCTGCTCGACGGCAGCCGCTGGGGCTACCGGATGGGCAACGCGCAAATCCATGACAGCCTGCTGCGCGACGGCCTGAACGACGCGTTTTCCGGCGAGCATTCCGGCTGGCATACCGAAGACCTCGTGGCGCAATTCGACATCGCGCGCGAAACACAGGACCGCTGGGCCGCGCGTTCGCAACAACGCTTTGCCGCGGCGCAGGCGCGCGGCGACTTCAATGCCGAGCTGGTCGCCGTGGAAACGCAGGGACGCAAAGGCCCGCAGCGTTTCACGAGCGATGAACAACCGCGCCCGGACACGACCGTCGAAACGCTGGCCAATCTGCGTCCGGCGTTTCGTCCCGACGGCACGATCACCGCGGGCAACGCACCGGGATTGAACAGCGGCGCGGCGGCGATGCTGGTCGCCGAGCGCGGATTCGCCGAAGCGCGCGGCATCGAACCGTTCGCACGGCTGGTGGCCTATGGCGTCGCGGCAGTGGAGCCAGGCATGTTCGGTCTCGGTCCGGTGCCAGCCGTGCAACTGGCGCTGGCGCGCGCCGGCTGGCAGTTGGGTGATGTCGAGCGCTTCGAGATCAACGAAGCCTTCGCTGCCGTGCCGATCGCGGTGGCGCGCAAACTCGGCATCGCGGACGAGCTGATCAACGTGCAAGGCGGCGCAATCGCGCACGGTCATCCGATTGGCGCAACCGGCGCGGTGCTCACTACGCGGCTGCTTCATTCGCTGCGCCGCGACGGCCTGAAGCGCGGCATCGTTACGCTGTGCATCGGCGGCGGGCAGGGGATTGCGCTGGCGTTGGAACTGATCTGAGCGTGGCGGCGCGGGCGGGAGCGGGCGCGTTGCCGTGTTGCCGTCATTTGCACGGAGCCGACGAACATATCGGCTCCGTGCAAGCCACGCGCTTTGCCGCCAATTTGCCGACCCTTCGCCGCCCCAATGCGCGTTGCATGACTCACGAGGTTTTATCAGCAAATCGACGTCGAGCTTCCATTAATATTTTTTCTCCAGCATCGGTTTCGTTTAGCATCGTTGCCACTTTCACAAGAACACAGAGAGACATGGCCCTGATCGCTCGAAACCTGCTCGGCATCGCCGTTCTGCTGCTCATCGCATTCATCTTCTCCACCAACCGCCGCGCTATCCGCTTACGAACTGTAAGCACGGCGCTGCTCGCGCAAATCGGCATCGGGGCGTTCATTCTGTTCGTGCCGATCGGCAAGACGATCCTCGCGGCCGCTGCGTCCGGCGTCAATCACGTGCTCGGCTATGGCAATGCGGGCATCGAGTTCCTGTTCGGCGGCCTCGTGCAATCCAGGATGTTCCAGGTCTTCGGCGACGGCGGTTTCATTTTCGCCGTGCGTGTGCTGCCGGCCATCATTTTCGTCACCGCGCTGATCTCCGTGCTGTACTACCTCGGCATCATGCGCTGGATCGTGATCGTGCTCGGCACACTGTTCCAGAAGCTGCTGGGCGTATCGAAGCTCGAATCGTTTTCCGCGGTCACCACGATCTTTCTCGGCCAAAGCGAAATGCCTGCCGTGGTCAAGCCGTTCGCGCGCGACATGACCGGCGCCGAACTGTTCGCGGTGATGTCGAGCGGCATGGCGGCGATTGCCGGGTCGGTGCTCGCGGGCTATGCAGGCCTCGGCGTGCGGGTCGACTATCTGCTCGCTGCATCGTTCATGGCCGTGCCCGGCGGCCTGCTGTTCGCGAAGATCATCCACCCGTCGACCGAACCGAGCCGCGTGCAGCTCGATAACCTCAACTTCGAGGAGAAGCGTCCCGCCAACGTCATCGAAGCCGCGAGTTCCGGCGCGACGGTCGGCCTGAAAATCGCCGTGATGGTGGGCGCGATGCTGATCGCGTTCGTCGGACTGATCGCCTTGCTGAACGGCGTTGTGGGCGGTATCGGCGGCTGGTTCGGCCACCCGCAACTGTCGATGCAATCGGTTCTCGGCGCCGTGTTCGCGCCGCTCGCGTATCTGATCGGCGTGCCGTGGAACGAGGCTGCACTGGCCGGCAATTTTCTCGGGCAGAAGATCATTCTCAACGAGTTCGTTGCCTATGCGTCGCTGTCGCCGTACCTGAAAGACGCCGCGAGCGTGAGCGCGGCCGGCCTGCGGGCGCTCGATCCGCGTACCATTGCCATTCTGTCGTTTGCGTTGTGCGGCTTCGCGAACTTCGCGTCGATCGCGGTGCTGACGGGCGGCTTCAGCGCCGTCGCGCCGGAGCGCCGTGCCGAAGTCGCGCGCTACGGCCTGCGTGTCGTGCTCGCCGCGACGCTCTCGAACCTGATGAGCGCTACGATTGCGGGCATGTTCGTTACGCTCAATTGAATCGAGGACCGCTGCATGAACATGGAACAACTGCTGGAACGCGCGGGCGTGGCCCGGGAAAAAGCCTACGCGCCGTATTCGAAATTCAAGGTCGGCGCTGCGCTGCTGACGAGAGACGGCCACGTGTTCGACGGCTGCAACGTCGAGAATGCTTCGTACGGACTGTGCAATTGTGCGGAACGTACGGCGTTTTTCAGCGCCATCGCCGCGGGCTATCAGCGCGACCAGTTCGCCGCGCTCGCCGTGATCGGCGACACGGATGGCCCCATCGCGCCGTGCGGCGCGTGCCGCCAGGTGATCATCGAACTCGGCGGCCCTGAATTGCCGATCCGCCTCGGCAATCTGCGCGGCGCCACGCGCGACACCACCGCGCGCGAACAACTGCCGGACGCGTTCTATCTATGAGCAAGCACAAGGTTATCTACGACACCGATCCCGGTGTGGACGATGCAATGGCGCTGGTTTTTCAGGCGCTGCATCCTGACATCGAACTGCTTGGTCTCACGAGCGTATTCGGCAATGCCACGATCGAGACCACGACGCGCAACGCGCGGTTTCTGACCGCGCGTTTTGCGCCGCACGTGCCGGTCGCGCAGGGCGCCGCAGCGCCGCTCAAACGCGCGGCGCCCGAGCCGCTGGCGTGGATCCACGGCGACAACGGCCTCGGCAACATCGCGCTCGGCACGCCTCACGAAGCCGTTGTCGAGACACGCTCCGCGCACCGTTTCATCATCGACACCGTGCGCGCCCATCCCGGCGAAGTCACGCTGATCGCGGTCGGCCCGCTGACGAACCTTGCCTTGGCGCTCGCCGAAGATCCGCAGATCGCTGAGCTCGTCAAGCAGGTGGTCATCATGGGCGGCGCGTTCGGCACGGATGGCGTGCTGGGCAACGTGACACCCGCCGCGGAAGCGAATATTCTCGGCGACCCCGACGCCGCCGATATCGTGTTCGGCGCACCATGGCCGGTGGCGATCGTGGGGCTCGACGTCACGCAGCGAACCATCATGAGTCACGACTATCTCGCCTCGATCCGCGATCGCGGCGGCGAGGCGGGGCGTTTCGTGTGGGACGTGTCGCGGCACTACGAAGCCTTTCACGAGCAAAGCGCGCATCTCGCGGGAATTTACGTGCACGATTCGTCGGCGGTGGCGTATGTGCTCGCGCCGCATCTTTATACGACCCGCAGCGGTCCCGTGCGCGTGCTGACGGACGGCATT
This sequence comes from Paraburkholderia sp. FW306-2-2C-D06C, assembly GCF_058781505.1. NCBI lineage: Bacteria > Pseudomonadati > Pseudomonadota > Betaproteobacteria > Burkholderiales > Burkholderiaceae > Paraburkholderia > Paraburkholderia sp. FW306-2-2C-D06C. The sequence goes on along the minus strand of NZ_JBYSWU010000041.1, from coordinate 31,352 downwards.
GCGGCAGGCCAAACCATCCAGAAGCCGTCGGCGATGCCGGTGCCCGCGCCAGCCTGGGATGGCCGGCCGGCGTGCAAGGTCTGTGTGGCCGTGGAGGTGCCCGGAATGCTCGCGCTTTACGAGGACACGGTGTGCGGCACGCTGCCGGCTCGTTGATCGTTCTTTGCATCGGGCAGGAGATCGCGGGAGATCGTAGGAGACCGCACGGGCGCCGCCATCGATCCGACATGGGTCTGATATTGGTCTGACGTATGCCGCGGTGCATTGCAGCAAGCCGGTCCGGCACTCGCGCCCCGATGCGGATCTTCAATCTTTGCTACATTCTTCACAGGCACTGCGTACACGGCGCGCGAGGCGCGCCTGGCAGCGCGGAACGCGTGACCCAATCTATCGGAGAGGCGAAAGATGCGAATTCTAGTAGTGGGTGCGGGCGCCGTGGGCGGCTACTTCGGCGGACGTCTCGCGGCAGCCGGCCAGGACGTGACCTTCCTGGTGCGCCCCGGTCGCGCGGAGAAACTCCAGCGTGACGGTCTCGTGATCCACAGCGTGCGCGGCGATCTCACGCTGCGCGAGCCCAAAACGATACTCGCCGGTGTCAGCGCGGAGCCGTTCGACCTGGTGCTGCTGGGTTGCAAAGCCTACAGTCTCGACGACGCGATCGACTCGTTCGCGCCGCTGGCCGGCGAATCGACGCTGATTCTGCCGATGCTCAACGGTATGCGCCATATCGACGTGCTGACGGAAAAGTTCGGCGCATCGCGCGTATTGGGCGGTCAGTGCGTGATCGCCGCCACGCTCAACGCCGCACAGCAGGTCGTGCATCTGAACGAGATGCACGCGATCACATTCGGCGAACTGGAAGGCGGCACATCGGAACGCGTGCAAGCGATCGCCGACGCGATGACCGGTGCGAATTTCGACGTGGTGGTCAGCGACAACATCCTGCTGCGCATGTGGGAAAAGTGGGTGTTCCTCGCTGCACTGGCGGCCAGCACGTGCTTGATGCGCGGCTCGGTGGGCGAGATTCTGGCCGCGCCGGACGGCAAGCGCATCATCGAAATTCTGCTCGGCGAGTGCCGGGCAGTCGCCGAACACAACGGCTTCACGATGGGCTCCGACTTCGACGGACGGGCGACCCAGACGCTCTTCACGCCTTCGCCGTTGACGGCTTCGATGCTGCGCGACGTCGAAAACCATTCGCATACCGAGGCGGATCATATTCTCGGCGACCTGATCTCGCGCGGCGGCGACGCGCAGAAGGGCGAACACGGGCTGTCGTTGTTACGCATCGCCTATAGTCATCTGAAGACCTACGAAGCGCGCCAGACCCGCACGTCGTAGACCTCGGCGTATGCGGATAGCAGCTTGACGATCGGAGGTAAAGCATGCCGGGTCCAACCGGTTCGGTGCCCGCGCTGAGTTCGGCGGCGGCTCCAATGAAAACGCGCGCGCCTCGCAGCAAACAAGGCGCGCGGGTCGTTACAGCCAGGAAGGCTTAACGCTCGATCTGCCGGTTCCAGCGCGTATCCCACTGCGCGCGATGCGCATTGATCGTGTCCCAATCCACCACGGTCACCTTACGCACCAGATCTTCGACGTTGCCGAGGCTTTGCTGCATCGGCGGCGTCATCTTCGCGAGACGGTTGGTCGGAATCTGCTTGCCGGCCTCGGCGGCTTTCGTCTGAACCGGCGCGGACAACAGGAACTGCGCGAGTTTCTGCGCCAGTAGCGGGTCCGGGTCGTTATTCACCACGCACAGATCGACCAGCAGCAACACCGGACCTTCCTTCGGGTTCACATACCCGACCGGAATGCCCTTGTCCTGCAAATCGCCGACGGCGGTCGGCGTCAGCGGGAAGAGACCCGCTTCGCCGGTCTGCACCATTTCGGAAATCTTCGCCGAATTCGGCACGTACTCGACGACGTTCGGGCCGACCGTGCTCGCCCACTTCGTGAAGGCGGGTTCGACGTTCTGCTCGCTGCCGCCCATCAAACGGTTGATTGCGAGAAAGCCGTGCAGACCGAAGGTGCTGCTCGAAGCGGACTGAAACACCACTTTGCCCTTGTACTTCGGATCGGCGAAATCCATCCATGAGGTCGGCGGCGCCCAGCCTTTTTCAGCGAACAGTTTCTTGTTGTACGCGATACCGGTCATACCGAGTTGCACGCCCGCGCCCATGTCGTCCTTCATGCGCGCGAACGGATACAGTTCTTTGAGCACCGGCGCATCGTCGAGCTTCTTGCACACGCCCATGCTGACCGCGCGCGCCATCACGCCGTCGTCGAGAAACACCACGTGAATCTGCGGATTGGCTTTATTGGCGAGCAGCTTGGCGAGAATGTCCGACGAGGTGCCCGGCACCACGACCACTTTCACGTTGTTGGCTTTCTCGAAGTCGGGCAGCACCTGGCTCGTATAGGCCTTTTCCATCGGGCCGCCGTTCATGCCGATGTAGATGGTTTTGGTCTGCGACCACGCCGGCGCGGCTGCGCCGAACGCACACAACGCAGCTAGCGCAGCGATCGTTCTGAACAGTTTCATTGAGGGGCTCCTGAGTTTCGGCTAAAGGGCAATGGCTGGCAAATAAAGAGCAAATAAGCGGCAAATAAGCAGCAAATAAGCGGCAAATAAAGGGCAACTAGGTGACGGACGAAGTAGGAACGGCAGCGAAGCGGTCGATCGAGAAAGCGTCGAGCGGAGTCGCAGTCGCACCGTCGACGACGAGGTCGGCGAGGATTTCGCCGACGCCCGGCGCGAGCAGAAAACCGCCGCCCGAAAATCCGAACGCATGCAACAGACGCGGCACCGTGCGGCTCGCGCCGATGATCGGATTGCTGTCGGGCGTACTGCCTTCGACACCGCTCCACGTGCGGATCAGCAACGCATCGCGCAGCGCGGGCAGCAACGCGCACGCGTCGCGCATCACGGCGCGGGTCGTTTGCGTCGACGGCTGACCATATTCGCCGTCGCCATGTCCGCGTCCGCCGCCGATCACGCAATTGCCGCGCGCCACTTGCCGCGCGTAGATACCGCCGCCATACACGCCCAGGTTGTGCGTGATGAAGAGCGGCAGCGGTTCGGTGACCCACATGTTCGGATAGATGGGTTTCATCGGCACCGTTTCGCCGAAGTCACCCGCCACCGTGTTGGCCCACGCGCCGGCCGAGTTGATCAGCCAGTCAGCGCTGATGCGCGCATCGCCGGCGCGCAATTGAAAGCGCGTGCCGTCGTGATGGATGCCGGTCAGTTCGCTTTGCTCGCGCACGTCGGCGCCTGCGGCTCGCGCGGCACGCGCAAACGCGGGCGACACGAGACGCGGATTCGCATGGCCGTCGCTTGCACACAGCGAGCCGCCGATCGCGGCTGCGCCCAGCCACGGATAGCGCTGGCGGAACGCCGCGCCGCTTATCAACTGCACGTGCAGTCCGTGATCGCGCGCCATGTCGGCCCATGCTTCGAGCGCGGCGAGATCGGACTCGCTGCGCGCGAGCCGCAAATGCCCCGACACGACAAACTCGCCGTCGATGCCGATCAGTTCCGGCAAGCGGTCCCAGACGCGCCGCGCGCGCATCGCGAGCGGCATCTGTTCGACCGGGCGTCCCTGGCAGCGCACGCCGCCGTAGTTCACGCCGCTGGCTTGCGCGCCGCAATAGCGCCGCTCGAACAGGCCGACGCGCATGCCGCGCCGCGCCAGCGCCAATGCCGCCGATGCGCCGACGAGACCGCCGCCCGCAATCGCGACGTCGTAGTGCAGGGCGTCACTCATCGCGCGCCTCGTCGGGAATCCCGGCGACGCCGTCGGCGTAGAGCGCGGGCGACAGCGGAATCGGTTTGACCGGCGGCTGGCTGCGCAAGCGCCCGACGGCTTCGAGCGGGCGGCCGGTTTCGTCGGCGAGCAGCGTCAGCGCCGCTTCGCCGCACATGCGTCCCTGGCAGCGGCCCATGCCGACGCGGGTGAGCGCCTTGAGCCGGTTGATTTCGTTCGCCTCGCCAGCGCGGATGCAGCGCCGCAACGTGCCCGCATCGACTTCTTCGCAGCGGCACACGGTCATGCCGTCGGGCCATTGCGCCGCGCAATGCGCAGGCGGCGCGAACGCAATTTCGATGCCCGCGCGAAACACGGCGATGCGTTGCAGGCTGCGTTCGAGCGAAGCCGCATCGCGCATGCCGGAGCCGCGTGGATGCGCGATGCCGAGGTCGTCGAGCAAGGCCAGCGCGGTGCGGCGGCCGGCGAGTTCGGCGGCGTCGGCGCCCGCGATGCCCGCGCCGTCGCCGGCGAGATAGAGGCCGCGTACGGAACTGCGGCCGGCTGCATCGAGTTCGGGCAGCCAGCAACGGTTCTGCGTGTCGAAGCGGAAGCGGCAGCCGGCCAGATCGGCAAGCTGTGTTTCGGGCTTCAGGCCGAAGCTGATGCCGACCGCGTCGCATGCGAGCGTTTCGGTCCCGGTCCCGGTCCTGGTTCCGGTCCTGGTCCTGGTTCCTGCACCGGCACGATTCGCGCGCCATTCGATCGCATTGACGCCTTGCTCGCCGTGAATGCCGGTCAACATCACATCGCGTTCGATCCGTACGCCGCGCAGGGTCAGCCAGCCGACGTAATACAGGCCTTTGGCGAACGTCGACGGCAGCCGCGCGAGCTTCGGCGCCGCGGCGATCTGTTGCGACAGCGGGCTCGTGTCGAGCACGGCCAGCACCTGCGCGCCAGCTTTCACGTATTGATACGCGACCAGGTACAACAGCGGCCCCGTACCCGCCAGTACGACACGCTGACCGATCGCACAACCCTGAGCCTTCAACGCGACCTGTGCCGCGCCGAGCGTGTAGACGCCGGGCAGCGTCCAGCCGGGAACCGGCAACACGCGATCGGTCGCGCCGCTCGCAATGATCAGATGCGAGTACGGCACGCTGATCTCGCGTCCCGCGTGCAATGTGTCGAGGCGGCCCGGTTCGCACGCCCACGCGAGGGTGTCGGGGCGATAGTCGAGATGCGGCAGCAGCGTGGCCATCGTCGTGTGCAATGCGTCGGCTTTGTGCGCCTCGAAACCGTACAGGGCTTTCTTCGAGCGCTTGAAATTGCCTTGCAATGGCGGCTGCCGATAGATCTGTCCGCCCCAGCGCGCGTTTTCGTCGAGCACGACCGGTTTTACGCCGGCCGCTACGAGCGTTTCGGCGGCGCGCACGCCGGCCGGTCCCGCGCCGACGATCACCGCACGGCGTTCGTCGCTCATCGTGGGTCTCCGTTTTCAGCGGCAGCGGCAACGGTCGCGGCAATCCCGGCGAGCTGCGTGACGACGCGCATGCCCGCGCTAACCGGCGTGGAGCAAGCGCGCAAACGCGTGCCGTCCTCGGTGCGCATCCAGCAGTCCTGGCACGCGCCGATCAGGCAGAAACCCGCGCGCGGCGCGCCGCTGAATTCGCTTTCGCGCACGCGCCGTTGTTGCATTAACACGGCGGTCAGCACCGTATCGCCTTGCAGCGCGGTGGCTTCGTTTCCGTCGATAAAGAAGCTCAGCGGTTCGCGCTGCGTCTCGGCGAGGCGAACGAATTGCGCCTCGCGCCTGGGCACGGCGGCATCGGACAACGGCAGGTTCGGCGGCATGTGAGAGAGGGCAGTAGAAGGCATCAGTGCTGGCCGATCAGAATCCGGTTGAGCCCGTACACGCGATCGAGCAGCAGCATCGCGCCCGCGGTGATGAAGATCACCAGCGCGGACACCGAGGCCATCATCGGATCGATCGATTCGGTCGCGTACATGTACATGCGGACCGGCAGCGTGACGGTTTGCGGCGACGTGACGAAGATCGACATCGTCAGTTCGTCGAAACTATTGATGAAGGCGAGCAGCCAGCCGCCGGTAATGCCTGGCAGAATCATCGGGAAGGTGATGCGGCGAAACGTGGTCCACGCATCGGCGCCGAGCGAGTGCGCCGCATGTTCGACGCTGCGGTCCAGGCCGCTGGCTGAAGCCAGCACCAGCCGCATCACGAACGGCGTGATGATGATCATGTGCGCGAGCACCAGCCAGGCAAACGAACCGGTCGCGCCGATCAGCGCAAAGAAGCGCAGCAACGCAATGCCGAGCACGAGGCCGGGAATCACCAGCGGCGACAGCAGCAGGCCGTTCAGGAAGCCGCGGCCCGGAAAGCGCGCACGGCCGATCGCGAGCGCCGCGGGCAATGCGACGATCAGGGACAGCGTCGCCGAGGCAAACGCCAGCTTCAGGCTATTGACGAACGCCGAGATGAAATCGGGGTAGTTGAGGATCGCGCGGAACCAGCGCAGCGATACGCCGTGCGTGGGCAGCGTCAGTGTTTCGTCGGGCGTGAAGGCCACCAGCACGACGATCACGAGCGGCGCGAGCACGAAGGCAATGACGAGCGCGTGGAAAATCAACGCGATGGGGCCGTTTTTTCTCATGATAATTTCGCTTGTTGAGCTCGCTTGTTGAGCTCGCTTGTTGAGCTCGCTTGTTGAGCTCGCTTGTTGAACCCGATGCGTTAGCCGATGCTTCTGGCGTACTTGCGCTCCAGAACCCGGTAGTAAGTGAGCATCACGATCAGATTCGCGACCAGCAACAGGAGCGCGATGGTCGCGCCGAGCGGCCAGTTCAGCGAGCCGAGGAATTCGTCGTAGACAGCGGTGGCTGCCACTTTCAGACGCCGTCCGCCGAGCAGGCCCGGAATCGCGAAGGCGCTCGCCGACAGGCCGAACACCATCAGGCTGCCGGACAGAATGCCTGGCGTGAGTTGCGGCAGGACGATGCGGCGCAAGGTGGTGGCAGGCGAGGCCATCAGCGAAAGCGCCGCGTTTTCGGTTTGCGGATCGAGTTTCTGCAAGGCCGTCCACACGGGAATCACCATGAACGGCAGCATCACGTGCACCAGTGCGATGACGATCGCGAAGGTGGTGTATTCGAGCTTGTACGGCCCGAGTCCGACGAGACCGAACGCCTGATTCACCAGACCGTTGGTGTTGAGCAGCATGCTCCAGCCGAACGCGCGCACCACGACCGACACCAGCAGCGGCGCGAGAATCACGAGCAGGAACATCGAGCGGTACGGGTCGCGCATGCGTGACAGCACGTACGCTTCGGGCGTGCCGATCACGACGCACAACAGCGTCGTCAGCGATGCAATGCCGAAAGTGCGTGCAAAGATCGTGTGGAAATACGACGACTTCAGCACTTCCGCGTAATTGCCGAACTGGAACGCCGCGAGCGGACCGCTGGCCGGATCGAAGCGGTAGAAGGTCAGCACCAGCGTCATCGCGAGCGGCACCAGCACGAGTGCCGCGAACAGCAGGAAGGCGGGCGCGCACATCAGCCACAACGGCAGATAGGCTTGCCACGGTGCGCGGCGCGCAGGGCCAGGCTTCGTGCTGCTGTTGTCGGAAGCGGGCAGCGTACTAGCCATGATGCGCATCCCGTTGAATGAAGCGGATCGCCTCGCTATTCCAGTCGACGCCGACCGCCGCGCCTTCCGGGAGCGGCTCGGCGCCTTCGTTCTGGCAGCACACCAGCACTTCGCCGAGCCGGCAGTCCACGCGATACAGCCACTGGCTGCCGAGAAAGAAACGGCTCGTCACGGTGGCCGGCAGGCGTCCCGCGTTCGGCGCGCATAGACGCAGCTTCTCCGGGCGGATGCACAGCATCACCGCGTCGCCGACGCCGACGACGCGCTCGCGGACCGGCAGTTGCGCGGTGTGTCCGGTCTCGGCGAGGTCGTGTCCGAGGTCGATGCGGATCGCGTCGCCGTCGCGCGCCACCACCGTGCCCGGCAGCATATTGGCCTTGCCGATGAACTGCGAAACGAACCTGTTCTCGGGGCGCTCATAGGCTTCGTATGGCGTGTCGATCTGCGTGATGCGGCCGGCTTCCATCACCACCACGCGATCGCTGATCGACAGCGCTTCCGATTGATCGTGCGTGACCATGATGGTGGTCGTGCCGATCTTGCGTTGAATGGAGCGGAGTTCGAACTGCATGTCTTCGCGCAGCTTGGCGTCGAGATTCGACATCGGTTCGTCGAGCAGCAGCACCGGCGGGGCGATCACGATCGCGCGGGCAATCGCCACGCGTTGCCGCTGACCGCCGGACAGTTCGCGCGGAAAGCGATGCGCGAGCGTGTCGAGCCGCACCAGCGCCAGCGCCTCGCGCACACGCTCCTTGCGCTCGGCCTTGTCGATGTTGCGTATCTCCAGACCGAAGCCGACGTTATCGGCGACGCTCATGTGCGGAAACAGCGCGTAGCTCTGGAACACAATGCCGAGGCCGCGCCTGTTCGGCTTCATGTGCGTGATGTCGCGGCCGTCGAGCGTGATGCGCCCGCGCGTCGTCTCGACGAAGCCCGCGATCATCTGCAGCGTGGTGGTCTTGCCGCAGCCGGAGGGCCCGAGCAGCGAAACGAACTCGCCTTTTTCCACCGACAGGTTCACGTCGGCGACTGCCTGCAGATCGCCGAACGATTTTGCTACGTCCGTGAGTGTGAGGAACGACATGATCTGGCCTTTTGCTGGTTCGACACCGGTTCAATCGACAACTGTCTCGATGGAGCCGACTCTAGCTAGCCAAATTACGCCGCGTCAATTTCAAATTCCGTTTGCCGGTATAAGATTTGAAAAAATTCCGACCAACGGAATATATGTGCGGTGCCTGGCATCATCTGTTCCGTTGCATGATGTACGGAAAATCCCTATGAATATTGCACAGGGCATGGCAGGAAAAGGGGGCGGGCGAATATTCCATTCAAAGATAAAACCCTCTATAGTGTTCCGGTCAATGAAATAAATTGGAACAACCGAGATGAATCCTGCCGCTAAACGGGATGCGCGAGATGCGCGAGATGCGCGAGATGCGGATGCCGCGTCGGCTCAAACGGGCGGCGCGCCCGGCCCAGGCATGCTGGAGCGTGCGTTCGCGGTCATCCGCGCGTTGTCCGAAGCGCAGCCCGACGGCGGGCGTGTCACGCGTCTGGCGAAAGCGGTGGGTCTCACGCAAGGCACCGTGCACCGCATCCTTCACGCGTTGATCGCCGAAGGTATCGTCGAGCAGGACGAAAACTCGAGGCTCTATCGGCTGAGCGTCGATTTCTTCGCGCTCGCCGCGCAGGCCGGCAATCCGAGCGGCATGCGCACGCTCTGCCGTCCCGCGTTGCTGCGGCTCTGCGCGAGCCTGGGCGACACGATTTTCCTGCTGGTCAAAAGCAGTTTCGACGCGGTGTGTCTCGACATCTGCGAAGGGCCGTTTCCGATCCGCTCGTTCACCGGCGATATTGGCGGGCGCGTGGCGCTGGGTGTCGGACAGGGAAGTCTGGCGATTCTCGCGTTCCTGCCGGAAGCGGAACGCGAAGAGATCATTCGCTTCAACGTGCCGCGTATTCGCGGCTACGGCGTACTCGACGAAGTGTATTTGCGCACCGAGATCGAACGCGTGCGCCAGCTGGGTTACGCGGGTCGTAATAGCGGCGTGCTCGACGGCATGGCAGGCGTGGCGGTGCCGATTCTGGATCGCACCGGCGTCGCGGTGGCGGCGTTGAGCGTCGGCACGCTGGCGGCGCGTCTCGGCGACGATCGTCTGCCGATGGTGGTCGAATTGCTGCGGCGCCAGGCGGAGGCGATCGGCCCGCAAACCAATCCGTTCGATGTCGCATTGCGCCGGCCCATGCACGGCTTGTCGCGCGCCATGACCACCGAGCGGATCACGGGATAAGCGTCAACGAAAAAGGCGTCAGGACGAACGCATCCTTCGGCGCGGCGACCTGCCGCGCCGGGGAATACGGTGGTGCTTCAGAGAGGGTTCGCTTCTCGCTTTAGCGGTCCCCCAAGGGGACTTCCTTCGGGGCGTCGCTCACGCGAATGCACGCAACTCGCGTCGCGCTCGCGCCGTGCGTGACAGGCTGGGGAATTTCCGCTGCGCAGGCGTTGATCGCATCCGGGCAGCGCGTGCGAAACGCGCAACCGGAAGGCGGGCTGAGCGGCGACGCAATCTCGCCGCGCAGCAGCAGATGACGGCGCGCGCGCTCCACGGCCGGATTGGGCACCGGCACCGCCGACAACAGCGCGCGCGTGTACGGATGACGCGGCTCGCCATAGACGTCGCGTTTGTCGCCGAACTCCATCACACGTCCCAGATACATCACCAGCACGCGGTGGCTGATCGCCTTGACGACCGCGAGGTCGTGCGCGACGAACAGCAGCGACAGCGACAATTCGCGTTGCAGATCGCGCAGCAGGTTGACGATCTGCGCCTGAATCGACACGTCGAGCGCCGACACCGGCTCGTCGCAGATCACCAGTTGCGGCTCGCCGATCAATGCGCGCGCAATGCCGACGCGCTGACACTGACCACCCGAAAACTCATGCGGATAGCGGCGCAGATGCTGCGCATTGAGGCCGACGCGCTCGAGCATGGTCAGCACGCGCCGCTGCACGTCGGCACGCGCGATATCCTGGCCGAATGTAGTGAGCGGTTCGGCGACGATCTGTTCGATCGTCATGCGCGGATCGAGCGAGGCGAGCGGGTCCTGGAAAATCATCTGCACGTCGCGGCGCAAACGCGAGGTGTCGCGTTTTGCGTTCGGCAGCACGGTTTCTTCGCCGAGCCAGCGCACGCTGCCGCTCGCCACCGGCGCGAGACCGATGATCGCGCGCGCGAGCGTGGACTTGCCGCAACCCGATTCGCCGACGAGGCCTACGGTTTCGCCGCGCCGCACGTTGAACGACACGCCGTCCACCGCGCGCAGCGTCGCCTTGCCGGACCACGGAAAGCCCCCGCGCGGTATGCCGAATTGCACCTTGAGATTGTCGGCCGACAACAGCGTTGCCGGATCCTGGCTTGTGGTTGAAGTGGCGCTCATGCGTGTTGTGCCTCAATGATTTCCCGCGCCGGACGGTGGCAGGCGCGCAGCGCGGCGGCGCCCGGCGCGACGGCGCCCGGCGCGACGGCGCCCGACGCAACGGATCCTGGATGCGATGGGCTCAGCGCAGGCCGCGACTCGCGGCAACGGTCGCTGCAATACGGGCAGCGCGGCGCGAACGCGCAGCCCGCGCCGACTTCGCCGGGCAGCGGCGGATTGCCGGGAATGGTTTGCAACGGACGGTCGTCGTCGTCGGTCAGACGCGGCAGCGCGTTCAGCAGGCCGATCGTGTACGGATGGGTCGGCGCGGCGAACAGCGCGGCGGCGCTCGCCTGCTCGACGGTCTGGCCGGCGTACATCACCATCACGTCGTCGCACAAGCCGGCTACCACGCCCATGTCGTGCGTGATCAGAATGATCGCGGTGCCGCGTTCACGATTCAATTCACGCAGCAACTCGATGATTTGCGCCTGTACGGTGACGTCGAGCGCGGTGGTCGGCTCGTCGGCGATCAGGATTTCGGGCTCGGAAAGCAGCGCCATCGCGATCATCACGCGCTGCCGCATGCCGCCGGAGAATTCGTGCGGATACATGTCGATGCGGCGCGCGGCGTCGGGAATGCGCACCGTCTCGAGCGTTTCGATCGCGCGGCGGCGCGCTTCGCGCCGCGACATCCTGCGATGCAGTTGCAGCGTTTCGGTCATCTGCCGTTCGATCGTCAGGAACGGATTGAGCGAGGTCATCGGGTCCTGGAAGATCATGCCGATGCGGTCGCCGCGAATCTTGTTCAACGCGGCTTCGTTCATCGTCAGCAGGTTTTTGCCGCGATAGGTCGCTTCGCCAGATACGTTGCCGTTGCCGGCCAGCAAGCCGAGCAGCGCCATCACGGTCTGGCTTTTGCCTGATCCCGATTCGCCGACGATGCCGAGCGTGCGGCCGGCTTCGAGTGAAAACGACACGCGCTGCACGGCGTCGACGGGTGCGCCCTCGCGGCGCGTAAAGCGCACGCTCAGGTCTTTGACTTCGAGTAGCGGCATGTCAGCGGTCCTTCGGATCGAATGCGTCGCGCAGACCGTCGCCGACGAAATTCACGCAATACAGCGTCACGCACAACATCACGGCCGGGCACAGCAGCAGCCACGGCATCGACTCGAGCTTCTGCGCGCCGTCCTGAATCAGCACGCCCCAGCTCGTCATCGGTTCCTGCACGCCGAGACCGAGAAACGACAGCACCGATTCCGTCAGCACGATGTTCGGCACCGTCACGCTGGCATACACCACCACCACGCCGAACAGATTCGGCACGATGTGGCGCGCGATGATCGAGCGCGAACTCACGCCGATCGCGCGGGCGGCATCGATGAATTCGCGCGAGCGCAGCGACAGCGTCTGGCCGCGCACCACGCGCGCCATGTCGAGCCACGAGAACGCGCTGATGGTCAATACGACCAGATAGAACGCGCGGCCGAACATCGTCATCATCAGGATCGCGATCAGCATGTACGGGATCGCGTACATCATGTCGACGATGCGCATCATGACTGCGTCGACGCGCCCGCCCAGATAGCCGGCGCTCGCGCCGTACGCGACGCCGATCAGGCCCGATACGAGTGTGCCGAGCAGGCCGACTTCCAGCGACACGCGCCCGCCTTGCAGCGTACGGGCGAGCAGATCGCGGCCGAGTTCGTCGGTGCCGAACCAGTGCATGTTTTGCCACGTCGGCGGCAGGCTGATCGCGCTCCAGTCGCTATCGATCGGGCCGTTCGGCAGCAACCACGGACCGGCCACGCAAGCGATCACGATCAGCAGCAGCACGATAAAGCCGCTAAAGGCCGCACGATTGCGCACGAAGCGCCGCGCGGCGGTGGCGAGCGGGCCGCGCGAACGCGGCGCCTTCGCGATGGCCGCGAGCGGATCGAGCGCCGCGGCAGTCGATTGAAGAGGGCGGGGCATGGATCAGTACCGGATGCGCGGATCGAGCCATGCATACGCAAGGTCGACCAGCAGATTGAACAGCACGGCCACGGCGGTCGTCAGCACGACGAGACCGAGCACGAGAGTGTAGTCGCGGTTGATCGCGCCGTTGACGACCAGCTGGCCGAGACCGGGCAGCGCGAACACCGATTCGGTGACCACTGCCGCGGTGATCGACGAGATGCAGATCGAGCCGAGCAGCGACACCACCGGCATCAACGCGGGCTTCAATGCATGGCGCAGGATGATCGTGCGGCCCGGCAGGCCTTTCGCGCGCGCGGTGCGGATAAAGTTGCCCGACAGCACTTCGATCATGCTGCCGCGCATCACGCGGGCGATCGCGGCGACGTTGATGAAGGTGAGCAGCACGATCGGCAGCACGCGATAGCGCCATTCGCCTTCGCCCCAGCCGCCGGCCGGCAGCCAGCCGTGGCCTTCGGAGGTCTTCAGCAGGATCGCGAAGATCCACACCAGCACCGGACCCAGCACGAACGGCGGCACCACGTTGCCGATATTGCCGAGCACCATCACCGCATGATCGACGAAACGGTCACGGCGCACGGCGGCCAGCGTGCCTAGCGTGACGCCGATCGCGAGCGCGATCGGCACCGACACGCCGCCTACGCCGAGACTCACCGGCAACGCTTTCCACACCAGATCGTTGACCGACCAGTCGGCGTAGCGAAATGACGGACCGAGATCGCCGTGCAGCAGCGAACCGAGGTAGTGCAGGTACTGCAGCCACAACGGTTCGTCGAGGTGATACTTCGCGTTGAGATTCGCGAGCACGGCCGCCGACAGTTGCTTCTCCGTGTCGAACGGGCCGGCCGGGGTGAGGTGCAGCAGCAGATAGCACGCGGTGATCACGGCGAGAATCGTCGGGATCGCCCAGAGCGTGCGGCGCAGCGTGTAGGCCAGCATGACGGTGCTCCCGTGCTCAGTGCTTGATCAGATACATGTCTTGCGTGGCGCGCTGGTCGACGTAATTGGTCAGCGTGTAGCCGCCCACATACGGTTTCACCAGCCGGTCCGCCGAGTACTGGAACAGCGGCACCATCGGGTAGTCGCCCATCGCCATGTCGTGTGCCTGGGTGAGCAGGGTGGTGCGCCTGGCGTCATCCAGTTGCTGATTGGCTTCATCGACCAGCTTGTCGACTTGCGGGTTGCAGTAGCGCTGGTCGTTCTGCACGCTGTTGCAGCGGATCAGATCGAAGTACGACATCGCGTCGTTGTAGTCGACGAACCAGCCGTCGCGCGACGCTTGCACCTTGCCGTCGTGGCGCTGTTTGAGCAGCACCTTGTATTCGACGTTCTCCAGCCTGGCGTTCACGCCGAGCTTGGTGCGCCATTCCGAGGTGGCGAACAGCGCGACCTTCTTGTGCAGATCGTTGGTGTTGTAGGTGAGCGTGAACGTCAGCGGCTTCGCGTCCGAGTAGCCGGCGGCCTTCAGCAGATTGCGCGCGTAGTCGACGCGCCTGGGCATTGGCCAGGCGGCCCAGTCAGGCTTGAAGACCGCGGCGCCTTGCGTGCCCCTGGAGATCAGGCCGTACATCGGCAGTTCGCCGTCCGCGGTCAGGCGCGAGGTCAGCAGGTCGCGGTCCAGCACCATCGAAAGCGCCTGGCGTACGCGTTTGTCCTTGAAAATCGGGTCTTCGTTATTCAGGCTGTAGTAGTAAGTGGCGATCTGGAGACCGGATTTCAGCTCGGAACCGAACTGCTTGCTCACCTGCGAATAGATGCCCGACGGAATCGAATACGTGTAGTCGAACTGGCCGGCCTGATACATGCGCATCGCCGTTTCGTCGTTTTCGATCGGCAGGTAGGTCACTTTCGCGATCACGACCTTGCTGGCGTTCCAGTATGTGCTGCTTCTGGTGCCGACCAGCCGGTTGCTCGGCTGCCAGTCGGTCAGCGCATACGGGCCATTGCCGACGAAGTTGCCCGGACGGGTCCAGTCGCCGCCGAACTTCGTCACGGTCGCGCGATTGACCGGCGCCATGGTCGGCATGGCGGCCAGTTGCGGGAAGAAGGCGGCGGGTACTTCAGTCGTCACTTCGAGCGTGTACGGATCGGGTGCGCGCACGCCGAGGGTTGTCAGCGGCGCCTTACCGGCGAGAATCGCCTTGGCGTTCTTCACAAATTCGACCAGCACCGTGTACTTCGAACCCGTCTTCGGATCGAGCACGCGTTGCCACGCATAGATGAAGTCGGCCGCGGTGACGGGCTGGCCGTTGCTCCAGCGCGCGTCGTGGCGCAGCTTGAACACCCACGTGTCGGGGCTCGTGCGCGTCCACGACTGCGCGACGCCCGGCACCACCGCGCCGGCCGCGTCGATGCGCGTCAGGCCTTCGAACAGGTCGAGCGCGATCGTGTTGCCGGTCCATGATTCGATGTGCGCCGGGTCGAGCGACTCGGTTTCGGTCGGCACCTGGCGGGTCATTTCCTGGCTGGCGGCGAGCGTGACGCCGGCGGGCACCGTGACGGCGAAGGCGGAAGGCTGAAGCGTAAGGACGAGCGTGGTCAGCGCCGTCGCGTAGACGAACGGGGTTTTCATCGGGTGAGATCGCAGGGAAAGGTCGAGAGAGAAACGCGCTGGCGCCGGGGCGCCCGGTTATCTGCTTTGCCCGGGCCGGGGCGGCCCTTGTTTCTGGTCCGACATGCAGGATTCCTTACATTGAGTAATGCAGGCAATCCATGGCCGGATCAACCGGATA
Source organism: Paraburkholderia sp. FW306-2-2C-D06C (assembly GCF_058781505.1). Lineage (NCBI taxonomy): Bacteria > Pseudomonadati > Pseudomonadota > Betaproteobacteria > Burkholderiales > Burkholderiaceae > Paraburkholderia > Paraburkholderia sp. FW306-2-2C-D06C. The sequence continues at coordinate 15,810 of NZ_JBYSWU010000041.1, read as the reverse complement.
AGGTGCCTGCTTTTTAAAACAGTCTTGGTGTACCCACCCAGACGACCACCGATTCGCCACGCGCGGTGTTCGTCCAGCTATGCGGCACCGTCGATTCGTAGTGCGCGCTGTCTCCCGCGTGCAACGCGAACGTCTTGCCTTCCAGCATCAACAGCACTTCGCCGTCGATCACATACATAAACTCTTCACCGGCATGCGTGGTGACTTCCGAACGCTTCTGCCCGGGCGGCATCCTGACAAGGATCGCTTCGAGCTGACGGCCGCCCGTCAGATTGGTCAGCCGCGCAAACAGGTTGGCGGAGTCGGCAAAACCGAAAAACTTCAACTGATCGCCACGGCACACGCAGCGCTCTTCGCTCGGTGTGTCGACGAAATACTGCATCGTCACGCCGAGTGCACTGGCAATCCCGGCCAGCGAAGTGATGGACGGTGACGCCAGACCGCGTTCGACTTGCGACAAAAACGGCTTGGAAATACCCGCCGCGGTTGCAGTTTCGTCGAGCGTGCGCTTGAGCCGTTGCCGCAACGCGCGGATTTTGCTGCCGAGTTCGAGAGCCGGGTTGTTCTTTTGAATTGTCGTGACCATAGCAGGAGGAAATTAGCCCGTCAAAATTTGTTTGATATAAGTAAATATGGTTTGATTGCGCTCCAGGCCGGGATGACGGGCATTCAGCAGCCGGTCGTGCAAGGGAACGCGTTTTCTAGACAACACGCTATGTTGCCAGAAGCGAAAAGGGCACCCGCCGATTTGGCCGATGGGCCAAGGGATTTCGCGAGGCATTTGGGCAAGAACCGCGGTTTGCACAGAGCGCGTTCTGCTATGCGTGTTGAGTATCTGAGGCCTTTAAAGGCATGACGTCAAAGGCTATTTTTGCGCGGAGCGACCGCGAAACGAATCCCGGATTGCACGTAAGGGCGGGTAATTGAGCACGCTCAGTCAATTCCCTGAGTGACGAAGAATGCATCTATTTGCAGAATCTCCCCCGCCTGGCGGAGGGTGCGCGTGCAGACGTCGACGTCGCTCACGCTGTTCGCGCTGCGCAACGTCGATCCGCGCTTTTCGCGGTTCGGCGTGACGCTGTTCTCGTGGAGCGCCGCGCAGTTCCAGGCGCTCAATCCGATCTGGATCATGCTGCTGAGCCCGATGCTCGCGCCGCTCTATACGAAGCTCGCGAAGGGCGGCAAGGACCTATGCGCCCGCCCACGCCTGCTTCACGGCCACCGGCGCGCGCGTCGTGCCGGTGCCGGTGCCGGTGGATAGCGAAGGTCTGATCGTGTGCAGCTGCCGGACAGGGCGCGGCTCGTCTACGTCACGCCGTCGCATCAGTTTCCGCTCGGTATGCCGATGAGTCTCGAACGGCGCGTCGAGTTGCTCGAATGGGCGCAGAAACGCGGCGCGGTGATCATCGAGGACGATTACGATTGCGAGTACCGCTTCGAAGGCCGGCCGATCGCGCCGGCTACGGCGTCGCACGCGATTCCCGCCTCGCCATCCTTTCGCTGCGAGGCGCGTGTTTTTTCCGTCGTGTAACCGAACTTGACTGACCGTGACCGAATCGCCGGCGCACTCGAATGTGTCTGCTTTCATGCATCGAAACGTGCTGTAACGCGCGTTACGTGTTCGTATTGCAGCGCTCTTCGACGCACGCTCACCCGCTAAATACCCGCTAAAACAAGCATCAAAATGTGTTGCGCAGTCTGCGCCGCGCAACAAACCCGCGCTGTTATACACAAAAGAGTCGCGCAAATCGCATTAGCGCTTGTAGAATCCGGCGTTGAAGCGTGCGCATACCGTGTGCGCTTCGTGCAATTCACTGACCACAACAGGTAGGAGAAACATGCCGACTTCCGCAAAAAAGGTGGCCAAGAAGGCTGCTGCCCCGGTACCGACCAAGAAGGTTGCTGCAAAGAAAGTCCCTGCGAAGAAAGCCGTCGCAGCTAAGAAGGTCGCCGTGAAGGCGTCCAGCGCACCGTCGCCGATCAAGGACACCTTCACGAAGGCCTCGCTGGCTGCACACGTCGCTGAACGCGCCGCTGTGGAACCGAAGACCGTCAAGGCCGTGCTGGCCGCGCTCGAAGACACGATCCTCGGCGCCGTGCATAAGAAGGGCGCTGGCGAATTCACGCTGTCGGGTCTTCTGAAGATCGTCGTGCAAGCTGTGCCGGCGAAGAAGAAGCGCTTTGGCAAAGACCCGTTCTCGGGCGAAGAGCGTTGGTTCCCGGCCAAGCCGGCTAGCGTGCGCATCAAGGCACGTCCGCTGAAGAAGCTGAAAGACGCAGCTGCAGCCTGATCGCGCTTCATGCGTTGCCGCGGTTTTTTAACCACGGCGAATGCGTGAGCCGGCAGGCCATGCAAGTTGTCTGAATCCCCGCGGATGCGAATCCGCGGGGATTTTTTCATGCGCGTTGCCGGTTGTTTTACGGGGTCGCCGCAAACGCACCGCAAACGCACCGCACGCGAGCCGGCCTCGCACCACGAAACTGGCGTGTGTTCGGCGCCGCTCCTGTGCTGCTCCTGTGCGCGTTTGGTGCGGATTCGGGCCCGGTCGGCGATGGCCGCCGCGGCACACCGCGGTGCCGCCCATGCACCGTACTAGCGCATCATGGGCCGTCGCAGTACGATGGCAGCGAAGCCGCGCTGGTCGGATGCGCTGTTCGCGTGCACAGGCGGCGGTTTACACGCGAAAATGCTCAATGGCATAGCGTTTGCTACAACGATTGTCGAACACCGAATGCGCAGCGCATTCGCCTTCTATCCGACAACAAGAGCGGGGCGTGACATGCGATGCTATGACGAGATGCGTCATCATGACGATGCCGTGCGGCCACACTACGCACGCTTCGAACGATGGCTGATGAAGCAGGGCAATGAAGCGATCGCGCGCAAACGCGCCGAAGCGGACCTGCTGTTCCGCCGGGTCGGCATCACCTTCGCGGTGAACGGCGATCTGTCGGGGACCGAGCGGCTGATTCCGTTCGATCTGATTCCGCGCATCATTCCGCGCCACGAATGGCAGACGCTGGAAGCGGGTTTGCGACAGCGCGTGCAGGCGCTCAACCTGTTTATCCACGACGTTTATCACGAGCGCAATATCGTGCGCGCCGGCATCGTGCCGGCCGATCAGGTCTATACGAACGCGCAGTACCGGCCCGAAATGCAAGGCGTGAATGTGCCGCTCGGTGTTTACGCGCATATCGCCGGGGTCGACGTGGTGCGCGCCGGCGACGAGGGCGAATTCTACGTGCTCGAAGACAATCTGCGCGTGCCGTCGGGCGTGTCCTACATGCTGGAAAACCGCAAGATGATGATGCGGCTTTTCCCCGAACTGTTCGTGCAGAACCGCATTGCGCCGGTCGCTCACTATCCTGATCTGCTGCTCGATACGCTGCGTTCGGTGGCGCCCGAGGGCGTCGACGATCCGGTCGTGGTGGTGCTCACGCCGGGCATGTACAACTCCGCGTATTTCGAGCACACGTTCCTCGCGCAGCAAATGGGCGTCGAACTGGTGGAAGGCAAGGATCTGTTCGTCGACGACAACTATGTGTTCATGCGCACCACGCAGGGGCCGAAGCGCGTCGACGTGATCTACCGCCGCGTCGACGACGACTTTCTCGATCCGCTCGCCTTCCGCAACGATTCGGCGCTCGGCGTGCCGGGTCTGTTGACCGCGTATCGCGCCGGGCGTGTCGCGCTCGCGAACGCCATGGGCACCGGCATCGCCGACGACAAATCGATCTACCCGTACGTGCCGGACATGATCGAGTTCTACCTCGGTGAAAAGCCGATCCTGAACAACGTGCCGACCTACCAGTGCCGCAAGCCCGACGATCTCGCGTACACGCTCGCGCATCTGCCTGAACTCGTCGTGAAGGAAGTGCACGGTGCGGGCGGCTACGGGATGCTGGTGGGACCGGCGTCCACGAAAGCCGAAATCGAAGCGTTCCGCGAGCGCCTGATCGCGCGCCCCGCGGGCTATATCGCGCAGCCCACACTGGCGTTGTCCGCGTGTCCGACTTTCGTCGACGCGGGCATCGCGCCGCGCCATATCGACTTGCGGCCCTTCGTGCTGTCCGGCAAGACCGTCACGATGGTGGCCGGCGGGCTGACGCGCGTCGCGTTGCAGGAGGGCTCGCTGGTCGTCAATTCATCGCAAGGGGGCGGTACCAAGGACACCTGGATGGTCGACTGACGGGTCTGCCGAGGTAGTTGCTCACGCAATCGCAATTGCAGCCGCAACCACAACCCGACAAGCCGGCGACGCACCACGTACGCCGCCGGCGCACACGGATAACCAGCGCGGGCCTTGTTCAAGGGCCCCGCGTCATCAGATACGGAATGCCGTCATGCTAAGCCGCACCGCCGATCACCTCTTCTGGATGGCCCGCTACATGGAGCGCGCGGAGAACACCGCCCGCATGCTCGACATCAACCTGAAGGCGCAACTGTTGCCGCAGACGCCGGAGCAGGAATCGCGCGCGCAACGTTCCGTGTTGCGCATCTCCGAACTCGAAACCGCGTTCGCGCAGCGCTACGACGAACCGACCCGCGATAACGTGCTCGATTTCATGGTGGCCGATTCGACCAATCCCTCGAGCATTCATTCGTGTTTGCAGGCCGCGCGCGAAAACGCCCGCGCGGTGCGCGGCACCTTGACGACCGAATGGTGGGAAACCATCAACGACACCTGGCTGGAGTTCAACGAGCGCACCGCATCCGGTCAGGCCGTGGGCAACCCGGGCGCGCTGTTCGAGTGGGTGAAGTTCCGCTCGCATCTGTCGCGCGGCGTGACGATCGGCACCGCGCTGCAAGACGACGCGTTCTTCTTCACGCAGCTCGGCACGTTTCTCGAACGGGCCGACAACACCGCGCGGATTCTCGACGTGCGCTTTGCCGACGTCGAACCGAATTCACGCGATGCCGCGCGCCAGCTCGAAGATTTCTACTACTGGACCTCGATTCTCAGCTCGGTGTCGGCGCTCGAAATCTATCGCAAGGTGTATCGCGATGTGGTGACGCCGGCGCGGGTGGTCGAACTGATGATCCTGAACCAGCAGATGCCGCGTTCGCTGCTGGCATCGCTCGACGGCGTCTGCACGAATCTGGCGATGCTGCGCACACAAGGCTCGAATCAGTGTGAACGCTTCGCCGGCAAGCTGCGCGCCGAACTGGTGTACTCCGACATCCGGCAGATTTTCGAAACCGGCCTGCACGCTTATCTCACGCAGTTTCTTGCCCGCGTGTTCGAACTCGGCAATCTGGTTGCTCGCACCTATCTGATGCTGCCAGTCGCCTGACGGAGTTTTTTATATGTACCTGACGATCCGCCACGACACCTCCTATCGCTACGAAGCGACGGTCCATTATTCGATCCAGCAACTGCGTCTGACGCCGGCAAGCGGCGCCTCGCAGGTGGTGCGGCGCTGGAGCATCGATGCGCCCGGCAAGCTCGACGCCACCTTCGACGCGTACGGCAACGCGCTGCACACGCTGGTCATCAACAAGCCGCATAGCGAGATCCACCTGCACGTGGCCGGGGAAGTCGACACGATTGCCCTGATCGATGGCCGGCTGCCCGATAACGTCGGGCCGATTCCGCTCGAGCACTTCACCTGCGCGACGCGTCTCACCGAGGCCGACGCGGCGGTCCGCGAACTGGCCGAATCGGTGCCGGTCCTGACAACGCCGGGCGGGCTGATCGAACTGTCCGAACAAATCGTGCAGCGTGTGAAATACCGTCCGGGCATCACCGAAGTGACCAGCACTGCCGCGCAAGCGCTCGCGCTCGGCAACGGCGTGTGTCAGGACCATGCGCATCTGATGCTGGCTTGCTGCCGGGCACGCGGCATTCCGGCGCGCTACGTGAGCGGCTACATCGAACCGGGCGATGTGCCGCAGGCGGCAAGCCATGCGTGGGTCGACGTGTGGCTCGACGGCAGTGGCTGGATTTCCGTCGACGTGACGCATGCCGGGTTTGCCAGCGAACGCTTCTGCCGGCTCGCTGCCGCGCGCGATTATGAAGCCGCCGCGCCGGTGCGCGGGCGGCGCATCGGCGGCCTGGAAGAGCAGCTGGAGGTGTCCGTGAGCGTCAGCGCGCAGCTCTCGCAATAGCAGCCACGGTGGGCCTGGCAGGGCGGCGCGAACGCGCGTCAGCGCTCGCAGCCGTTCAGAAAAGGCCCGCAAAAGGCCGTAATACGCGATCGAGGCATGTGCGCGCCGCATTACAATAGCGGCGTTCTGTCGTTTTTTGCGGGTACTTTTTCTTATGACTTATTGTGTCGCGATGTCCGTCGACGACGGGCTCGTGTTCCTCTCGGACACGCGCACCAACGCGGGCGTCGATCACATCAGCACCGCGCGCAAGATGTCGGTGTTCGAGATGCCGGGCGAACGCATGCTCGTGCTGCTCGGCGCCGGCAATCTGTCGCTGACGCAAGCGGTGCTGCACGAACTCACCGAGCCGGCCGATACCGCCCAGCCGACGCTCTGGACCGCGCCCACCATGGCCGACGCGGCGCGCGTGATCGGCCGCGCGGTGCGTTGCGTGCACCAGCGTGAGGCTGAGGCGTTGCAGGAATTCGGCGTCGAGTTCAATTGCAGCTTCATTCTGGGCGGCCAGATCGCGGGCAACCGGCCGCGCCTGTTCATGATCTACGCGGCGGGTAATTTCATCGAGGCGTCGGCGGTGAATCCGTATTTCCAGATCGGCGAGGCCAAATACGGCAAGCCGATCATCGATCGCGTGCTGACGCCGTCCACGCCGCTCGACGAAGCCGCCAAGTGCGCGCTGATCTCGATGGACTCTACCTTGCGTTCGAATCTGTCGGTCGGTTTGCCGCTCGATCTGCTGGTGTACGAAAAGGATTCGCTGCGCGTCACGCGCTTCGTCTCGATCGATCACGACAATGCGTACTTCGAGATGATTCACCGCACGTGGGGCGAGCGGCTGCGTCAGGTGTTCGGCGAGATTCCCGATCCTGACTGGCAGGACTCGCCTCATGTGCCGCTGCAGCAGCGCGAGCGCGCGCTGGTGTTGCATCGCGCGCCGGTGGGCGCCGACGGCGTGGAGCACGAACTCGAAGTGAAGCCGGCGCAGACGCTGGCGCAGTCGGACAAGGGGAAGGTTCAGCGGCGTTAGCCGGATCGTCAGATCGTCAGATCGTCAAATCAGGGCGGACGAGGCTTCCCTGAATCCTCTCAGCTGCGAGCATCACACCAAGGTCGTCACGAGCCTGTAAAGGCTTCGCTGGCGGCCTTTTTTATTCTCTGTTGAGATCGCCCTGGACGCGCGACGCATGCGCGCGTGAGCGTGCGTCCGGCCAGGTCTTGCATGTGCCGACCGGCTCCGCTGCGCCAAATCACAAATCACAAACCACGGACGAAAAAAAACCAGCCACGGGTTTATCACCCGTGGCTGGTTTTCAGCTGCGTGTTGCTTCAGCAGTCCGTCAAGCTCGATTAGAACTTGTGGCGGATGCCCAGGCTGACGACTTCTTGCGAGCTGGTAGCCGAGTTGTAGCTGTACGAACCGATTGCTGCGCCTGCGTTCACAACGCCGCTCGGACCTGCCGCAAGGCGTTGGTTGCCCTTGGCGTGTTGATACGCGCCAACCAAGTAGATGTCCGTGCGCTTCGACAGGTTGTAGTCGCCGCCCAGCGAGACCTGGTGATACGTTGCGCTCGTATCGCCGCTAGCCTTCGTGTAGATGTAGCCCACGCCCACCAGCATTGCCGGGGTTGCCTGGTAGCCGAAGTACGCGCCGCCGACGTTGTACTTCTCGGTCGAGCTGAAGCCCGACGCTGCGTCCGGCTTGTACTGCGCATTGCTGTAGCGCAGGTTGGCCGTGAACGGACCCGTAACGTATTGCACTGCCACCGAAGCGATGCCGATCGACTTCGCTGCGATGTAGCCGCTGCTGACCTGGTTGTTGAACGTGGCGTCCGACGTCGAGGCTGAGGCCCAGCCGCCGTTGAGGGCACGAGCTGCTGCCGAGGTGGTGTTGTCTGCGCGGAAATAGCCGGCAGCAATGCTGAACGGACCCGTTGCGTACGTTGCAGCGCCCGACCACGTCTGGCCCGAACCCGTCTGGCCGGCGATGCCGCCGAATGCATACATGCCTTCGAACTGGAAGCCGCTCCACACCGGCGAGGTGTACTTGACTGCGCTGCTCGTGCGCGAGCTGTTGTCGTTGTTGTCGACGTCGCCCGGGGTCGTGAACGTGCTGCCGAAGTAGTTGTCTGCCGTCAGCGGCTGAACGAGGTCGACGACCGGGTCATATTGACGGCCGAACGTCAGCGTACCGTAGTTGTCGTGCGTCAGACCAACGTAGGCTTGACGGCCGAACAGCTTGTCGGAGTTGTTGTAATTCCCCATCTTGCCGTTGTTCGGATTGAAGCCGCTTTCCAACTGGAAAATCGTCTTCAGGCCACCGCCCAGGTCTTCCGTGCCCTTCAAGCCCCAGCGGCTGCCTTGCAGGTTACCTGCGACCAAGCCGACCTGGTTCTTGTTTACGCCGGCAACGGCCGTGTTGTGTGCATACTGGATCGATTCATCGATCAAACCGTACAGGGTAACGCTGCTTTGAGCGTGTGCCACGCCGGTGACGCCGAGGAGCGCCAGCGAGAGGGTAGACAGTGCGATTCGTTTCATCCATTTCTCCACGCAGATGATTAGTTTCTTTGTTGCGGAAAGGAGAATAGCTCACCGTCTCTATCGGCAAGAACAGGAAAAAAAAGAGTGTCTCCAAAATGTGACACAACGCGCAACGCCTTGTATTTAAAGCACGTCAAGGATTATTGCTGTTTTGGCAATATTTATTCGTTGACTGAGCATTATTGTTGTTTTGTTGACAGTGAAGGGTTCGGTGCCTGCAATTTAGACACTTATTTGAAGGGGTTTTGTAATTTAGTCGTCTGTTTTTTGCGCCGGATCCGTAGTGGCCGCATAAAAGTTGGAACGCGTCTCAGTTGACGAGCGCGCTGGACATAACTTTCAGGTTGTGGAATGCGCGGCGCATGAGCGTGCGATCTTCGAGCCGCTTCCGGTCACATGCGCCGACTTGCGGCACTGGCGTGGGGCCTTCGTTTCACGCACCGCTTGCGTCGTCATTAGCGCCACGGCGCGCCACCGTGGCGACGGCGAGCCCGGCGACCGCTGCCAGCAGTACCGAGCCCCATGGATGCCGCCGGACATAACGGTCTGCCGCGACGGCTTTGCGGCTCGCTTCCACCAGCGTGACGGCCGCGGCGCGTGTGGCTTGCGCTTCTGCATGCACGACGCTGCGGCCGATCTTGACCGCGGTAGTGCGCGCGGATGCTTTGCGCCGCGCCTGGCCCCGCGAGAAAGCCGTGCCTCGAGCGGAGGCGGAAAGCGCCGCCGCCGCGCCGGGCGCGGGAGCGGCGCTGGTGGCGTTAGCGCTGCTGGCCGCGCTCTCGTCTGCGCGTGGCGCCGCATCCGCCAACACCGTCGACGCAGCCAGCACCGAAGCGAGCTTTGCGCGGCTGCCTGCGGGCGCGTTGTCCTGCATGCCCCATTTGCCGCGCGGGTCGTGCAAGCGGCCGCGCGCCGCCGAGAATTCCGCGCCGAGCAGGAGCACGGCGGCTGAGAAGTACAGCCACATCAGCAACACCGCGAGCGAGCCGGCCGCGCCGAACGAGCTCTCCATTCCAGCATGAGCGATATACAGGGCAAACAGCTTCTTGCCCGCCGAGAACAGCACGGCCGCGACAATCCCGCCGACAAACGCATCGCGCCACTGCACCCGGGCATCGGGCAAGAACTTCAGCAAACCGGCAAACGCGAACGCCAGCACCAGCAAGCCGACCCCGAGTTGCAGCAGGTTGCCGATCACCACGTAGGGAGAGTCGCCCCAGAGCCACTTGCCGACGAAGGTGATGGCCGTATCGAGCACGAGTGAGACGATCAGCAGAAACGCGACACCCAGTACGAGGCCGAACGAAATCAGCCGGACCCGCACCATCGCCATCACGCTCGACGAGCGCGGCCCAGTGTTGGGCCACACTATATTGAGTGCGCTGTTGAGCGACGAGAAGGTGGCTGATGCGCCGATCGCGAGCATCGTGAACGAAATGATCGCTGCGATGCCGCCCGCGTTGCCGCTGTGATGCGCGTTCTCGACGATGGTTTGCACGCCCGCGGCGGCCTGGTCGCCGAGCAGGCCATGAATGTGGTCGAACAGTTCGCCGCGCGCCGCTTCTGCGCCGAAAAACCAGCCGGCCACGGCAATCACCATGACCAGCGTCGGCGCCAGCGAGAACGCCGCATAGAACGCGATGCTGGCGGCCATGGCTGCGCAGCGGTCGTCGGCAAACTGTTTGAATGCGCCGATTGCCCAGTTGGCCTGCTTGCGGGCCATCATCTGCAGGTTGTCGGCGGAAAGCGTGTCCATATCCATGGTCGTGTTCTCAATAGGATCCTGACACCGGATGCGGTGTTGACGTGGTCTCGAAGCAGTTTCCCGCATCGAGGCTTTTCGCAAACTGTGTGCCTGCCACTATAACAAGGCGGACCGCGAGTCTCTTTGACGCGCGCGAGTCAGGTGTGCCGTTAGAATGCCGGTGGATCCTCACATTCCTGTCCCTATGCACTCGCACGAACTCGTACAGCAGCTGGACGTTATTCCAGCAGAACAACTGGGCGCGCATTTGCCTGCGCATGTCGTCGAACAGTTGCCGGTCCGGGGCGTCACGGTGTTCGCGGTCAGCGACGACGCCTCCGATACCGCCGAATTCAGCGCGCGTTATGGCTTTGGTCTCGAAGACTGCGCGAATACGATTGTGATTCGCTACAGGAAGGAGGGCGCCGAGCACTATGCGGCGCTGGTCTCGTTGGGGTCGTTGCGTCTGGATATCAACGGCGCGGTGAAGGCGGCGCTTGGCGCGCAGCGGCTTTCGTTTGCCAGGCGGGAGGCCGCTGTGGAGCATAGCGGAATGGAGTTCGGCGGGATTACGGCCTTCGGCTTGCCGGACGATTGGCGCATTCTCGTCGATGCTGCCGTGATGGAGCGCGCTCAGATTGTGATGGGCGCCGGGGTCAGGGCAGCCAAGCTGCTGTTGGCGCCGGATGTTTTGCGGCAGCGGCCTCGATGCGAAGTGGCCTCGCTGACCTTGCCAGCCGGCTGAAACGCTGTTTCTTGCCTGCGCGGCGCTTTTTGTCTGCTTGCCTGCGGCGTACAACCAAAAAGCGCTACGCAAGGGGCCCGTTGGCTCAAATAATCAATCGTGAAATCTTGGTGCCTTCCAGCGACACCCCAGCCATCAGCCCGCTATTAGTCAGCACAAAAGCCTCGACCGGGCTGGTAGCCGTCGAAGTATCAATCGCGCCATTGGCGCCAACCTTCAGCACGGCGACCGTCGCGTCGGCACCCGCCGCCCACCCCTGGCTGCCGAGGAATTTGTCGAGCGCATCCTGCGTCATAAAAAGGAATATGAGCGCCTTGGATTGCGCGCCGATCTGCAAGCCGAACGAACCCGCGACCGTGCTGTAGTAACCCGCCGTGCGTCCGCCGACGCGCAACGCGCCTTCGCCATATTGTCCGCCGACCCAGAAGCCGGCCGAGATGACGGACGGGAACACGAGCACGCCGCGCGCTTTCGCAACGAGTTCGCGCGAGCCGGAGACGTTCGCATAAAGCCGTTCGAGGGTTGAATCGACGCCGGCGTTGATCGTGTCGCGCTTGCCCGCGTTGGCCGAAGCAGACGCGCTCGAAGACGGAGACGTGGTGGTGCAGCCGGCGAGGCCAAGACCCGCCGTCGCCAGGACGGCGCCGGTGGTGGTGATGAATTGTCGTCTGCGCATGATGGCTCTCCCTATGCGTTCGTTATGGGAGGTTCGGCTGTCGCCGTCCTCTTTGCCCCCGCCGGAATCGGCCGGGGACAGGGGTGTGACGCAATATGGGTGCAGCAGTTCCCGTGCCTGATACAGACGTTGCCTCGTGGCGCGCGCTCAGCGCCCGGCGCGCCAGCGAAAACCCCACGATCCGGCGAGCGCCGTGAAGCTCGCCACCATCATCACCATGACCCGGAAACCGTGCCGGTTTTCCGCCGGCGGAATGCTGCCGACGTTCATGCCGAACAGGCCGGCGATGATGTTGATCGACAGAGCGAGGACCGTAACGAGCGTCAGCGTGAAGAGCGTGCGATTGGCTGGTTCGGTCAGGCGCGCGGCGATTTCTTCCTGCAGAAGCTTGATCCGCTCGGCGAGACCGAACAGGTCGCCGAGCACCAGCGAAAATTCTTCAGTCGAATCGCGCAGACTTTGCACGTCCTGCACTCGGGGGCTGGGGCCGCTATTTTTCTGTCTGAGCGCGGCTCAAGCTGCGGCTCAAACATCCGATGCCGTGTCGCATCGCGCGCGTACGTCGAACAGCAGTGCGATGTCGGTGAGGGCGGCAAATACCGAAAACGAATTCAGCTCGGAGTAGGGCAAATCGAGGTTGAAGCCGGTGTAAAACGAGTTGTAGGGCGAGGGGCCTTTCAGCGCCGATTGCTTGCGCGGCACGTTGAAGACGAGATCGACCGTATACCCGCCACCGCCGCGCGCGGGCACCCACACCATGAAACGGATGCCGACCAGATGACCGAGCGGGAAGCGAAAGCTCTCGCCGTCGTGGCGCAGTCCGCCCCACACCGCGTCACGCGAGCGGAACGCAGCGGTAAGCAGCGCGCGCGAGCCGTTCCTGAAGTGCGCGAAGGTGGGAAACGTCGCCAGCTCATCGAAACTGACCATCGCGGCCGGCGTGCCGTCCTCGCCTGTTTCGATGTCCAGATACGAGCCGATCGCTTCCCTGAAGCCCTCGTACAACTGCTTGTGTAAAAGCGCTTCGGCGTTCGGTTCGCGCTTGACGTTATCGCTCAAAGCGAACCCGATGCGATCGAAGCAGGCGGTCTCGCCGATATAGCTGGGCAGCAATTGTTCGTTGTCGCGCTCGTCGAAGGAACGGCGGCCGATTGGGTAAGGTAATTCGTCGACCGGCAGGTAGCGATCGGTCGGCCGCCAGACGCGCACGCTGGTGTCGACCGTGGCCGGCGCGGCCGGCGCAGCGAGCGATGCCGCCAGCGCGAGCGTGTCGGCCGACGGCTGCGCGTGCGCAGCCGCGCCGGATGCCGCCGCCAGAGCGGCTTGCTTGCGCATCGCTCTTCCTCCGAGCCAGGAGACGAGCACGTATTCGGTGACCAGTGTCGCCACGCCGCTGAGTAGTCCGATCAATAGTCCAAAGCGGGCTTTGACCAGAAAGATGACGACCACAGGAATCGCAAAAAAATAGAACACGGTAGTCCCCGTTTGAAAATTTCCAGCCGCATCGGGACGCGCCAATTTTTCCCCTGATGAATCACGCGGCCCCTGATGTCACTGCTTCGAGAGCGGCTGTCACGACTTTGCGACGTGCTCAATCGATGCGCTTCACCGACGCGCTAAATATGACCCACGGCCTCGATCGTCATATCGAGCAGCGCCCGCAGCCGTGCCAGGCGCCGCAAGTCGCGGTGAAGGCCGAACCAGACGTAGCGGCCCGGCGGCGCTTCGTTCAGTTCGATGCGCACGAGGCCGGGCGTGCTGTCGCCGAGCGGGCACGGCAGCACCGCGAGGCCCGCGCCTTCCGCGCACATGCGTGCCTGCGCGCCGCGATTGTTGCTGCCGAACGCAACGCGCGCTTGCGGCAGCATCCGCTTGATCCACACGACGTCGGGCAGCGCGCCGAAGGCGCTGTCCATGCTGATGAGCGTCTGACCGGCGCCACCGTCTTCGCCCGTGTACGCCGCTGCCAGGTCGGCGCGGCTGCCTTTTCGCATGGACGATTATGCGCGTATCGACACAATCGTCGCCAACCTCCGGGAAACCATCATGTCCGTGCAAGCGCTGGTTCTGAAGCAATACAACGGTCCGCTCGAACTCACTGAACTGCCGCGGCCCGAGCCGGCGCGGGGCGACGCTGGATGCCTCGTTTGCCGCCGTGAAGCACTTCGGCCATGTGGTGAGCGCGCTCGGCTGGGGCACGCATGCGCTGGCGCCACTCTCGTTTAGGGAAGCCACGTATTCGGGTGTGTTCACGCTGCACGCGCTGCTTTCCGGCGAAGGCCGCGCGCATCACGGCGAAATGCTGCGCACGGCGACGCGGCTCGCGGAAGAAGGCAAGCTCGCGCCGCGTCTCGACGCGCGCCGCTTCGATCCAGGTTCGGCACAGCAGGCTTATGACGCGCTGACCGACGGCAGCGCGCGAGGCAAGATCGTGGTCGAGGTGGCTTGAGCGGGGCGGGACTGTTTGAACTGAACTGAACTGAGCTGAGCTGAGCGGAGCGGAGCGGAGCGGCGCGCAGTCCCGCTGGCGCTCAATCGGCCCTCGCCGCGTCAACCGCCAGTTGTCGCAACAGGCCTTCGCACGTGTTATTCGAAGTGCCAGGCAATCTGCTGTTACGCCATGTCGACGCGCGCCTCACGTTCGCCCACATCTTGCTCTTATAGGGCACCCGTGCCGGTGGCGCGTCGATCGCGTTGTTGCCGCTGACGACGCACTTCAACAGTCGCGCGGTGATGTTCGGTTTGCTGTCGCTGGCGGCGCTGCTGATTTTCTCGGCGCACCCGGCGCCGACGGTCCGGTTCTGACCGGTTACCGCGTGCCGATTGGTTCCCACGCGCCGCGGTCTTTCTATTCAGCGATGCATCGAATTTCGTCAATGGACATATTTTGTATGTCGGTGGCGGCGTAATTGCGGCGCTTTGATTCGAGCGCCGTATTCAGCGTAATACTGACAGACAAAGGGCAATTGGATGGCAGAGTAAACCCGCTCGGTTTGCGCTGTCTGTGTGATTGCCCTCACTCCCGCCCTTCTAATCTCTCCCCTATGTTCGGATAAACGCTTATATGAAGCGTTCGAACGCTTCATCGTCGTTTCGCCGCCTGTTTCCCGCCTCGAAAGCAGACCTCGGTCGCACCTTCATGCGGCTTCTGCGCCAAGGCTCGGCCCCGAAGTACAACCGCCTGATTCATATGCCGAGGCGGGCTGAATGTTAAATAAAAATAACCATTCGGACTGCCTGATCGAAGAAAAAATGTAGCGGTCTTCAAGATCGGGAAATGACGCTATTTGACGAATCGACTGCGAATTTGATTGAAAAAAGCTGGCGATATCGCTTTGCGTGGGGTAGCGCACGGTCGGTGAGTTGATCTCTGCATAACGTGAACTTCCATCAAGTCCTGCTGTGATCTTTCCACGACTTTGTTCGCGCACAGCCAACGGTTTCTCTCAGGGCATATCAAATCGGACCGGGCTTTTCCGCGAGAAAGATGCCGGGCGCGACGCGATTTTCGAGTGGCGCGAAGCACTGGTGAACAGGTTTTGA
This sequence comes from Paraburkholderia sp. FW306-2-2C-D06C, assembly GCF_058781505.1. Classification (NCBI taxonomy): domain Bacteria; kingdom Pseudomonadati; phylum Pseudomonadota; class Betaproteobacteria; order Burkholderiales; family Burkholderiaceae; genus Paraburkholderia; species Paraburkholderia sp. FW306-2-2C-D06C. The sequence goes on along the minus strand of NZ_JBYSWU010000041.1, from coordinate 452 downwards.
CGTTTCACTTTCGACAGTGAACAGAGATTCGCTGGCTATATGAATCTGACTTTGTAAGATGGTTAGGAGAGGGAAATGAAAAAGTACAAAGGGGAAACAAGGGCATTGGGGACATGCAAGGCGGTCCTGGCAGTTGCCGTGAGTCTGTATGCTGCGATGGCTGGTGCTCAAACTAATCCGGCGGCACCTGTCGCGCCGCCGACCGACTCGGCGAGGCCGACGCTGGCGCAAGCTTTGCCGACCGATTGTCCAATAGTCGACACGATTGGTTGCAAGCGCGAATACGACGGTTTGGTGGTGGCTGGCGGGACTGGGATGACTGCGGCTATTGGCTCGACATCGGCGACCGGTTCGCAGAACGGCAGTGGGAGCGGAAAGGGAAACGGGAACGGGATTTCGTCAGGTAGCGCGGGCGATAGCGGTGCCAGGAATGGGAGTGCGTCGGGGGCGGG
>NZ_JBYSWU010000040.1:0-73717 GCF_058781505.1 Paraburkholderia sp. FW306-2-2C-D06C | reverse complement strand
GACCGGAACCGGAATTCGGCCCTTGCGTTTATCGGTGCAGCTCCATGGATGACGGGCATCGAACGATGCGCTTCCGCGCGAAGTCAGTTTCCGGACTCGACCCACAACGGACTGTCGTCTCACTCCGAAACGGACGTTCAATACCCAGTACCAGCGACCCGAAGCGCCGTCCACTGCTGCTAACCGTAAACGTGCACTGGGATCACGTTAGCGCGTCCTGCGCTGTCTGGAAGATCGGCGCCGCGGGTCCGATTTGAAATAATCCCCCGTCGTGTAATCGGCAAGGCGGTTAGGCATGTCCCTCCGCGCCACTGTGTCGGAGTACAGCCTCAATAAAGGATTCGGTATTGAAGAACGGCTCCTTCTCCGTAAAGAGAATTGGTTCTTTCGCAGCAGCAGTAAATACCGGTTCAGCGACCATTCGGCCGCCCTCGCTCATTTCAGCGACAAGGGCCAGAGGGAGTTTGCCGCTTGTGATAAGGGCAGCCACGGCTTGCAGCCTGCAATGAACCGCAAACGCCTTGTAATGTTGCCCTTTAAAGAGACGCGCAACGCAGCTCGTCTGCCCCTCCCAATTCCGTTTCTCAGGCGGAAGGTTATGAACTTCGTGGCTCGCAAAAATCAAGTCCTCCACGGAGACAGCAACCGAGTTGAGGCGAGCGATCAGGTTCGCGGTGTCTTGATCCATGGACTTGCCTCACATGATGTTGAGCGACGCGCCCGAGCAACGAGGCGCAGGCGACCCTCGGGAGGTGCGCCCACGCTTGCTGCAGCGGTGTCGTCACACTCGCTTAGAGCGCGGCTGCAACCGCGCGTCGACCGTTTCCCCGGCCGAGCAGGTCGTAGCGATCGAGATTCATGACCTTGTTCCACGCCGCCACGAAGTCGCGCACGAATCTCTCCTTCCCGTCGTCGCACGCGTAGACCTCGGCCAGCGCGCGCAATTGAGAATGCGCCCCGAAGACAAGGTCGGCAGCCGTCGCGGTCCACCTGGTCTTGCCCGTAGTGCGATCATTGCCCTCGTACACGTTCTTGTCCGAGACGGAAGGTCTCCACGCTGTGCCGATGTCGAGCAAGTTCACGAAGAAGTCGTTGCTCAACGTGCCCGGCTTGTCGGTGAACACGCCGTGCTTCGATTGCCCGTGGTTTGCACCGAGCATGCGCATGCCGCCGACGAGAACCGTCATCTGGGGCGCGGTCAGCTTTAAGAGGTTGGCCCGGTCCAGCAGACGGGTCTCCGGCGACAGGGGGTCTTCCGCTCGGAAATAGTTGCGGAACCCGTCGCCGATCGGTTCGAGCACATCAAAGATGCTCTCATCCGTCTGTTCCTGCGAGGCATCGGTGCGACCCGGCGCGAACGGGACGCTAATTTTGTATCCGGCCTTTCTGGCCGCTTCCTCGACGGCAGCGCACCCGCCGAGGACAATCAGATCGGCAAGCGAAACCTTCTTGCCGCCGGACTGCGAGCCGTTGAAGTCTTTCTGGATGCGCTCAAGGGCTGTCAGGACCTTTGCCAGCCGCGGCGGCTCATTGGACTCCCAATCCTTTTGCGGCGCCAGGCGAATCCGCGCGCCGTTGGCACCACCACGTTTATCGGTGCCACGGAAGCTGGCGGCAGCGCCCCAGGCTGTGGAAACCAACTCAGGGACGGACAAACCAGAGTCGAGGACCGTGCGCTTGAGGGCGACGATATCCTGTTCGCTGACCAGCACGTGATCGACGGGTGGTATCGGGTCTTGCCAAAGCTGCGCCTCTGGGACCCAGGGGCCCAAATAGCGTGAGCGGGGACCCATGTCGCGGTGAAGCAACTTGAACCAGGCTTTGGCAAACGCGTCCTCAAGCTGGTCTGGGTTGTCGTAGAAGCGCTTCGCAATCGGCCCGTAAATCGGATCCATTCGCAGCGACAGGTCTGTCGTCAGCATCGTCGGCGCGTGCCGCTTGGACGCCTCGTGTGCATCGGGCACAGTGTCGTTCGCCTCGGGATTCTTGGGCGTCCACTGCTTCGCGCCCGCAGGGCTCGTCGTCAGCTCCCACTCGTACTTGAACAGGTTCTCCAGAAACCCGTTGTCCCATGTGGTCGGATTGTTGGTCCATACGCCTTCAAGCCCGCTGGTAATCGCATCGGAACCCTTGCCGCTGCCGAACTTGTTCTTCCAGCCTAGGCCTTGCTCCTCGATCGAGGCGCCCTCTGGTTCCGGGCCGACATTCCCTACCGCCGGCGCAGCACCATGCGTCTTGCCGACCGTGTGGCCGCCCACGATGAGCGCAACGGTTTCTTCATCGTTCATGGCCATGCGGCCAAAAGTATCGCGGATGTCCTTGGCCGCAGCGAGCGGATCGGGGTTGCCCCCCGGTCCCTCGGGATTGACGTAGATCAGGCCCATCTGCACGTTGGCGAGCGGCTTGGCGAGTTCCCGGTCGCCGCTGTAGCGCTCGTCCCCCAGCCACGTGTCCTCCGGACCCCAAAAAATGTCTTCGGGCTCCCAGACGTCGGGCCGGCCAAAACCGAAGCCGAAGGTCTTGAAGCCCATCGATTCATAAGCCACATTGCCGGCCAAGATCAGCAGATCGGCCCAAGAAATTTTCTGGCCGTACTTCTGCTTGATGGGCCAGAGCAGCCGGCGCGCCTTGTCGAGATTGGCGTTGTCCGGCCAACTGTTCAGCGGCGCAAACCGCTGCTGGCCCTCGCCGCCGCCGCCGCGACCATCGGCGATGCGATACGTGCCGGCGGCATGCCAGGACATGCGGATGAACAAGGGCCCGTAGTGGCCGTAGTCGGCCGGCCACCAATCCTGGGATGTGGTCATGAGCTTGATGAGGTCCTGCTTCAGCGCCTCGACATCAAGACTCCTGAACTGTTCGGCATAGTCGAACTCCTCTTCCAACGGGCAGGACAGGTGCGAGTGCGTGTGAAGCACCGAAAGATCCAGCTGATTCGGCCACCAATCCTCGTTCCTCATCGGTCGGCTGACCTTTGGAGTTGGCGCGGGGTTGGCAGGGCTTTCGCTTTCGCTAACACTTCCGGTGTGTCGCTTGTCAGACATATCATCCTCCATGGACCGTGGTAGCAAATTTTCGAGATGACACCTCCTGGTGTAGTTTTCTGCCAGCAGAAAATCAAACCTAGACCGTTGAAATTTAACGATCAATGCGATAGGGGAAAGCAATCGAATTAATCGCTAAAGCGCCGCGCAGTATGCTGGGGCTTGTGAGAGCTCCGCGTGCAAGCGTTCCGAGACGGTCTGCATCTCGGCGAGCGGTCGAGGTTCGACAAAGCGATCCAACAGCCAGCCGTTCTCGGTTTCCGTTCAGAATGTCGGAAAGAGGACGACGATAGGCTTGCGCGTACGGCTTCGGCTCACCGAAACCTGACCAATATAGGCCGAAGCGCGAGGTCGTGAAGTATGTCCCTTCGCCATGCGTTCGTGCATCCATCCAGTCTCGCATGGGGAGCGCCATGGAGAACACCAAAGTCGATCCCCGTCGCGCTACGCGCCGGAATTCCCTGAGAACCGGCGCAAGGTCTTCGACATAGTCGAAAGCCAGTGCGCACAAAATGTTGTCGAACGACTGATCGGAAAGCCAGTCGAGGGAGATGCAAGGTCGCCTGTCGTCGCCTCGACCGGAAGCGTGGCACATCGATGACGTGCAAGCTCGACCATTTTTGGTGTTACATCGAACGCGTGGACGGTTGCAACGCATCGCGCGAGATGCTCGCTGCATATACCGGGCCCGCTAATGGGTGTCAACGATCTGAATGCCGATGTCGAATGGCTGATTATGGCCGCGTACTGCCCGTCGCCACCAACCGAACCAGGCTTTGGTCGGTGATCAATGTTGACATGCAGCATCCATTCGCAAACGCTGACCAGCGACTTACTCTTTTCGGGAATGGTCGCGCCGAACCGACAAGCAAAGCAACACGGCGCCTACGGTAACCAGTTCGTCTCGATCGTCAGATGCGGATTCCGGTCAGACTGAACATTGATTCCGGCGAGCACTGAACACCCTGCTGGTGCAGACCAGGGGCGGGTGGCCCGCTGCTGTCATGCCCCACAGGCTATATTCTGAAAAGGTCCGCTTTTGACCCAATGAAGCGGACATTCTTGACCAGCAGGCAAAAATCATCGACTTGATCGGATCAATCCATACAGGGGGTGGCATGGAAACCAGACGTGAGCGAGCGTTGGTCCTCCATGGTGGTGGATCGGCCGGCAATGCGTGGGAGATCGGCGTCGTCGCCGGCCTGTTCGATGCCGGGTTGGATGTGACCGAGGCCGATTTGATCATCGGGACGTCGGCTGGATCGACTGCCGCGGCCCAGATCACTAGCGCGACCCCGACCGAACTGCTTGCCGCCATCCTTTCCGCTGCATCCCAGCAACGGACTGGTCCGAGCGGACCCGAGGGTGGAGGCGTTCCCATTGGGCCGGCCGCGAACCATATGGAGATAACGAGCCGAATCATCGCCGCCGCTGAGGATGCGGCCGACATGCGCCGCAGAATGGGTGCGGCGGCGCTCGAAATGGACGCGGCGTCGGACGGCTCCGGGCAAACGCGGTGGCGCGCTGTCGTCGCCGCTCGGCTGCCCAGTCAGCGCTGGCCGGAACGGCCGTTGCTCATCACGGCGGTCGATGCCCATACCGGTGAACCGGTCGTGTTCGACCGCCACAGCGGAGTCGGCCTCGTGGACGCCGTCGCCGCCAGCACTTCCAACGGCTTCGGTGTCCCTCCCTACAGCATCGGCGACAACCGATACATCGACGGCGGCTACCGACGCAACGAGAATGCCGATCTGGCAGCCGGATACGCGCGGGTGCTGGTGCTGTCACCCTTCGGTGGCAGTTCACGGCATCCGCTGGAGTGGGGCATGCACCTTGCTGCACAGGTCGACGAACTCCGCGCGGGCAACAGCAGAGTCGAGACGATCTTCCCGGACGGCGACTCGCTCAGCGCGTTCGGTGTCAACATGATGGATCTGTCGACGCGTCCGCCCGCCGCTCAAGCCGGTTACAACCAAGGCAGAGCCCTTGCCGATCAGCTCACCGAATTCTGGCGCTGACGCTTAACATCCGCTTTCGACCCAAAGGAGCCGGTCAAACAGCATTTTCGATCGGCGGCTGTAGAGCAAATATGAGCCGTTCGATCCCTAGGCGCGCGCGAACCTCCAGGGCCTGATCCGGGCAGCTCAAGCAGCATCCTGTTCACGGCGACGGGCGATCGAGGGATGGAGGAAAGCGGAGCGTTCCGTGGAGTTTCTTACTTGCGCACAGGCATCTCGCTCATAGCGGGCATAGCCCTTCTGAGGACACGCCCGAAGGTCGTTCCTTGCACGAGTATGGAAAAAATGACGGTCACGTAGGTCGCGGTGAGGATCAGCTCACGCTCCGGACCCGCCGGCAGCAATAGCGCCAGCGCGATCGACAGGGCGCCTCGAAGCCCGCCCCAGATCAGCAGCGGGATCGTGCCTGCCGGAAACTCGAAACGCGCGCGGATCGTCCAGATCGGAATCGCCACACTGATCGCACGACCAAGCAGCACGCATTCGATACCGATCAGTCCGAGCAGCAGATATGAGCCAGCGGCCTTGATCGCGATCATCTCCAGGCCGATCAGGAGAAAGAGCACGCCATCCAGAATATCGTCGATCGCCTCCCAAAACACTGTCAGGTACTGGCGAGTCTGTTCCGAGAATGCCGTCTTCCATCCTTCATTGCCCAGAAACAGCCCGTCAACCACAACGGCAATGGGCCCTGAGAAGTGAAGCAGTTCTGCCAGCGCGTATGAGCCCATGCATAAGGCAATCGAGAGCAGGACCTCGACATGATGATTGTCGCCAGCAAAACTGCAATGGCCACCCCTTTAGCCTCGCTCCGACTCATACCAGCCCCGGCCGCTTTCAACGCATTTATAGGCCGCTCTAGGTGAGGCTAGGTCAATTCTGGCTACAGTCGGATGCGCTCATGGCTCCAGCCATCCCCCCCCCGCCGACGCGACAGCGTTAGGGGGAGACGCTGATTCAGCGACTGCAGCCGGAGTAATGCGCAACCACTTGCCCTGGCGCCCATCACAGAGCGTCGTCCTTCAGATCTGGTTGAACCCGACGCGGGATAGCAGTTCAGAGAATCTGGGATCGAAGCGAGCGCTGTCGAAGGTAGGTTCTGTCCTGAGCTCAATGAAGTCAGGACTGTGCTCATCGTAGGCTTTTTCCAGCCAGCCGAAGGTCTGCTCTTTGTCCCCGAGCGAACCAAACACTTTCGCCATGTTGTAGGGGTGGACGTAGTGCTTTTCGGATTCCGTCTCCAGCGCATCCACGATCTGCTGCATGGCCGCTCTCATGTCGGCGGCAGCGTAGGTCTGGCACAGCCCCGTCAGCGCCTCTGTGCTCCTCCCGGAAAGCGTTACAGCCTTCTGCATCTCCTCGATTGCGTCATCGAACAACTTCTGTTGCTGATAAACCAATCCCAGCCTGAAGTGAAGCAGAAAGTGGTTTGGATCGATTTCCAGGGCTTTACGGAGTTCTTCCCGTGCCTGGTCGTATCGCCGAGCAAGGTACAAGATGATGGCAACAGATGAATTCAGCACTGAATTCAACGGATCCATCTGTTGGGACTGCCTGACCCTGGCAATGGCTTCTTCGGCTCTGCCTGCCATCATGAGATATTCCGCGTACCAATAATAGGCGATCGCGTGTCCTGGATTCAGTTCAATGGCGCGCAGAAAATCCTGTTCCAGATCGACCCAATCCCAATCGTGCAAACGCACATGGGCCAGTGACGCATAAGCCTCACCCAAATCAGGTTCAATCTGCAGCGCTTTCCTGGCTGCCATTTTTGCTCTATGAAACGTTTCGCGCGCAGGGCTCACGCCGCGACATGCAAGCATCGTGTAAGCATCGGCCACTCCGTCATAGGCGGCCGCAAAGTTCGGCTGGTGTCCAATAGCGAGCTGAAAATACTCAATGCTCTTTCGCATTCCTTCTTCGGTGCGCTTGGACAAGAAGTGACGCCCCTTGAGATACGCTTCGTGCGCCTGCGCATCAATGGCAGGAGTACGGTCTAAACGCCCTTGCTCGTGCGGCGTGAGCTTGATCTCAATTTCGCGGGCAATTGCCTTGGCCACCTCGATCTGGAGTGCCAGGATGTCATGTCGGTTCCCCTCGTAGGTCTCGGCCCAAAGGTGCGTTTCGTCGCTTACCCGGATGAGCTGCGCCGCAACCCGTACCCGATCTCCGGCACGCCGGACGCTTCCCTCAAGCACGTGGGAAACCCCGAGGTCTTGGCCGATCTGATGAATGGTCTTGGTCGTGGATTTGTAGCGCATCGCCGAAGTCCGGGCGATTACACCCAGGCGCTCCGGGCTGAGCCGGGCAAGTTGGGTGATCATATCCTCAGTTAAGCCCTCACTGAAGTAATCATATTTGTCGCCGCCACCAAGACTTTCGAACGGAAGCACGACCAGTATCACTCGCCCCTCCGATGGCCATGGATTATTTGGGAGCGGTAATGCTTCCCGTTCACTCGGTTCGCTTTCCAGCAGCGCCCTGCCGTTAGGTTGCAAACGCCCCGGTCCATCCTCGGTGAGCGGCGGCCTTCCTGGGACAGCAGTGACCGGTCGGTGCCGGTTCCGATACAGCGCATCAGCCACAATGATTGCGATTCCAACAAAGACAATCACCGGCCGGGCATCGAGCGCCAAGCGCGACAAATGCTCCACCCTCTCTGGCGCCGCAATATAGCGGATTAGTCGAGCGATGAATTCCTGCGGCGCGAAGCCGGTGATTGCCAAGAGGACGCCCCCAATGAACCATTCGCTAACCCGCTCTCGCAACATCGCCCACAGGTGCCTCGGTATTCGCTGTGGGGTTCGTCCGTCTTTTTCATCTTCCATGGCGTCCCCGCATAGAGTCGTGTCGACCAGGCGTTACGGTCCCTGGCGCGGCACAGGAAGTTGGGAAGTGGGCTAAGGCGTACACGCCGTCGCAATCTTCGCGCGACATTCTCTAGCCTACACAAACAGCGCTCATTGTTTCTGTGGCGCGAGGTAGCGCAGCGCTGCGGTCCGCTAGTAGCCTTCAAGTGACTCGAACGATTCGTGCGCGCGGGAGGATCAAGAAGATTGCAATTCGTACCACGCCAACATAGCTACATTAATAACTATCTGCTTTTCTCAGACGAAGATCTACGCACCACCGCGCAGACCACCCAGCCCCTCCAGTGGATTCGCCCCCTCGGAGGGGGCGTCGCGGAGAAAGGAATTTCCTTCGAATGTAAGAATCGGGGCTACCTGAACAAAGGCGCAATGCAATAACCGACGCCGTGCTCACGGAAAGTGCCCCGTCTGTGCGCCACCGGTCAGCGTCGAATACCAGAACGTCCACGCCTGGCCGACTGCCGCCGAACGCGGCCGGCCGTAGCCGACCCACACCTGCCCTTCATGAAGACATTTCTACCGTCAGCAATGACGCACATAGCGGACACCGAGGGTCGATTGTCTTAAGCGTTGCTGTCGGTCGGGTTTGGAACGAAGCAGCCAATTGGCCGCAAAATGCGGTCGATTGGTCCACCTACGCCGCCCCTATAACCCCTGCGGGGGCTAAGCGTCGGAGCGCTTCAGTCGCATCGAAACCGAGAAGCGTTCAGCTGGATGGACGCTAATCGACACCTCGAAGGTTTCCCCCGCGGAGTCGAGATAGCGCCGCACAATCTCAAGCGCCGCAGTCCCCTTCGCGACTTTCAGCCTTTCCGCCATCTCCTGCGAAATCAGAGCGGCGTGCACGTCCTGCTGGATCTCCGCGATGCAGCGACCATAGCGCGCTTCGATTAACGAACTGATCAGCGTATCCGGTTGAGCTCGCGCAGCCTCTGCAACTTCCGTATAAGCCGGGTCGATATACACGTCGGTCCAACCGACTGGCGGACTCTCTCTGTCGCCGTCGATGCGCAGGCTCGACACGCGCAGCCATCGCGCACCGTCTGCACATTTCAGCGTCTTGGCGAGCTTGCCGCTTGCGAAGATCTCCTCCGTCGATTGCACCAGACGCAAGTGCTCGGAGCCGAACTGCACGAGATCGTCCACCGATGCGAGCGACGGCCGAAACTCGTTCTTCGGCTGCGCCGATTCGACGCGCGTTCCCGCGTTCTTGCGCCGCGACACGAACCCCAACTGCTGCAATTCGTGCAGTGCTGCGCGAACCGTATGCCGGCTCGTCTGATAGTGGTCGCGCAGTTCAAGTTCGGTGGGCAGATACGAGCCGACCGGATAGCGGCCGGACGCAATGCCCTGAGTCAAGTCGCGAGCGATGTCAGCGAAGTGCGGTCTGTTCATTTGGGTGGCGATGCAGTCGATTTATCAGAGGCCAGGGTAAATCATAGCTTGTTCAACATGTCCGGACATATTAATTTGTTTATGTCCGGACATATCGCTGATTTCGCGAATGACTCCGCCCCTTTTTAAAACCGGTTTCCTGCACTTTCCAGAGGTCGTCATGACGAGCCGCACTATCCCCATGGCCAGCACGGTGGTCGATTCAATCCTGTTCCGCGACGCCTTCGGCACGGCGAAGATGCGTGCGCTGTTCTCCGATTACGCGCTCGTGCAGCGCTATATCGAAGTGGAAGTGGCGCTGGCCAAGGCTGAAGCGCGCGTCGGCGTGATTCCGGCCGACGCGGCGGAAGTGATCGCCCGTGAATCGACGATCGAGCGGATCGATTTCGATCACATGCGCGAGGAGACAGGCATTGTGGGTTATCCGATTCTGCCGCTCGTTCACCAACTCGTCGGCATGTGCGGCGAAGCGGGCCGCTACGTCCATTGGGGCGCGACGACACAGGACATCATGGATACGGTGGTCTCGCTGCAGGTGCGCGATGCGCTCGATGTGATCGACAGCGACATACGCGAACTGCGCGCGATTCTGGTCGATCTTGCAAAGAAACACCGCGATACGCCGATGGCGGGCCGCACACACTTGCAGCAGGCGTTGCCCGTCACGTTTGGCTACAAGGTCGCGATCTGGCTGGCGATGTTCGACCGGCATCAGCAACGCCTCGCCGAGCTGCGTCCGAGGGTGGCCGTCGTCGAATTCGCAGGGGCCGCGGGCACGCTGGCCTCGCTCGGTGACAAAGGTTTCGAGGTTCAGAAGGCGCTCGCCGATGAATTGAAGCTCGGCGTACCCGCAACCACGTGGCACGTGGCACGCGACGGTTTCGCCGAAGCGGTCAACCTGCTCGCGCTCGTGACTGGCTCGCTCGGCAAGATCGCGCTGGACATCATGATCATGGCGTCGACGGAGTTCGCCGAAGTGTACGAGCCGTTCGTCAAGGGGCGCGGAGCGAGCAGCACCATGCCGCAAAAACGCAATCCGATTTCCAGCGAACTGATGCTTGCCGCGGCGAAAGCGGTGCGTCAGCACGCGGGGCTGATGGTCGACGCGATGATCCAGGATTTCGAGCGCGCCACGGGCCCATGGCACGCGGAATGGATCGCGATTCCCGAGAGCTTCATCCTTTCGGCTGGCGCGCTGCATCAGGCGAAGTTCGCGCTCGGGGGCTTGATCGTCGACACCGAACGCATGAAACACAACCTGGGTATCACCAGGGGGTTGATCGTCGCGGAGGCGGTCATGATGGGAATGGCGCCGTTCACCGGCCGCCAGCAGGCTCACGATATCGTCTACGACGCTTGCCGTACCGTGAACGAGAAAGGCGGCACGCTCGCCGAAGCGCTAGCGGCGCTGCCCGAAGTCACCACGCATTTCGACCGCGCGGCGATCGATCGAATGACCGATCCAGCCAACTATCTCGGCCTCGCGCCGCACATGGTTGATCGCGCCGTCGAATTGTCCAGCGGCATCTGAGTGAAAGGCGTGGAGGAGCACACATCATGAACAACGATATCGCATTAAACGAAACGCCGGACGTTCCGCCGCCCAGAAGGCTGCCGTGGTACCGCAAGCTGGGCATACAGGTTCTGGTCGGGCTGATCCTCGGGATTGCCGTTGGTCTGATCTTCCCGAAAGCTGGTGGACAGCTTAAGGTACTGGGCGACATCTTTCTGTCGCTTATCAAGGCCGGTGTTGCGCCGCTGGTGTTTCTCACCATCGTGCATGGCATCGCGTCGGCGGGTGACGTCAAGAGCGCGGGCCGCGTAGGATGGCGCTCGATCGTCTATTTCGAAGTGGTATCGACCATTGCCTTGATGGTCGGCCTGCTGGCGGGCAACCTGCTGCAAACCGGAAAAGGCATGACGGCCGTCGCCGTTGGAGCGGCACCGCCGGTGGTTGCAAAGATGGAGTCACAAGGCTTCGTCGCGTTTGTCATGCACATCGTGCCGGACAACTTCATCGGCGCCTTCGTGAAGGGAGAACTGCTGCAGGTGGTGGTGCTGGCTGTGATGGTCGGTATCGGGATACTTGCGATTCCTGAACGCCGCCGCGTCAGGATCAACGAGGGACTCGATCTGGTTTCCGAAGTCCTGTTCTCGTTCATCAACCTGGTGATGAAGGTTGCGCCGCTCGGCACCTTCGGCGCCGTCGCTTATTCGGTGGGTAGCAACGGTACTGCTGTGCTGATTGCGCTTGCCCAGCTCGTTTTCAGTTTCTATGCGGTCGTAATCCTGTTCATCGCCGTGGTAATGGGGATCATCGCGAAGGTGGCAGGTTTCAGTCTGTGGCGCTTCCTGCGCTATATCAAGGACGAGATCTTCATCGTGCTGGGTACTGCGTCGTCGGAGAGCGCGCTGCCGCGTCTTCTGATCAAACTCGAGCGGCTTGGCTGCGCGAAGCAGACTGTCGGGCTCGTGCTGCCGACGGGTTATGCATTCAACCTTGACGGGACGTCCCTGTTCATGTCGATGGGCGTGCTGTTCATTGCTCACGCGTATGGCGTGCCAATTACGCTACAGCATCAGGTGGGCCTACTCCTGTTGATGCTGTTGACCTCCAAGGGCGCGGCCACGGTGTCGGGCGGATCGTTTGTGGTGTTTGCTGCGACGGTGGCGTCGACCGGCATCCTGCCTGTTGAAGGGGTCGCGGTGATCTTCGGTGTCTACCGCTTCATGTCAATGGCGATCGCCACCTGCAACACGATCGGTAACAGCCTTGCTACGGTCGTGATTGCAAAGTGGTCGCATACGTTCGATGCGCAGGTTGCGGAGCGTCATTTCTATCCGGAGCGTTACCCGGCCACCGCGCAGGCCGATGAAAGTCTTGCTGACGGTAACTTGCTGCCCGAGGACATGAGTGACGCGAATCCGCACCCGAGCGGCATCCCTATGAAAAGTGCAGGCACTGCGCGATGATCTGTTCCGCTCGGCCCCCGGCGCCTCGTCGGAGGCCTGGCGCTTCAGCGCTCTATCAGTTGGCGGCCGGACTGCCACTGATGTAGTGCGATCGTCCGAAATGGTCAAGGAACCAGCCATTCATGCGCAGTGAGCGACCGTCGCTTGATGGCCGCACTGAGACGAATGACACCCTCGCGGGTGGCGCCTCTGCATCGTTGAACGACGAACTTCCGTCGCCGAACCCGTGGGGTCCTTCAGTCCTTCGAATAACGGTCGTCCAATATCATCCGCCCCTTTGCCGGGAGATGCGCTATGCGGGCGCAAGCTTGCCACTACTATAGAAAGAAAGATGAAATGTGATTGCCTCGAGCAGCCCACAATCTGCAGGATCGAAGGCACCGTGCGTGCACTCTTTCCGAGCTTCAGTTGCATCGATACTGCAGATTGGAAGGCACTTCTCCGATGCCCAACGTGTGGGCAGCTCTGGTCCGTCGACGAATGGGACAAATATCAGGCCCAGTTCGCCGTCAAGATCGCGGACTTCGACGCTTGGCAAGTGTCTGATGAGGTCCAGCGTAAGTTGCACCTTACCCAGTCGCGTGGCGAGAACGCAGAAGCGAAGTGTATGTGGAATGACTGCGAGAAACGACAGCTAAACGGCAGTGCGTATTGTGTCAATCATCTCTACGCTACGGGCGTGAGAACCTGACTCCGTCGCGCGACCTGATAACGAATCGCCCCGGGACGGCCTAGTGACGGAAGTAGGCTGTAGCCTAAAGTTTACACTCCGGCGCTTTGAGCGCAGACGGCCAAAAAACATTGTCCGCTACAACGCCGCCCTAGCTAGAAGCCCACCAACGCTCGGCTTCCTCTCACAGCCACTGAAACGTCTATGCCGGAGTTACCGTCCAACACCCTGTCGGGGCGTCCGGAACCGGGTGCTCATGCCGGCACGAACGGCGACACCTTGTTCCGGCCGGTGGCCTTGGCGGTGTACAGCGCCTCGTCGGCAGCCTTGATCACCGCGGTCACATCACCGTCCTGCTCTGGTGCCCAGCTGGCCGTGCCGATGCTGGCGGTGACGCGCCCGTATTCGCTGCCCGCGTGCTCGATCGCCAGTTCGCTGATCGCCTCGCGGATCTGCTCGGCGATCCGCGCGGCGCCCGCCGGTGGGGTGTCAGGCAGCACCACGACGAACTCCTCCCCGCCGTAGCGCGCCGCACTGTCTCCAGGCCGCCGGATGTTCTCGCCGATGCACCGTGCCACCGCGGCCAGCGCGTCGTCGCCGGCCTGGTGGCCGTACGTGTCGTTGTAGGCTTTGAACCGGTCAATGTCGACGAACAGCAGCGAAAACATGCTGCGCGTGCGGCGGGCCCGGCGCCATTCCTGGTCGAGAATCTCGCCCAGCGTCCGGCGGTTGTTCAGCCCGGTGAGACCGTCCGTTTTCGCGAGCAGTTCCAGTTCCGATTCGGCACGCATCCGGCGCCGCAGCTGGGCGCCCAGCATGAACGACAGCGCGACGAACCCCAGACCGAAGGCGACCATCACCGAGCCGATCGTCATCGCGCGCTGCCGCCACGCCGCATAGATGTCCTGCTCCGCCTCGGCCACCATGATGATCAGCGGCAGATCCGGAAAATTCCTGAATAGATACAGCCGGCGCACACCGTCAATCGACGCAGTGTCCGAGAAGCTGCCTTCTGCTGCCGACCTGAAATGCCGGAACGTGCTGGCCTTGCTGATATCGCGTCCGATGGTGCGCACGTTGTACGGCTGGCGCATGACCATGATGCCGTCCCGGCCGATCAGGGCCACGGATCCGTGCGGCCCAAGGGACAGTCCGGCGAACAACGTGTGGAAATACTCGAGATCGACGGCGATCAGCACGATGCCGGCAAACGAGCCGTCCGGATGCGAAAGCCGCCGGGTCAGCGCGATGCTCGGCGAGCCGTTACGCAGTCGCGAGTGAAAGGGATCGCTGATGTAGAGGCCGACATCCGGATGGTCGCGCTGGATCGTGAAATACCTGCGATCGGCAAAATTGCCCTTGCGCGGAACGTCGCTCCCCGAATCAATGACGACGTTGCCCGAGGCATCCAGCACCAGCATCGATTCAAGGTATCTGGCAGTCGCCGCACGATCGAACAGCACCTGTCGCCGCAGACGGGGCGGCAGTGCCAGCACGTCAGGGTCGCGCATGCCGTCGACGACCTCCTGCAGGGATAGCGCGTACAGCTCGAAGTTCCGCTCGATGTCGCGCTCGGCGATCAGGGCAAGGTTGCGTGACGTCTCGCGGGCGCGGTCCATCGCGTCGAGGCGCCCCTGGTACAGCACCGTCGCGCATAGGGAGACCATGACAAGCGCGATGAAAATCCCGCCCCAGATAATGGCCTGGGGCGCGAGGCCTCCGCGCCACAGGCGTCCAGCCAGGGACGGAAGCGCCCTCTTCTTTTTCGTCACGGTCTCCATCCTGCCCCCAATGCCCTTCAGCAAAATCCACCGCGCATGTACGCGAGGCCGGGCTGAAGTCCAGCGTTGATCGTCTGGCGCTAACTGGCATTTCCAGATCCGGCGTCTGGAAGAGCGACCGGGATTTTACCGGTTCGCCCATCCGTTGTCGGCAATTTATCTGTTTTCTTGATCCATATCATCCAGACGGCATTTTCTTTTTGGCATTTGTGGATAACAGCGATTAAACGCGCTTCGAACGCAAGCCGATACGCCAGAACAACTCAATCACTCAGCTCAACCTCCGGAATCATTTGCATTGCACAGGTTGATGGGCGAACCGATATTTCCGCTGCCGCCAGTACGGCACGAATCTGTCTGGCAAAGGTCACTGCGTGCGCCCCGTCTCCGTGCAGACAGAGGGTCTGCGCACGCACTCGCACCCACGTACCGTCGCGCGTGCGCACGCGCTGGTCCCGGATCATGACGAGCGCCTGCTCGCAGGCCTCGGCGTCACTGTCCAGCAGCGCCCCCGACTCCGTGCGCGGCACGAGTTTGCCATCCGCCGTGTATCCCCGGTCGGCAAACCCCTCTTCGACGGCAGCCAGACCCATGGCGCGCGCCACGTCGATCAGTTGGCCACCTGCGAGCCCAAAGACCGCCAGGCGAGCGTTAGTGTCCCGGACGGCATGCACAACCGCCAGTGCCAGGTTGAGATCCCGCTCAGCCTGGTTATACAGGGCCCCATGAGGCTTGACATGGGTCAGGCGGCCGCCAAGGCCGTGGACAATCGCCGCAAGCGCCCCGACCTGATACTGCACGCCGGCATAGACCTCTTCGGGACGAAGATCCATGACGACCCGCCCGAAATGCTCGCGGTCGGGAAAGCTCGGGTGAGCGCCGATCGCGACGCCGCGCTGCAGCGCTTCATCCGTCACGCGGCGCATCGTTGTTGCGTCACCGGCATGCCACCCACACGCGATATTGACCGAACTGGCGAAAGCCAGCAGTGCCGTATCGTGCTCAAATCCCTCGCCAATATCGACGTTCAAATCAATTGTTTGCTGCATCATCTGTCTCCTGCGTACATGGTCGACTGCACCGTATTCGCCGGCGCGTCGGGTCTTCAATACAGGAAAGCGCGAATCGGCGCGACGTTCCAAGCCTTAGCCCGGCGCGAGCGATGCCGCGATTGCGTCCCCTGCCCACCCTCTCCCGTCAAGCTGCACTCTCGTCTACCGCGTGGAGCTGGTCCTTTGGCATCCTCAGGTTGTAATCGCGCACGATGCCGTCCTTCACCTCGATCGCGTCCGGCAGTCGGAATACCGACACCGCCGCCTTCAGGTGCTGCGTCTGATCTTCGAGCGACCCGGCTGCGGCGGCGGCCTCCTCGACCAGTGCCGCATTCTGTTGTGTGACTTCGTCCATCTGCGAAACCGCGCGATTGACCTGCTCGACTCCGCTGCTCTGCTCGGCGGAAGCCGCCGCGATCTCACCCATCCTGTCGCTCATGCCGCGAACCGCCTGGACAATCTCGTCCATCGTACGGCCGGCCTGCTCCACCAGTTGAGAGCCGCGCTCCACCTGGCGTGTGGAATCCTCGATCAACTCCCTGCTCCCCTGCGCCGCGGTCGCGCTGCGCTGCGCCAGCCGGCGCACTTCGGCCGCCACCACGGCAAAGCCGCGTCCCTGTTCGCCTGCCCGCGCAGCTTCGACTGCAGCGTTCAGTGCCAGGAGATTGGTCTGGAAGGCGATCTCATCGATCACGCGAATGACGTCTTTGATCTGCTTCGAGCGGTCGGTGATACCGCCCATGGTCTGCACGACCTCGCTCATGACGTCGCCGCCACGCACCGCGATTGCCGCTGTGTTGCCGGCGAGTTGACCCGCCTCGCGCGCGTGCCCGGCATTCTGCTTCGCGGTAGCGGTCAGCTCGTCCATGATCGCGGCGGTCTCTTCGAGCGAGGCGGCCTGTTGCTCGGTGCGCTGGGACAGGTCGATATTGCCGGCCGAAATCTGGCTGGTTGACGTGACCACCGAGTCAGCCGCCTCCCGTACCTTGCCCACGGTTCGGGCCAGGCTGTCTTTCATGTCGTTGAGTGCCTGCATCAGCAAGCCGGTTTCGTCCCTTGACCTGAAATCAATCGCACCGGTCAGGTCTCCCGAGGCCACCGCCTGAGCGACCTGCACCGCTTCGCCCAACGGCCGTGTAATGCTGCGGGTGATCCACCACGCGAGGCCGAGGCCGAGCATCACGGCCAAGGTCCCCAACCCCACGATGAGCGTGCGCGCGGAGGCAATGTCAAGGCGCGCCTGAGCGCCGGCCACCTCCATCTGCTGCCTCTGGAACACGACCATCGCCCTGACCTCGTCCTGCAAGGCATCCAGTGCCGGAAGCGTCTCCTTGCGCACCATCTCGGTCGCCTCGTCGCGTCGCCCTTGCGCGAGCAGCTTTCCCACCTGCGTGAAGGACATCACATAGCGGGCGCGGGTATCCTCCACTCTGTTCAGCACCACCATGCCTTGCGCCGACGATACGCGTTGACGCAACGTCTGCATGGCCTCATCGATCGCTTTCCTGTTAGCGTCGATCGACGCCTGGATTCTGGCCGTGTGCGCCGGATCACTGGCAATGAAGAGTTCAAGGGTGTTCCTTGCGTTCCAGCGCGTGCGCGCATTGATGATCTGCGCCGCATCCGCCTTGACCCAGTGCTCGTCGATCTGCTGGTTGTTGTCGGCGATACTGGCGAGGCGCGTCAGCCCCACGACGAGTAGCGCGGCCAGCAACATCAGGACGAGCCCGAAGCCCACGGTTAATCTGGTTCCGATTTTCATGTATGCAAGAAGCATCACGGCATCACCTTTATTCCCCGACGGCAGGCCGACCAGGCCACTGCTGGCATCAGGCGTTGCTCCGTCGGCGTCGCGACGACGGATGCCAGCTATACCCGGCCTGGTCGGCGGACCCGCGTCCAGTTTCGTAAAAACTACGTACTCTTTAGCAATCGTGTTCCAAGCGAACTTGTCTGTCTGTAATAACGGTTGCACGCAGACGACCTTTACGGGTAGCAGCGTCGATGAGGAAATTTCGGTGGATTTCGCCATAGACGGGCGGTTGACGCAAAGAGGCGAAACACGCAGCAGGGTCATTCCGAAAAATCTCCCCGGCTGCGACAAACTGGCCCTCATTGAATCGCGTTGACCGCGTGTATACCCTCTCCCGTGCACCCGCGAGGTTGACTTTGCGCGGATCTCGCCGAATGCAGAGATGCGGACGCTGCCCTGTCGGGAAATGGAAGGCGCTGGAACATCCCGCCCAGGTGAGTCTCACGCCTGAGACATCACCCTCGCGCGTTGCTTGAAGTCACTGAGCCGAGTCCATTGGGGGGCACGACACCACATGATTCGCGCGTGCCTGGGCTCCCAGCGTGCGATTCGGGTCGCGTCACACCCTCGAGGCTCTTGTCGCGAAAACGCCAGGGGATCGGGCAAGTGCGCAAAACCGCCTCGCAGATAGAGGCCGTTCCATCGGCGTTCGAGATACAAGTTTGCAACATCGCGGACAAAGCCCTTCTCATCGAATCACAACGACTGCTTCCGTCATGTGGTCGTCCTGGCGGATGCCCTTACCCTCGCTCGTAGCACACGACGGAGCATGGCTCGACAGCGTTAAAACGGCCGACCGCGCCGTTACGTCGCTAGCACATTAAAACATCATTTTTAGTTAGCATTCCGACATACACAACATGCCTAACCGTGTTATGCGGCCGCTTTCAGGTTTCACGTCTGATACACCGCGCACGGATTTCCCCGGTTGCTGTTCATCCTTTCGTTGCAGGCGCCCCGGCGACCACACAGAAGGTGGTACTGGCACAGTTGTCGCGTAGGAGAGGAAGCGCGCGGTAGTCAAGGCGTTTCCGGTGTGCCGCAGTGTCCCATGAACAGGACGCTTCGGCCGGCAGCACTGCAGCCGGAAGCACACCTGGTCCAGACGCGCCGCGGCAGAGTGATGTCGTTCACGCTGGCCGGCAGGGGCTACCGCATTTTTTGTGGCTGGTCTGTTGGATGCCGCACCAACCGTAGTCGCACATTTTCGCCTCTTCCGTTATGCATATATTTAGTGATGCAAATTTAAAGGATGATAACAAGATGACAAGAATTCTCGAGAGCATTCGGCTTCTGCGCTCGAACCGGCTCATTGAACCGACCCCGGCGTTCGAAGCAACGGCAGCGATCAGGGATGAGGTAGCTGCTCATCCTGCCGGCGAGTCTTTGTGGAGTCTTTTCTGGATCGTAATCGGGTTGTCGTCAGTGTCGTGGGGCGGTCTCGCGCTCATGGCGCAACTTGAAAATCAGTATGTCGAGCGGCGCGGACTGCTCTCGCGGCCGGAGTATGCCGACCTCGTTGCGCTGGCGTGGATGACGCCGGGCCCGGTCGGCTGCAACGTGGCCGTGCAACTCGGCAACGCGTTGCGGGGCCGGTGTGGCGCATGGGTAGCCGGCGCGGCAAGCGTGCTGCCATTCGTCATCGTGATGACGCTCTTCGCGATCTTCTACCGGTCGCCATCAATCCGCGCAGTCGCGTCGCCCACGCTGCTCACGCATTTCAGCGTCGTCCTTGCGACATTGATCGGGGTGACGTGGTGGAAGCAGACGCGCACCCTCGTGAAGGGCCGCCTTGAACGGAGCGCGACCATCGCCGCGACCGTCGTGCTCGCGCTTTCGCACCATCCGGCGGCCTACGTCGCGCTGCTTGGCAGCGCGTTCCTGCTCGGCTGGTGGAAAAGCGCCGCCAGCGGCAACCCTGTGAAACTGAAGATGTCGCGCGCAGAATGGCCGCTTGTGGCGGCGCTCGTGGCGATGCTCGCCCTCTTCGCGGTTCAGATCCCGGGCCCGTGGGAAAGCGCGCTGCTCTGGCCGCGCCTGGCCGGCGCCGGCATGACACTGTTCGGCGGTGGGTTCTCCGCACTGCCCGTGTTAAAGAGCCTCTTCGTCACGCCGGCTGTCGGCGTGACCGAAAGCGACTTCCACCTCGCGTTCGCGCTATCCCCCATCTCCCCCGGTCCGCTTCTGAACGTCATCCCGTTCCTCGGCTACATGATTCAGGGGTGGACCGGCGCCATCGTGGCAACGCTCGCACTGTTTGTGCCGTCCGGTTGCCTCGTCGTCCTGGCGCAGCGCCATCTGCGGCGCCTGAAGGCACACACGCGCTTCGAACACGGGATGCGTGTATTGCGCGCGGTGACAACGGCGTTTCTCGCCGTCGCGGTGCTCCACATCGCCATGCGCATCCCGCTTCAGCCGGTCTATCTGCTGACGGCAGGCTTCGCGCTCGTTGCCTTCGGCAAACTGAAGCTGCCCGTCTATCTGGTGTACGGCATCGTGTTCGTCGCATGCGTCGGCGGATCCGTCCTGCTCTAGCCCCGGTTCTCAAGCATAACAAGAGGTGCGCGATGCAACGGACTCTCACAATGCGGGCAGCAACCATGTCGGTACGTGGGCCTGTCGGTCTCCTCACCATCGGCGTTGGTCTGGCGTTCGCCCTTTGCGTGCTGTGCGCAGCGATGCTCAACGAGTCACGTGAGGATGCGGCGAGGCATGCGCTTGCGCGGGCCGCCAACCTCGCGCTCATCGTCGAGCACGACGCGTCGCAGCTCCTCGAGACCGACGACCTGTGCCTGCAGGCGGTCATCGCGAAGCTGAATGACCCGGCTGTGGGCAAGCTGCCGCCCGAACTGCGTCAGCGGGTGTTGTTCGATTGCGTCGGTGCCTCGACGGGTATGGACGGGTTCGTGGTTCTGGACGCAACGGGCGCAGTGATCGCCGAGTCGGGAAATGGCCTGGCGCGCATCGCGAACCTGACCGGGCGCGACGACTTCAGGGCGCCCCGTCAGTCCGCGAATGCCGGACTCTACCTGAGTCACGCGTACCGGTCGGACCTGTCGGGCGACATTGACACCATCGCAGTGAGCCGCCCGATCCCACGCCAGGACGGCAGTCTTGCCGGCGTAGTGGTCGGCTTCGTGCGACTGGACCCATTCCGGCACCGACTCGCGAGCGTGAATCCCGGCGCAGGCAACTCGATATTATTGATGCTGGCCGATGGCACGACGATGGCAGAGCGCCCGTCTGGCAATAAGATCATCGAGACGGACCCGCAAGCGAATACTACCCGGGGTGGCCGGTCTGTCGCGGGAACGGTCACAGGCGCCGCGTCCGTCGACGGCGTCCGGTCCTGGCATGTGGTTCGGCACGCCACCGGCCTGCCGTTGATGGTGGATGTGGTGCTCGCGCGACAGGAAGTCTACGCGGGGTGGCGCCCGCGCGCGTGGATTTTCGGCTCGCTGGCTGCAACGCTCGGCGCGGCCATCGTCCTGATGGCGATAGCGTTGTCGCGACATCTACAGCACAGACTCGCGCTCGAAGACGAACTCCAGGCGCTTGCGTGCACCGATAGCCTGACGGGCCTGGGCAATCGACGCGCGTTCGACGACACGGCGCAAACCGAGTGGGATCGCACAAGGCGCCAGCGACGGCCGCTGTCGGTGCTAGTCATCGACGTCGACCATTTCAAGGGGTTTAACGATCGCTACGGCCACGGCGCCGGCGACGGTGCGCTAGCCGCCGTCGCCCGATGCATCCACGCGAGCCTTCAACGCCCAGGGGATGCGGCGATGCGCTACGGTGGAGAGGAATTCGCCGTGCTGCTCCCCGACACCGACCTGCACGGTGCCGCCCACGTCGCCGAAAGGATTCGCGCATCGGTCCAGCAACGGGCACTACAGCATGCCGATAGCGCGCACGGCGTGCTGACGGTGAGCATCGGTCTCGCGTGCTCCGAACAGGGAGACTATCGCCAGTTCAGGGCGATGGTCGACGCAGCAGACGCCGCATTGTACGGAGCAAAGGGTAGTGGGCGAAACCAGGTGACCCATCGGCCCGCGCCCCGGCCTTCCGCTGAAGACCTCACGCCGGCGGGTTACGGGGCCATGCCCTCGCCTGAACTGATGGACTGCCACGGAAGTATGGCGTGAGTGCCGAGACGAGTTCACGACCGATCGCACTGAGGTACAGCGAAGCGATGACGCAAGGCGTAACCCGCATCGCGGCTGCCAGGAGACCCGGCGTTTATCCGGGTTTTCTGCGGCACGCTGCCTTCGTGACAGTGAATCCGGAACGTCACCTGGCCTCGCACCTGAACGACTACTTCGACGTGTCCGGCGGGGACGCCGAGGCGGCTGAAGCGCATCGCCGCTTTTACGACGGATACAGCGCGGTGCTCGACATGGCGGCCGACTATTACCTGGAGACGGTTCAGGGGGTCTTTCAGGGGTTCCGCCTTGCGCGCGGCCCCTGGCGGGTGGACGGTGAGCCTGTTCGCCCCCGGCGCCGCTTACCGGCGGCGTCCTGGCGGTTGGCAAGGCGATTTTCAGAGCGCAAATTTACGGATCTTGAGCCCCCCAACCCGCGCGATCGTCGCCAGCAACAACATTCAGGGCCTGAAGGATGACCGGCTCCTCCTTTGTGTGCCTGACGCGGCGTCCCCATCGGCTCGCGCCGTCCGGGCGGATTACGGCGGACCCTGCCGCAGAGGGCGTGGTAGCGGGCCGGCGCGCAATGGGCTACGGCTCCTGCTCGCCCGCCTGAAAGGCTGGCGCGGTCTGTCCGGGATTCATCGACTTCACGACTTCCTCGGCAAACCTCTGTAATGACGAAATCGGCCCGCACACGCTGTGATAGGTCTCGCGACCGATCTGCGCGTCCAGCAGGACCTGCATGCCAGCCTTTCTGGCCATCTCGATCAGGTTCACGTCTGTCTCCGGAATACCGCTGTTGCCCGGCCGGCTCAGGTCGGGCATGTCAGCCTCAGCATCGGGCTACCACGACACCAGCGTAGCGGAGTATCTGAACTGTCAGTACGTCAAATAAAGGCCACACGCAAGGCCAGTTCGCGCATTTGCTGATCGCTGCGCGAATCTTTTCCGCGATCCTCAATTCGCCTGCCGGCGGGGCATCGGGCAGTACGACGCGAGGATTTCGCCCAGCGTGCGACGCCGGCCAACAGCCGTGTGCGGCTAAAGCAGCGTGCACGGTTGCTGGGACGCACCGCTGCTGCGAGGCAGTGGGGCTAGTTGGACTTGTCAGACACCTATGCCCAACTATACTTTTAATCGTCTGACAGAACCGGCGGATTCCGCGGGGCGGAAACCCCGGAAGTACCCAACCCGGCTTCGGACGCTGGGCATCCGCGTGGCTGCTTTCACACCTGGGATCTCAGCGCATTGCACGCGCGAACAGCCTGTGCCTGGCGCAATGCGCGGCAATTTTCGCGAATTCGCAGGACTGCTCGTTGCCGTCAGGTCTTTCGCGACAGCAGGTCGGTTCGGTGCCGCACGATGAGCAGCGTCCCCAGAACGGCTGGGCCTGCACGCACGGAGGAGCGAACGTTTGAGCGCCGCCGCGCCGCCGCGCTGCCCAGTTCCGTGATGGCGGCCGGGAGCACGGGACACGCGCCGTCCATTGCGGCAGCGCAACGAACGGGGGGAATCATGGTTTCAGCCCATATTGTTCAGCACTGGTCTTCAAGGGGCGGGACGCACCGCACCACGCAGCCCGCGACGGCACAGATCGGCGCGCGGGTTCTGCCCGCGCATGGCCATCCAGGCCGTGAGAGGTCCCGGATGACTATGCAGACCGACGCGGCCAGTTGGCGCATTCTGGTGGTCGATGACGACCCGGCGACCCAGCGGGACCTGTGCAGGATTCTCTCTAGTCGTCCGGACAATGAGGCTGCGCTGACGGCAGGTGTGCCAGCAGCACGCGAGGCGTTTCAGATCGATTCCGTGCATTCGGGCCGGGAAGCGCTTGTGCGGGTCATGCGTGCGCTTGGGAGGAACCAGCCCTATGCCATGGCATTCATCAACATGCGCATGTCGTCCGGATGGGACAGCCTTCAGACGATCAGACGGCTCATGAAGGTGGCCCCGCGTCTGAGATTCGCCCTGATTGGCGCGGATGCAGACGCCTGCCGCGAAGCATTGGGCGTGCGCCCGGAGTCGGAGGATCGGCTGCTCATTCTGGACGAGCCATGGAACCCTGATGAGATCCGCGAGACGGCGCGCCTGTTCGCCGCGAAGTGGCGGACGACAGGACCGGCCGCTGCCAGGATGGGCCGCTTCGCGCAGGCGCTCGAGGAACGAGCCGAGGCACTCGACGAGGTGAACATCATCGCCGAAAACTGTCCGGTCGTCTTTTACCGCCTGCGAGGCGAGCCTGCGCTTTCGCTCATGTACATATCGCATGACGTCATCAGGCTCGGTCACGACCGTGCTGCGTTGCTGGCCTCACCCGCCTGGGTCAACGACCTGGTTGATCCGCGCGATCGGGCGAGGGTTGAGGCGGCCATCGCGGGCGTGCTGGAGCGGGGCGTCAACGGTGCATCAGTCGAGTTCCGCCTGCGCACGGGCGACGGAGCGTACCGTAGCGTCGAAAACCGCTTTATCCCGGTACGCGACAAAGATGGGCGGCTCATCGAAATTGAAGGCATCATCCTCGACAGGACCAGAACGCAGGCGGCGGACGAAAAAATTACCCAGCTTGCCGGCACCGATGCGCTTACGGGGCTGGCGAACCGCGCGACATTCCTGCGTCGGCTGAGCCACGCGTTTGCCGCCACCCAGCGTGGCGCGATGCCGTTTGCGGTCTTCCATCTGGGTCTCGATCATTTCGGGTCAGTCAATGACACGCTGGGTCCGCGGGTCGGCGGCCTGCTGCTTCGAGAGGTCGCCCGACGCTTGATGGCCTGTACGAGCGAACGCGACCTGGTAGCCCGGGTAGGTGACGATGAATTCGCAGTATTGCAGGCGGAGGCCGGTGAGCCTGCCAACGCCGGGGTTCTTGCGGTGAGGCTCGGGACCGCGCTGGCGTCTGCCTGTCGCCTCAACGGCAGCGACGTGCGGATCACCGCCAGCATCGGCGTCTGTCCTTACAGTGCGGGAAGCAGCGGCGCGCACGCGCTGCTCTTCCAGGCTGACCAGGCATTCCACCGCGCCCGAGACGAGGGCGGCAACCGGTATCGTTTCGATTCCGACGGGCTCGATCAGGCGGTGCACGAACGGATGACGCTCGCCGAAGATCTGCGAGACGCAATGGATCGCGGCGAGCTGGAACTCCAGTACCAGCCCGAGGTCGAGCTGTCCTCCGGGAACATAATCGGGATGGAAGGACTGGTGCGCTGGCACCATCCGACCCGTGGCCTGCTTGCCCCAGGCGTTTTCATGCCGCTCGCAGAGCAGACCGGCACCATGGCAGACATTCGACACTGGGTGCTGGACGAGGCCTGCCGCCAAATGAGGGCATGGCGCGACGAAGGGGTGGCCCCCCTGATGATCGCGGTCAACCTGTCCTTGTGCGAACTCAGGGACGCTCAGGGGTTCATTCGCCACGTGACCGAAACCATCATGAAATGGCAGCTTGCCCCGTCCGATCTGGAGTTCGACGTGACCGAGGCAACCCTGACCCGGCTCGCGTGGGCACACAACGATGTCCTCCAGGCGCTGCGTAAGTTCGGCGCGAAGATCGCCATCGACGATTTCGGCAGCGAGTACGCGTCGTTTGACTATATCCGCGCCTATGGCGTGAGTCATCTGAAGATCGCCCGGTCAGTTATCCAGCGGGTCGACAGCGATCCCGGGAGTGCGGCGACGATCCGTGCCATTGTCAACCTTGCACGCGAGGGTGGGTTCGGCGTGATTGCACAGGGCGTGGAGACCGAACAGCAGCGTCAGTTTCTGGCTGACACAAATCGGGCGACGAAGGCGCAGGGCTTTCATTTCAGCAAGGCGGTGGGGGCCGCTGAGGCGAGCGCGCTTCTGCGCCGGGGCCGGATTGCTGGATCAATAGGAGTGTGAGGGGCACAGATAATCTCATATAGCCGGCCTGCCTCCGTTCCGGTAGAACGGCTGGCGTAGAGTCAGGGTGCAAACCCACCGACTTGACGCACAGTAGACGTCGCGCCACCTATTTGCACCAGAGCCCCGCGCGGCGCCTCGCCCAGCCGAACTCCGGCACGAACCGCCAGGCGAGCAACAGCAACGCAAGCAGCGCAGGACACCAGCGTAAATCGGTCGGCACCGGTTCCCGGTGAGCGAGTCGCGCATCGAGCATGGCGTCGCTCAAAGACGCCGCGCTCGACAGGCGGCGATACCCGAAGCCGATCTGTTCGGCCACCGACGCGAGGTAGTGTCCATGCAACGCGGACAGCTCCTCGTGACTTTCCGCCAGCGGCGCGGAACCTGGCGTCCCCGGAACCTGGATCACATCCTCTGCCTGCCAGTAGCCGTCACGGTTACCGTCGGCATCGGTACGTGGAATGGGCCCGGCTTGATCGCCACCCACGCCGATCAGCCAGCCCCTGACCTGAGCGGGATTGATGTCCCGCGTCAGCGCATCCGACGGCAGGACCGGCGGCGCCTCCTGCCCATCGGTGACGAACACGACGGCCGCGCCATGACCGACGTCTTGCGCCACGCGAACCGCCGAATAGACGCCGCCCTCCGCAATGCGGCTCCAGTTGGTCCAGCGCATGCGCCCGTCAATCCTGTCGAGCGACAACAGCAGCGCGTCAAAGTTGCTGCAGACTTCGACGGGCGGCAGCAACAGCAAAGTCCGCTGGCCGGTGAACACACTCCAGCCGATCTTCGAGCCGCACGGCAATCGCCCCAGCGCGTCGCGCATCGCAGCCCGCGCGAACACCAACCGGCTCACCGGTGCGCCATTCAGTGCGACGTCCTCGACGTCCATGCTTTGCGTAATATCGAAGGTGGCAATGTAGCTGAACGTATCGCGCGGCAGTGTCACGCGTGGCATGGCGACTGCCGCGATCAGCAACAGGAATGCCACCGACGTCGCCCAGTGGCGCCTTCCGAAAAAATCACGCGCCAGCGCGCCGGGGCTCACGGCAAATCCTTGCTTTGCGGGTCGCTCACCTTCACGTTGTGCTGCGACTTGACGTCAGGCGCATCGGGCGCGGAGCGCATTTCGGGCGCGAGCCACAGCGCACGCTCGAGGTTGTAGCGCGCATCCCAATCGTCCGGCGTCGCACGCAGCAACGTCCGGTAGCGCGCCTTGGCCTCCTCGATCATGGCGACCGACTGAACCGTGCCGGACGGGCCGTTACCCATTCCCTCACGCAGGTACATGTTGCCAAGGTCGAACAGCGCCGCGCGCCCTACTTCGTCAAGGCGCTCGTCGCGAATCAGCTCCTCATAGAGCGGGCCAGCCGTATCGTAGGCGCCCGCCTCCGACAGCGCCATGGCGCGCGCGAGTCTGACCTGCCGGGCGTCGTCACTGCCACGGCCGTTGCGCGGGGCACCTGTCGTGCCCGGTTTGCCGGGTTTGCCGGGTTTGCCCGTTTCGCCCGCCGCGGCAGCCGTCGCCTGATTGACATGCTGCGCGTGCTGCAGGCGCGCCCAGTCATACCCTGCCGTCCCGGCGCAGCACAGCGCTATTGCCGCGAAGATGACGTGAATCGACGCGCGCTTCACGACCAGGCCCGTACCTGAAGCTGCCGCAAAGCCAGCAGCAGCGCGCAACCAGACAGCGCCGCCGCGAAGCAGTACGGGCTGAAATCCTGCCGCGGCAAGCGCTCGACAAATGAAGTCAGCGCGTTTTGCTGCCGGTTGATCTCGGCCATCGCGTCCATCATCGCCTTCGCATTACCGGCCTGGAAAAGCCGATAAGGCGTCTTCAGTGAGACGAAGTAGCGATGCAGTTCGGCTTCAGCCGAAGACTCACTCGCGGGAATAGAGGCGTTCAGATCGGGACTGAATACGCCGCTGCGCAAATAGATGAAGTAAAGCGCGATCTGGTTGCGCATCAGTCCATCCTCGATGAGCCGCCGCACGTGCGCGTCGATTCTCGCGCCGCCGTCGGAGACGAGGACGATCGCCCGGCGGCCCGACGAGGCCCGCCCGTCGAACTCGCCGATCGCCGCCAGCAGCCCACGGTCGAGTTGCGTGTCCGGCATGCCGCGGCCCACAGCCGTGCCGGCGATCGCCGCCTCGATCACACGGTGGTCGTAGGTGAACGGCATGGCAAGCACCGGGCTCGTACCGAACATCATGAGCGCGAGCCGGTCATTAGGCCGTTGGGCAACGAACCCGGTCAACGAAGCGCGCGCTACCTTGTTCTTCGAGTCGCCCGCCGGCGACTCCACACCTTTGCTATTCATCGGTTCGTCCATGCTCGCACTGCGATCCATCAGGATCAGAATTTGCGCCCCGCTGCCCGTACGCAACACCTGCCGATACGAGCTTCCCGGACCGGCCAGGCCGACGACAATCCCCAGTATCGCCAGCACGGCACTGCCCTGCCCGATGAAGCCGATCCATCGTCCGACGCGATCGTCAGGCAACCACGCGACCCACGAGAACACCAGCGTGTCGCCGCGCCGTGGCAACAACGGCAGCACGGCCAGCGGCAGCAAGGCGAGCAGCCACGGATGGGCAAAATCGAACGCCGTGTTCATCGATGGTGACGCTGCTCAGCGCGATACAGTGCCCGGCATAGCACCTGCAGCGGATAAGGGGCCGCCGCCTGTGCAGGCGTGAAGAATCGCTCGGTCGATTGCTGATAGAAGTGTTCGAGTTGTGCGCGTAGTGGCTGCAAATACGGCGCTCGAGCGAACAGGCTGGGCAGAGAACCCGCGTGAACGACGTGGCCCGCCGCTTCGTTCAGTGCGCGGTGCAGGCAGAGCCACGCGTCCGCGGACATATCGACGTGCGCCCCGTCGAGCCGCCGCAGCTGTCGCATCTGCCGCCAGGCGCGCGCGAACGGCAGCCGGGCCGACTCGTGCCAGTTGCGCCACAGCCACCAGCCTGCCCATGACAGCATAGTCAGCAGCAACAGGCCGAGCGCGAGGCTCGCCTGCCGCCGCAGCGGCGCGGTCGGCACCAGGGGAGCCTGCCGGTCGGGCCGCATCGGTTGCAGGTCGCCGGCATTGAAGGCGTCGGCGGGCGTCATCGGGCCGACGCTGAGGGGCCACTCTGCAACCTGCAGCGTCGCGCCGGACGCCGAGGTCAATGTCAACGCGGGCAATGCAATCCTGGTGAGCGTTGGCGCGACGTTGACGATCTGGTAGTCGATCGCCATCCACCGGCGACCCTCGGCATCGGTTTCGAGCCGGGCAAGCCGGCGCTCGAGCCACGCGCCGGTGCGGCCAATGGACGGCGGCGCCACCGAACCCACGTCGTTATCTCCGGCTGGCAGCAGAATACGTTGCGTGAGGACATCTCCGAGCAGGTAGCCGAATGCGCGCGGCTGCTGGACCGTCGGCTGAAAGACCGCGCCCGGGGCTGCGGCAGCGCTCATTAGCGGCGCTAGCGCCAGCGAGGTGACCAACATCGTCGCGACCCGTGTCCGGCGAAGCGAACCACTCGCCGTGCCAATCCGGCGCCCACCAGGTCTCATGCGATCGCCTCCAGAAAGTAGCGTGACATGGCCTCCGGATCAAAAGCGTTCTCGACGTAAAACGGCCGGATCCCGCGGGTGCCGAACATCTCCGCGAGTTCCACACGCCGCCGCACGACGGCCTCGCGCCAACGCTCACGCACGCTGCCGCGCAGCCACAGCGTGCGCTGCCCGTTGGACTCGGCGTCGTTGACAGCAAGCAGCGGGCCGCCGTTGGGCGGTGCGATCTCCGCGGCGTCCCAGACAACCATCGGGACCACGCATGCATGGACCAGCAGATCGAGTACGGCGGGCAACGCCGCGAGCGGCCAGTGGAAGTCGGAAACAAGGAACACCAGCGCCTGCCGTCCAGCCAGTGTCGAAGCGGCGCGTTGCAGCCCCGCCATACTGCTGCTTCCGGTTGCGACGCTCGTGCTCTCGCGCAACATCGTTGCGAGCACGTTGCCGACGCCCCGGCCATATCGCGCCGGCATGAAAAGATCGTCGCGTGCGCCGGTATCGAAGGCAAGCATGCCCAACTGATCGCCGACACGGAACGCGCTGTATCCCAAGGCTTCGACAAAGTCCGCGGCAACCTGCAACTTCGTCTGGTGCACGCCGAAGTGCATCGACGCCGAGACGTCGACGATCACCTGTACTGGCACCGCGGCGCGTTGCAGGTGAACCCGCACCAGCCACTCCGAGCGTGCGGCGCGCACGCTGGCACGCAGATCGAGGCGGCGCGGATCCGGGTAGTCGAACAGGCGGCCGTGCATCGCAAATTCCTGACCGGCCCCGAAGCTCGATCCCGGGTGCGAACCGGGACGAAATCCCCCGGAGCGCATCGGCAAACGGTAGTGAAATTCCGATATCCCGTTCATGGTTCAGGGTACGGCGAGCCTGTTCATGATTTGCGCAGTCAGGGCTTCAGCGAGTTCCTGGCGGCGCAGTTCATAGATCGGCGTGAAGAACACGCGATGCCCGAGCGCGGGCATCAGCACGGCATGAATGTCTTCCGGAACCAGATGCGAGCGGCCCGCCAGCCACGCCACCACGCGCGCTGCCCGCAACAGCGCGCTCATGCCTCGCGGGCTTGCGCCCGCCAGAATGAGCCGCTGCATGTCGACGCCGTCGAGTGCAATGCCAAATCGCTGCGGTGTTTCCGTGGCCTGCCAGATGTCCAGGACATAGCGCTCGATCGTTTTACTCGACTGCACGCTCGCCTGAATGGCCGCGCCGACCTGGTTCAACTGTTCCCACGGTACGATCGCGGGCGAGAGCCGTGCAAGCAGCCTGTCGACGTCATGGAACGTTGCGTCGAATACCAGCGCGCGCCGCACCTCGGGCCCGGTCGGCGTGGGCATGCCCAACTCGAACAGGAAGCGGTCGCGCGCGGCCGATGCCAGCTCGAAAGTCTCTTCCTTCTCGACCTTGTTGCGGTCGGCGAACACCGTCATATGCGGGAAGCGATATTCGCGATCGAACGCCCACACCGAACGCTCCGCCATGGCGCGCAGCAGGAGCGACTGGACCTGCGGACGGGCGCGATTGATTTCGTTGAAGAAGAACGTGGTCAGGCGCTCGCCGTGTCGAAGAAGCGGACCGGGATCGATTCGCGGCTTACCCTCGGCGTCGACGTACGTGTGATAGACGAGGTCGCCCGGCATCAGATCGATGGTGCCCTCGACGCGCTCGAACTCCCCGCCCACGACACGCGCAAACGCGCGCAGCACGGTAGTCTTGCCGACACCCACGCCGCCTTCGAGGAGCACATGACCACGGGCGAACAAGGCGACGTTAATGAGGCGGATGGTCTGCGACTGGCCAATCACGACTCTCGAGACTTCGTCTTCGATTTGCAGCGCATGCAGACGCCAGTCCTGAAGCTGTTCGCCAGCACCCATCGATGCAATCCCCTATAGCAGGCCTACACGCGCAGGCTCGTCGTGAACCCGCGATACGAAAATGCTTCTCATGGATATGAGCGGACCTCCGTGCATACTCTGTGCCAGCACGCCGGCAGATGCAGCACGCGCAGTCGCGCGACGAAAGATGTCAACCTGTCACGCCTTTCGGGTACACAGTGTGCCGATGCCGAAAAATCGCGGCCCATCTCACGGGGACGTGCCGTCACCAGGTGAACCCGCTGCGGCACTGCCGGCAATCAGTCCGACCAGCGCCATCGCGCCGCGGCGCCAGGCCAGATCGGTATCGACTGCTCATTTCAGAACGCCTGGCTTCGCGGGCGATGTGGCGAATGCCGCGTACTCGCGCTCCAGATAAGCGGCGGCCTGCTCGAGCAGAAACTGCCTGAATACCGTGCCGGTCGGGGATAGCTGCTTGGCCCGCAGATGCACGATCTGCCATGTGCGTTCAATCGGCGTGCCGCTCACGTCGAGCAACGCGATTTCCTTCATACGCAGTTCGAGCAGCAGCGTATGGAGAGAAATCAGGCTCACTCCCATACCTGCCATCACTGCCTGTTTGATCGTTTCGTTGCTGCCGAGTGTGACGACCTTCGCGGGCGTGAAAAGATGGTGTCTGAACATTTCCTCGGCGGCCATGCGCGTTCCCGAGCCGGGCTCGCGCAACAGGAACGTGTCGCCACGCAACTCCTGCAGATCGAAGCGCCGCGCGTCGCACAATGGATGGGTCCGCGGCGCGATCACCACTTGCGGATGCCACGCAAGCGGCTCGGTCGTGGTATCGAGTTCCGGCGGCGGCCGCCCCATGATGGCGAGGTCGATCGCGTTGTCCTGCAGCATGCGCAGCAACGCATCGCGGTTGCCGACGGAGAAGTGCACGTCGACCTTGGGATACAGGTGCGAATACATGGCCAGCAGCTTCGGCGCGAAATACGTCGCGGAACTGACGATGCCCACCGCGATCGAGCCGCTATCGGCCTGCTTGAGCGACGTCATCGCATCTTCGGCATCCTTGATCTCGCCGAGAATCCGGCTCGCATGATGGCTTAGCTTTTCGCCCGCTTCGGTCAAGGCGAGTTTGCGCGCGATGCGCTCGAACAGACGCAGGCCAACCGCCTCCTCGAGCTGATGAATCTGCATCGATATCGCCGGCTGGGTCAGATGCAGTTCCTCCGCAGCGCGCGCGAAGCTCGTGTAGCGGCTCGCCACGACGAAGATCTGCAACTGACGCAAGGTCAGCGAGCGGATGAAATTCACGTTGGCGCGACCTCGTTAACGGCTCGCCCGAGGCGCGTTGGACGGCTTCACCGGCACATTCGGCGGCGGCGGCAGTTTTCGCAACACCGCCTGGAAGCTCAGCGTCTGGGTATGCAGCGGATGCACGAAATCGTTGTTCGCGCCGGGCACGTCGGTACGGATCAGCGCGACCTGGCCCGGCACCGTATCGGCGATCAGGAACGTGTAGCGCTTGCCGGTGTATTGAGCGAAGCGTTCCGCATTGGGATCGCCCAGGTACGGCTGCACGACGACCTGCTGGGCCTTCACAGGCTTGCCGCCGATCTGGCTCGTCACCAATTCGATCTGCGGCCCCGCGGCGAGCGCGAGCCGCAGGCGCCGCTGGAAATAACGGCGCTGGCCGCCTGTCAGGTGCTCCATCTCCGTGATGTCGCGTTCGAGGAAATAGATGATCACGGGGTTGCACGGCAAACCGGCGTTCGGTAACGGCACCGCTCCGCTGTGATCGGACACCTGGGCATCGCCTTTGGCGTTGTCCGGGCTGACCACCAGCACCCTGACCATGTCCGCGCTGTGCGCCGGCTGGTCCGAGCTGAGCAATGCGTAGTCGAGTTCGGTTTGCTGCGCGAGGCCGTGCAGATGATCCGTCGTGAAGATGAGCCGCTCGGCGGGCGAGATATCGCCGGTGCCCGCAGCAAGCGCGGCGGTATGCATTGCACAAGCCACGCACGTGATGCACGCGGCGAGCACACACCGCCACGCGCGGCGCAAGCGCCTCTGCGCACCCCTCATGGCGCCCCATCCGCGGGCTTGCCGGCCGGCGCGTCGACGGGCTTCAGAAGCGGCACTTCGTAACTCGTGAGGATGCTGTCGATCTTGTCATGGTTCGCGCCGATCCATTGATCGACCTTGTCCTTCCACGCTTTCTCCCCGTAGCGCACCCCCATCGCGATCGTATAGTCGAAGCGGATGCCCGGCGTGGCCGGGAACGGCACCAGCTTCACCGTATCGCCGGAGCGCTTGGCGAAGTAGCCCGCAATCGGCCCCCACAGGAATACGACGTCGACATTGCCCGCGCGCAGATCGTTTTCGATCATCTGGCCGGGGTATTCCTGCGGGTCGCCGCTTTGCACCTGATACGAGACCGCCTGATCAATCAGGTCGTGACTGAGCAGCCAGTCGACCGCGGGCGTCTGCGAGAAGATGCCGAAGCGCAGTTTGTGCAACTGGTCCGGCGGCAGCTTGAGCAGATCGTCCGGCGTATTGATGCCGGCCAGCTCAGGCCGCTTCGTAAACACCATCGCATAGGTGGAGCGCAGGTAGGGCTGCGTCGTCGAGGTCATGTCGTAGCCTTTCGGCACGCCGATGATCAGATCGCACTTATACCGCTCGGTATCCGGCACCTTCTCGCGCAAAGTGTGGCGCACGAAGCCCATGCGCTGCGGAAAATAGGTGTATTCGAGCTTGTAGCCGAAATCGCTCGCCATCTGGCTTGCGATGCGGTTCTCGTAGCCTTCGCCTTTGTTGTTGGACAAAGGCATGTTGTTCGGGTCCGCGCAGACCCGCAGCACGCCGTCGGCGCCATCGTTGTTGGGCAGTGCCTCGCCTTCGGCGCGCACAGCACCGCTCGCCAGCACCGCGTAGCACAGCGCGGCGGCCACGAGCGCGGCGTGCGCGGGCATTCGTTTGCCATGACGCATCGATAACCTCCTGAGGTAGAACCGTGGGCGTTATTTCGCGTCGATGGACTGCAGATCGCCCGGCTTGATCTGGCCGTCGGAGCGCCCTTTCAGATAGGCGTAGAGGTTCTCCCAGTTCTTCTGCATCATCTGGCTCGAACTGAAGTCGGGCATGCCCTTGTCCACCCGGCCGCCGAACACCGTGCGGTGGAACTCGTTCTTATCCAGCGTCTTGAACGCGTCGACCAGCGATGGTCCGACCATCCCCTGCTGCTGCGCGCCATGACAACGTTCGCAGGCAAGAGCGCGCCAGGTCCTCCATCCTTGCAGCGTATTGCTGTCGACCTTGCTGCCGTCGACCACCTTGTACGCCACCTGGGCAATCGCGGGATTGGTCTGGGCGTATGTGACAGGCTGCACGACGAAAACGGCGGGCAGTGCCGCCCGCAACAAGATTG
The DNA here is from genome assembly GCF_058781505.1 of Paraburkholderia sp. FW306-2-2C-D06C. Taxonomy (NCBI): domain Bacteria; kingdom Pseudomonadati; phylum Pseudomonadota; class Betaproteobacteria; order Burkholderiales; family Burkholderiaceae; genus Paraburkholderia; species Paraburkholderia sp. FW306-2-2C-D06C. Next base: position 39,241 of record NZ_JBYSWU010000040.1, on the reverse strand, counting down.
ATCGGCCTTTCATATGCAGATGTCTCCTTCAAGGTAAGGCCGCGCCGCGATGCGCTTCATCGACGCATCTGTGAAATGGCGCGGTCCAGATAACTCGTAGATGACTGAAGCCGCTGCCGGTCGCCCGATCCCCTGCAAGGGTAAACCGGCCGCGCGTTTCAATGCGGCCCGGCCATTCAGCTGTTGCCGCCGGGAATGGCAAACACGAAGAGCGTGCCGCCCAACGCCGTGTACTTCGCAAGCTCACGATAACCGCCCACCGCACCGAGGCCTTCGGTCGACTTCTCGAGGCCAGCCGCCATGCCGATACCGGCCCAGCCGCCGATGCCCGAGTAGACGCCGATGAACTGCTTGCCCTGATACTCGTAGGTAAACACGTTGCCGATGATCCCCGACGGGGTCTTGAAGCGCCACAGTTCCTTGCCGTCCTTGATGCGGACTGCCTTGATGTAGCCTTCGAGCGTGCCGTAGAACGCCACGCCGCCCGCGGTGGCCAACGCGCCCGACCACACCGAGAACCGCTCCGGCTTCGACCAGACGATCTTGCCCTTCGAGGCATCCCACGCGATGAAGTTACCCATCGAGTTGTTGTCGTTCGGGCCCGGATACATCGACAACGTGGCGCCCACATACGGCTGGCCCGACACATAGTCGACATCGAACGGTTCGTAGTCCATGCAGACGTGATTGGTCGGCACGAGGAAGAGGCTCGAGTTCGGGTCGTACGCCGCCGGCTGCTGATCCTTCGAACCGAGCGCCGCCGGACAGATACCCTTCACGTTGTGGTCGGAGCCGGCCGCCTGCGTCGAATAGGCCGCGTTGCGAATCGGCTTGCCGCTCTTCATATCGACATGGTCAGCCCAGTTCACCGCCGGATCGAACTTCTGGGCAACGAGCAGCTGTCCGGTTTCGCGATTCAACGTGTAGCCGAAACCGTTGCGGTCGAAGTGAACGATGGCCGGGACCTTCTTGCCGTCGACGTTCAGATCCGAGAGGATCATTTCATTGACGCCGTCATAGTCCCACTCGTCGTGCGGGGTCATCTGGTAGACCCATTTGGCGGTGCCGGTATTCAGATCGCGCGCGATGATCGACAGCGACCATCTGTTGTCGCCCGGACGTTGCGTCGGATTCCAGGTGCCCGGATTGCCGGTGCCGTAGTAGACAAGGTTGAGTTTCGGGTCCCACGCATACCAGCCCCAGGTGGTGCCGCCGCCCAGTTTCCACTGATCCCCCTTCCAGGACTTCAGCGACGAGTCCGCGCCCACCGGCACCATCTTGCCGTCGGCGTAGGTCATCGTCTTGTCGGGGTCCATCAGCATGTCCTTGTCCGGACCCGTACTGTAGGCCGTCCAGGCCGGTTTTCCGGTCTTGATGTCGTACGCGATGAGACGCCCGCGCACGCCGAACTCGCCGCCCGAGATGCCGGTCAGCACCTTGTCGCCGAATACGTGCGGCGCGTTGGTGTTGGTTTCACCCGCTTTCGGATTGCCGTTTTGCGCGGTCCAGACCACGTCGCCGGTTTTCGCGTTCAGCGCGACGAGTTTTGTGTCGGCCTGCTGCAGGAAAATCTTGCCGTCGCCATACGCGAGCCCGCGGTTGACGGTATCGCAGCACATCACAGACACCACCGCATCGTCCTGCTTCGGCTGGTATTGCCAGATGAACGTCTGATCCTTCAGGTTGATCGCGATCACCTTGTTGGGGAACGGCGAGTGGATATACATGGTGTCGCCGATCACGAGCGGCGCGCCTTCGTGGCCGCGCAGCACGCCGGTCGACATGGTCCATGCGACCTGTAGTTTCCCGACGTTGTTTTCGTTGATCTGCTTGAGTGGGCTGTAGCGATGATTCGCATAGTCGCCCGCCTGCGCCGCCCAGTTGGACGGATTTTTCATGAGCCCATCGAGCTGCGAATCGGCCTGTGCAACGATAGAGCTCAAGGCTGCCGACGCGAGGATCGCGAGCCCAAGAACCGTGGTGCGTAAGTTCATGTCTCCTCCAGAATGGTCTTGCTGTTCAACTCACGAATGACCCACGCTACCTCGTTGCATCGGGCGCGCCTCCTCGAATGCAGGTAACGATCAGCGCCCTTTCCCGATCGTTGTCAGGCTTTGCGGCGCATGACGGCCAACGCATATTCCATGCCGGAATCGAACTACCGTGCGCGTCGTTCGCCGCCACAAGCTCGCGCACACACGCCGCGCGGCGGTTCGCGCCACGCGCGCATCACCTTCGGCGCACGCTCGATCTGGCGCAGCGGTGTCACGGCCGTGACCGCCTGCGCCGCAGCACGTGGGACATACTGTGTCACTCCCCGATACGAAGCGTGTCCGTCGCGAGGCACGCAGCGAGAGAACACCTGCGCCGACAGCGCGATCATGCGGCTGGCCCGTCAATTGCAGCGAGTCATGCTCTTACGGGTCGTTCCAACACGTGTGGAGCAATGGTCATGGCAAACGCAGAACAGATCTATTCCGACGCGGAGATCCAGCAGCGCCTCGTCGGTCCGCTACAGCACTGGTATCTGGAAGACGGCTGGCTGCGGCGCAAATACCGCACCGAAGGCTGGAAAGGGACATTGATGGTGGTGAACGCGGTGGGCCACCTCGCGGAAGCCGCATGGCATCACCCTGATCTCACGGTCTCCTATGCATTCGTGACCGTGAAGCTGAAGACGCATTCCGCGAAGGGCATCACGGACAAGGACTTTGCGCTTGCCAGCAAGATCGAATCGTTCATTCAGTGGCAGCCGGGAACCGAAGGCGGCCCGCTCGAAGGCACGCCGGCGGACGACCAGCGCTTCCGCTATATCAAGTACGACGCGCCGAAAACCGCGCAAGGCGGTTGAAGCCCGGCGCCGTGCTGCGGGGCTGGTACGGCTTTCGCTTTAAGTCCCCCGCCGGGCCGCTGCGCCGCGGCACGCGCCGTCGCCACGACGGCCCTTCGGGTTCGCCCGCTCATGCACGAACAAGTCACGCACGAACAAGGACACTCGCGATGCAGCTTCACGTTCGCCGCCTTCCGCCTCATGCCGCCGTGACGGTCGATGCGCCCGCACGGCTGCATCTGGGGTTTCTCGATCCGAACGCCTCGCTTGGACGCGCGTTCGGCAGTCTCGGCCTCGTGATCGACGGCGCCGGCACCCGCATCGAAGCGCGGCTCGCCGAGCGCGACCGGATCGACGGTGCGGCGACCGATGCGGAACGCGAGCGTATCGCGATCTGTCTGGAACGGCTGCACGCCGCGTACGACCCGACTCCCGTCGCTATCGAGGTCACCCGGACGCCGCGCGCGCACAGCGGCCTGGGATCGGGCACGCAACTCGCGCTCGCAGTCGGCAGCGCCTTCGTTCGTCTGCTCGGCCATGTCGCGACTAGCGCCGAACTCGCGAGCCTGCTCGGACGCGGCGTGCGCTCGGGCATCGGCATCCTCGGCTTCGATGCCGGCGGCTTGCTGGTGGATGGCGGACCGTCCGGCGACCTGCACCCGGGCGTGCCGCCTCTGCTCGCGCGTCAGCCGTTTCCGGATAGCTGGCGCGTCCTGCTCGTCAGCGACAACGCTCGCGAGGGCCTGCACGGCGCTGAAGAGCGCCGCGGCCTCGCCGCGCTCGCCCCGTTTCCGCAAGAACTCGCCGCGCGTCTGTGCCACCTCGTCCTGATGAAGATTCTGCCGGGCGCCGCGGAGCGCAACATCGCGCCCTTCGCGCATGGCCTGACGGAGATGCAGCAGACCATCGGCGAATACTTTGCCCCCGTGCAAGGCGGCGTGTTCGCGAGCCCCGATGTCGAGCGCGCGCTGCGCGCCGTGGCCGCGCAGCGAACCGCGGGCATCGGCCAGACTTCGTGGGGGCCGACGGGCTTTGCGATCGTCGCCAACGCGCGCGAGGCCGAGTGCGCGCTCGCCACGGCACGCGAGGCCACGCGAGGCATGCCGCACATCGAATGCACGGTCGTCGCGGGACGCAATCGCGGCGCGACGGTGCGCTCCGCCGAAGCACGGCAGCAGCAGCGCATCGACGCCGCATGACGCGCTTCGGTCCCGCGCCGCTGCGTGCGAATCCAGTGGCCCACGCAGCCGTGCGCCCTTGCCTTGCGCCCTCCATGAGAAACGCCACAGAAACGAGCCTCCTGCCATGTCCGACACCACTGAAAAGCCCACTGAAAGGCCTTATATCCTGCACATGTTCACGGCCGCTCCGCAGATGAGTCCGTTCGACGTGAACATGGCCGCCGACGCCGGCTACCAGATCATCGTGCCGTATTGCGGGGTCGAGGCCGGGATGGTCGCGAACCTGACTCAGGACGCGATCTTTTCGCGTGGTCCGAAGGGCGTGTCGCGCACCGGCATCTTCATCGGCGGGCGCGACGTCATGCTCGCCGCCGACATGCTCGACACCGCGCGCAAAGCCATGGTCCTGCCGTTCGAAGTGTCGGTGTTCGCCGATCCGAGCGGTGCATACACGACCGCCGCCGCACTCGTCGCCCTGGTCGAGCGGCATCTGGCCAAAGCGTACGGCATGGAACTGGGCGGCAAGCGCGTGCTGATTCTCGGCGGCACCGGCGCGGTCGGGCGCGTGGCGGCGGCGATGGCGGCCTCGCTCGGCGCCGACGTGTCGATTGGGAGCCACGCCGGGCAGGCGCGCGCGGCGCGCGTCAGCGACGACATCAATCGGCGCTTCGGCATCGTGACCAAGGGTGTGAGCACCGCGACGCCGGAAGAACTGCGCGCGGCGTTGGGCGTTGCCGAGATCGTACTCGCCACCGCCATCGCCGGCGTTCAGGTGGTCAGCGCCGCCGATCTCGCGCATGCCAGACATCTGCTGATTGCCGCGGATGTGAACGCCGTGCCGCCGGAAGGCATCGCGGGCGTCAACGTGATGAACGATGGCAAGCCGATCGAGGGCGTGCCGACTGCTGGCGGCGCAATCGGCATCGGCGCGCTGGCGATCGGCAATGTCAAATACCAGGTGGAGCATCGGCTCTTCATCCGAATGCGCACGGGCGGCAAGCCGGTCTACCTGGGTTTCCCGCAAGCCTTCGACGAGGCCCGCGCCGTCGCGGCCGGCCTCGGTTGAGCGCGCCCTGCGTCGCGGGCCGCACGCTGCCGCTATCCGAGTCGCCATGAACTCGCGTCCGTCGCTCTCGCATGCACCGCTCGTCGCGGTGGCGGGACTGTCCGCACGGATGCTCGCGCAGTCCGCCGCGCGTGCCGGCCTGCGCGTCGCCGCGCTCGATGTGTTCGGCGACCGCGACACTCGCGAGGCAGCCGAACTGTGGTTCGACATCGGCGGCGGCCAGCTGTCGATCGATGGCGCGCGGCTCGCGCAGGCGCTCGAACGCGCCGCGCGCTTGCCGGGTCTCATCGGCTGGATCGACGGCAGCGGGCTCGAGCCGTTCGTCGCGCCGTTGTGCCGCGCGCACGGCCTGCCCCGCTTCATCGGCAATCCTGTGGAGGCCAGCGCCGCGGTGCGCGAACCCCAGCGGTTCTTTGCGCTGCTGGATGCGCTGGATATTCCGCATCCGGCGGTCGCGTTCACGCGGCCCGCTGCGGCGCAAGGGTGGCTGGTCAAACACGCGAACGGTTGCGGCGGCACGCATATCGAACCGGCCACGGCGTTTGGCGATCCGCGCGTTCCCGCGCAAGCTTATTTCCAGCGGCAGAGCAGCGGCCGCTCGCTGTCGGCGCTGTTTATCGCCGCTCGCGGTAGCGCGCGTGTGCTCGGCTTCGCTGAGCAGCTCATCTGCACGATGGGCAATCTGCCCTTCGTGCATGCCGGGTCGATGGGTCCGATCGATCTGCCGCCAGCCGTCGAGGCGCGTGTGCGCGCGGCGATCGCTGCACTCTGTGCGCAGACCGGCCTCACTGGCATCAATAGCTGCGACTTTCTGCTCGACGGCGACGCATTCGCGCTGCTTGAAATCAACACCCGCCCCTCGTCGACGATGACGCTCTACGAAACCGCATCGCCTCGCGCATGGCCGCGCGGGCTGCTCGCGTGTCATATCGAAGCATGTCGCTACGGCCGCCTGCCAGCAGCGAAAACGCCTGCGCCGGCAGCGTGGCGCGCCGGCCAACAGGTGCTGTTCGCGCCGCGTCCGTTCGCCGTCTCCCAGGGCTTCAGCGACGCCTGCCTGCGCGACCCGCGCTGCCGCGACGTGCCGATGCCCGGTACGTGGATCGAAGCCGGACAGCCGGTCTGCACGCTGCTCGTGCGAGCGGCTTCGGTGGACGCGGTGCGGCGTGCACTCGAAGCACAGCACGCGCTCGTTCTGCAACGAATCGAAACCTGCCATGAGCCCGACTATGCCTTCATCCAATGCCACTCCTGATGCACCCCAGCCGCCGCTCGCCAGTGCTGCCGCGCTAAGCGTCAACGCGCTCAGCGAGCGTCTCGTTGCCCGGTTGGTCGACGATGCAGCGCGCTTCGGCGTGAAAATCAGCCACGCGGAAAGCGGCAGCGTGCTCGTTGACGCAGGCGTCGCCGCGCCTGGCAGCGTCGCGGCCGGCGTGTTGATCGCGCGCATCTGCATGGGCGGCCTCGGCCACGTCACGGTGCGCGAGAGCCTGGATGCGCAGCCGCTGTGGCCGAGCATGATCGAGGTGCGCACCTCGTGGCCCGTGCTGGCCTGCCTCGGCAGCCAGTACGCCGGATGGAGCCTGGCGGCGACCAAAGAACAGACCGGCGGCAAGAAGTTTTTTTCGCTCGGGTCGGGGCCGGCGCGCGCGCTGGCCGTCAAGGAGCCGCTGTTCGCCGAACTCGGCTACCGCGACAGGCACGAGCGCGGCGTGCTGGTACTCGAGGTTGACCGCCTGCCGCCGCAGGTCGTGATCGACAAGGTGCTGCACGACTGCGGCCTGGCGCCCGAGCGGCTGACGCTTGTCGTCACGCCGACACACTCTGTCGCGGGAACGGTACAGGTAGTGGCGCGCGTCGTCGAAGTTGCATTGCACAAAACGCATGTGCTTGGCGTCGCGCTGGACGAGGTGGTCGAAGGCGGCGGCTCGGCGCCCTTGCCGCCGCCCGCGCCGGACGGCATTCAGGCGATGGGCCGCACCAACGATGCGATCCTCTATGGCGGCCGCGTGCATCTCACCGTGAAGCACGATGCGGTAGCGAAACAGCTCGCCGCCGAATTGCCCGCCTCGACCTCGCGCGATTACGGCCGCCCGTTCGCGGACATCTTCACGTCGTTCAACTACGACTTCTACCAGATCGATCCCGCGCTGTTCGCCCCGGCCGAAGTATGGGTGAGCAGCCTCGAAAGCGGCGCGACCTATCACGGCGGGCGCGTCGACGCGGCGTTGCTGCACGACCAATGGGGCGGCAAGCCATGAGCCTCCCTATGCCTGGCGTGAACCCCGCCGACGCGCAAAACCCCGCCAACGCGCAAAACCCCGCCAACGCGCAAGCGCCCCTGCGCATTGCGATCATGACCGACGAAACCGGCTGGCACACCGGGCGCCTCAAAAAGGCCTTCCGTGCGCGTGGCGGGGAAGCGCGCTGCATCGATCTCGCCGACTGCCGGATCGACACGACGTGGGCCCCCCATGGGCTGATGCTGCCGGGCTTCGGCCACACGCTGCCCGATGCGGTCTTCGTGCGTGGGATTGCCGGCGGCACCTTCGAGCAGGTCACGCTGCGGCTCGGTATCCTGCATGCGTTGCGCGAATCCGGTGTGCCGGTCTACAACGACGCGCGCGCGATCGAGCGCAGCGTCGATAAATCGATGACGAGTTTTCTGCTGCATCGCAACGGCGTACCGACACCCGCAACATGGGCCGGCGAATCCGCGGCGTTCGCGCAGCGCGTGCTGATCCGCGAAGCCGCGGCCGGACGCCAGCTCGTGCTCAAACCGCTGTTCGGCTCGCAAGGCCATGGACTCAAACGGCTCGGCGCGGGTGGCGCCCACCATGGCGCGCTGGCGCCTCTGCCTTCGCTCAAGCCGTACCGGCAGGTCGCTTATCTGCAGCGCTATGTCGATGGCGGCCGCCCGGGCTTCGACTGGCGCGTACTGGTGATTGGCGGCCGTGCCGTGGCGGCGATGCGGCGCGTCGGCGGCAAGGACTGGATTCATAACTTCGCGCAGGGCGCCGTGTGCGAAGCGGCCGAACTCGATCCGCCGCTCGCACAGACCGCGGTGCGCGCCACCGAGGCACTCGGACTCGACTATGCGGGCGTCGACCTGATCCCCGATCCGCACGATGCCGCGCGGCCGCTCGTGCTGGAAGTCAACGGCGTGGCAGCATGGCGCGGCCTGCAGTCGGTCACTTCGGTCGACCTCGCGGCGGCGCTCGCCGATGACCTGCTCCAGCGCAAGCTGCCCGCGCAGCGTCGCGCGCTCGCGCAGACCGGCGAGCCCGCCGTCGTGGCGTTGCATGGACGCCATGGCTGAGCCGCCCTGTCTTGTCGCGTTCGAGCGCGTTCGCACGGCCTTTCTCGCGGCCTGTCGACTCGATGTGGAAACACCCAAGCCCGGCAACGTCAGCGTGCAATGCGCCGGACACGGCATGCGCGCGGCCCAGTTCATCACCAGCGCGGAGGTGGCCGCCGACGCACTGCTCACCCGCGGCGCGTCTGTCGGCCTGCGCGTGCTCGATGCGGTCACCCGCACGCGCGCCGCGGTCGCCTGCAATACGAACCTCGGCATCCTGCTGCTGGTCGCCCCGCTCGCCGCGGCGCTGGAGGAAACCGCGGGCCCGCTGTCGGCCGACCACTGGCGCGCGGCGACCGAGCGCGTGCTCGCGCGGCTCGACCTCGACGACGCGCGCCTCGCGTACCGCGCGATTGCGCTCGCCAATCCTGGCGGTCTCGGCGAGGCCGCCGAGCAATCGGTCCATGCCTCGCCCACGGTCGGCCTGCGCGACGCGATGACGCTCGCCGCCGGGCGCGACAGCATCGCCCGCCAATACGCGGAAGGCTTTCGCGACATCTTCGAGACCGGCCTCGCCGCGTTCCGCGAAGTGCCCGCTGATCAGCCGCGGATCGCCACGCTCAATGTCTTTCTCACCTTCCTCTGCACTTGGCCCGACTCTCACATTGTGCGTAAGCAGGGCATGGCGCTGGCGCAGAGTGTCACGCTTGCGGCACGCGAACGGTACGCGCAATGGCGCCACGCGCTCGCGCAACCGGGCCATGACGCGGCGGCTCAGCCGCTCGATGCATGGGACGCCGAACTGAAGGCTGAGGCCATCAACCCCGGCACCAGTGCGGACCTGACGGTGGCGACGCTGTTCGTCGCCGGCTGCCTCGCACCGGCCTGCAGCGCCGGCCTTACGTCGCGCGGGCCGCGCGGGCCACGCGGGCGGCGCACTGGCACGGATCCTGTTAGTTAGTGCCACCGTGCATCGACACGCCGCCCGGCGATCGCGGACCAGCACCGCCACGGGCGGCATGCCAGTTAGTCAGCAAGTCCCTATTCCACTCATCGGAGGAACAGAATGGCCAAGATCAATCGCGTCCTGATAGGAGAGTCGCTCGTCGGCGACGGCAACGAGGTCGCACACATCGATTTGCTGATCGGACCGCGAGGTTCGCCTGCGGAAACCGCATTCTGCAATGCGCTCACTAACAATAAGGATGGCTTCACATCGCTGCTCGCTGTCGTCGCACCGAACCTGCTCACCAAACCGAACACGATCCTGTTCAACAAGGTGACGATCAAGGGCGCCAAGCAGGCCGTTCAGATGTTCGGTCCCGCTCAGCACGCCGTGGCGCTCGCGGTCGCGGACAGCGTCGAGGACGGCACGATCCCGAAGGACGAGGCAGACGATCTGTTCCTGTGCGTCGGCGTCTTCATTCACTGGCAGGCGGACGACGACAAGAAGATCCAGCAGTTCAACTACCAGGCGACGCGCGAGGCGCTCAAGCGCGCCGTCAACGGTGAACCGAGCGCCGCGGAGGTCGTGGCGAAAAAGAGCAGCGTCGCGCATCCGTTTGCACCGAACTGACGGTGCGCGGGTTCGCGTGGATGTGACGAGGGCCCGCAGCTGCGCGGGCCTTCGCCATGGTGCGAACGCTCTCATAGAGGCATGAGATGACCATACGATGTCGTGCGCTGGCGGCCTGTGCCTGCATCGCGCTCGCCGTGCCGCTCGCCAGGGCGGACGGCGACACGCCCAGGGCGACGGCCCCGGCGGGAGGTTACAACTACCCGACGCAGGGACGCGTCGAATACGTGCTGGGTTGCATGGACGACAACGGACACGATTTCGTGAACGTCTATAAATGCTCGTGCGTGATCGACAAGATGGCCGCCGCGCTGCCCTACGACGAGTTCGTCGATCAGTCGACGTTCTCGAAGTACGCGACGCTGGGCGGCGAAGGCGGTTCGGAGTTTCGCGTCGATCACGCGAAAGCGCAGACGAAGAAATTCCGCACGTTGCAGACCGATGCATACCGCAGTTGTGGGCTAGGCCATGACAAGACAGCGTCAGCGAAGTAGTGGGCGCCGCGTGAGGCACTGCACGCGGCGCTGGCAATGGCGCCGCGCCGCCTTACGTTAGTTCGGAATCAGCCCTTCCCCAAGCGACGCATAACCCACGAGCCCGCTAGCCGCTTGAGGTATATCGCTGCGCCGCCGTTCGATCTGCACGCCGACGGCCGACACGTCGTCGAACTTGGCCGGTTTGGCAAGCGCAACGCGCACCCAGTGAGCGCCGAAGTCGGCAATCAGCAGGCGCGCCACCGCTTCGGCAAGCGCTTCGAGCAGACGCACGCCGTGCGACGCGAGCAGCGCATGCAGCGCACTGCGTACCGCCGCATAGTTGATCGTGTCCTCGATGCGATCGGTTGTGCACGCACGGATAGCAGGGACACCGATTGCGAGATTCATTCGCACCGGTTGCAGGACATGCTGCTCGCTGGTGTCGATACCGATGATCGTCTGACCGATAAAGTTCTCGATGAATACGATGTCCATGCGCCCGGACAGCGTGCCGGTAGATGGCGCGTCGAACGGAGCAGTGGCGCCCGGCGCACCGTCATCGGCGCAGGCTGCGGAGAAACTGGCAAGGCGAACGGCATCGATACGGTCCATGGTGTACTCCGCCGCAAAGCGGCAAATAGTGAGCAGACGCAACTCGGGTAAACGCAAAGCAGGACAGGGGTAACAGGACGCGAAGCACTCTGCGCCGAACCTGCAACACGCTCTTCGCGGCCGGCCAGTGACAGGGGGCCTGAAACAGCATGGCGTTGAGAAAAGCAAAAATCGGGCACGCCATGGAGGGTTAATGCGACTTCTTATTGAACGGGAGCGCCATCGGGCGTACAGTTTTAAGCCAACGTCTGATACAAGGGCGAATTACCCAGTGCGCATGCGGACCCAGAGATCGCGGCGCGAGGGGAAGACGGTATCGATAAAGCGGCACTCGTGACGTACATGGCGAAGCAGACGCAACCGCAACGCAATGCAACGCAATGCAACGCAATGCAATGCAATGCAATGCAAACCCGGCACGCACGAATTGACGCATCGGAGACAAACCTCATGTCGTTGCTCGCTGACAGCAGTATGCACGTCCGTGAAGTTCTGAACGTCGTCAATCATCAATTGGCGACACGTCCGACGAGCGAGCCCGTCGCTCAATCCTGGGCGCGCTGCGTGAACGAATTCCAGCTCGACCCTTCGCGGTTCGTCACGCCCCCCGTCCTGACGGACTACGAACTACGTTCGCGCCGCGAGGCGATGGGCGATCTGATTGCCTGCTCGAAGCTCGAGATGACCACGCTTTATCAGCAACTGGCCGATCCCGAACTCGCGGTGGTGCTGGTCGACGCGGGTGGCGTGATCGTCCATCAGGTTTCGTCGGTGCCTTTCGCCGAAGCAGTCGCCTCCGACGGCTTTCGCGTCGGCGCCTTGTGGAGCGAGCGCGAAGCCGGCACAAACGGAATGGGCACGTGTCTGGCCGAGCGCGACTGCATCGCGGTCTGCCAGCACGAGCATTTCTATCCGCGCTATACGTCGCTCACCTGCTCCGCCGCGCCGATTTTCGACGACAGCGGCGAGATTGCCGGCGTGCTGGATGTGACGAGCCGCTCGAAGCTGCTGCAGCAGCATTCGCTGGTGCTCGTCGGCATGTCGCGGCAGATGATCGAGAACCGTTTGCTCGATGCGCGTTACCGTCACGCGAACATGATTCATTTCCATAGCCGCCCGGAATTCGTCGGTACGCTGCACGGCGGCAAGCTGGCGGTGGCGGACGACAGCACGGTGCTCGCCGCGAACCGCAGCGCCCTCTTCCAGCTCGGCTTCCGCACGCTCGGCGAATTGCGCGGCCGGCGCATCGAGGAAGCGTTCAATGCGTCGCTCGAAGACATGATCGCGCGCAGCATCCGCGGGTCGTTCCATCCGGTCACCGTGTATAGCGCGAACGCGACCAACCGCTTCTTTCTCGTCGCGCAGACTGCGCAAAACAGCGCGGCACGCGGCACGCGGGTGGCGGTGACAGCGCCTGTTGCCCGCGCCAGCGCGCCGGAAAAACGGCCACCGCCGGCCCGGCTCGACGAGATCGCGCACCTCGAGTTCGGCGACCCGCGCATGGCCTCGCAAATCCAGCTCGCGGCGCGCGTGGTCCAGCGCAAGATCCCGATCGTGCTCAGAGGGCAAACGGGTACCGGCAAGGAAGTCTTCGCGCAGGCGCTGCATAGCATCAGCCCGCACGCGTCCGGCCCGTTCGTGCCGGTGAATTGCGCGTCGCTGCCCGAAAACCTGATCGAAAGCGAACTGTTCGGCTATCGTGCCGGCGCGTTCACCGGCGCGCAGCGCGAAGGACGGCGCGGCAAGATCGTGCAGGCCAACGGCGGCACGCTCTTTCTCGATGAAATCGGCGACATGCCGCTCACGTTGCAGGCGCGGCTCTTGCGCGTGATCGAGGAACACGAGGTCACGCCGCTCGGCGCTGAAACGACCGTCAAGGTCAATTTTCAGCTCATCAGCGCAAGTCACCGCAACCTGCTCGAACTCGTGCACGGCGGGCAGTTCCGCGAGGATCTGTACTACCGGCTCAAGGGCGTCGAGCTGAATCTGCCGCCGCTCAGCGAGCGGGTCGACAAGCTCGCGCTGATTCATCATCTGCTCGAAAACGAAACCGACAACGATCCGCCTGAGCTGACCCCGGAAGCCGAGCACGCATTGCTGACCTATGCATGGCCCGGCAATATCCGCCAGCTGCGGCACGTATTGCAGATGGCCATCGCGCTGTGCGACGGGCAACCGATCCGCTGCGAGGACCTGCCTGCCGAAATCACGCAACGTATGCCGGCCACCGGAACGCCGGCCGCCGGATCGCCGGCCGCCGGGCTGCCGGTCGCTTCGCGCGCGGATGCGGACCTCGATCCGCATCCGGCCAACGACGCGGATCTTTCCGCGCTCAATGCAATTCAGCTGAACGAACGCGAGACCGTCCTCACGCTGCTCGATGAGCATCGCTGGAACGTCAGCAATGTCGCCAAGGCGCTCAGCATCAGCCGCAACACGCTGTACCGCAAGATGCGCCGGCTGCATATCCGTCTGTCGCACGACGGCTCGGCGCTCGACAGTGCGCCGCCCGACGATTCGCCGCCCGAAGAATCGCCGCCCGCCGCCAACGCATGACCCAGGCGCCCGCTCGCAATCTCGCCGACTTCAAGCCCGATGCGCGCTTCGCGTGGTGCGTAACCGGTTCCGGCCATCTGCTCGAAGAGTCGATCGCGCTCGCCCTGACGTTGCCGCGCGCCGACCTCTTCCTTTCCGCGGCCGCGGAGGAAGTCCTGCCGCTCTATGGCTGGCCGCTGCCCGAGCTGCGCAAGCACTTCCGCGTGTTTCGCGACAACAGTGCGAGCGGCGTGCCGGTCGGCATGCTCTATCACGGCATGTACCACACCGTGGTGATCGCGCCGGCCACCAGCAACACCGTGGCCAAATGCGCGTTCGGCATCTCCGATACGCTGCCGACCAATATGTACGCGCAGGCAGGCAAGCAATGCATTCCGGGCATTGTCTTTGCATGCGACACGGAACCGACCGTGGTCACGCAAAGCCCGAACGAATGGGTCGAATTGCGTCCGCGGGCGATCGAACTCGACAACGTTGAGCGCCTGTCGCGCTTCGAATACACGACGCTCGTCCGCTCGCTGGATGAGCTGAAAGCGGCGCTCGGTGAACGCTTGGGGCGGCCCGGCGCGTACTGACATGAAACAGCCCCCACGCTCCCTGCGGTCGCTGCCCCCCGAGGGGGAGTCAGTACGCTTGGGGCGGCCCGGCGCGTACTGACATGGACCACATCGTCTTCCTGACTGGCCGGCTCGCCGAAAAGAGCCTGATCCGCGTGCTCGAAAGCATGGCGCCGACGCCGTTCAGCTGGGAGATTCGCGAAATCGGCCTGCAGGTCGCCGCGCTGATGACCGCCGACATGATCCGCCGCCGGGTGCCCGCCCCGCTCGCGGCGCAGCGGGTTATCGTACCCGGGCGCTGCCGCGGCGATCTCGCTGCGCTGACCGGGCACTATGGCGTGCCGTTCGAGCGCGGTCCTGAAGAGGTCAAGGATCTGCCGCAATTCTTCGGCCGGGAGGCGCAGCCGTTCGATCTGACGCGTTACGAGACCGAGATTTTTGCTGAGATCGTCGATGCGCCGCGGCTCGATCTGGACGGCATCGCCGCGCGTGCGCGCGACTACGCCGCGCAGGGCGCCGATGTGATCGACATCGGTTGCCTGCCCGAAACACCGTTTCCGCATCTCGAAGACGCGGTGCGCCTGTTGAAAGCCGAAGGGTATCGTGTGAGCGTCGATTCGATGCGCAGCGAGGAACTGCTGCGCGGCGGCCGCGCGGGCGCAGACTACCTGATGAGCCTGAACCTCGATACGCTATGGATCGCCGACGAGGTGCCGTCCACGCCGATCCTCGTCGCGCGCGAACCGCGCGATCCCGATTCGCTCGACGCCGCGATCGACCTGCTCGCCGCACGCGGCCGCGCGTTTCTCGCCGACCCGATTCTCGATCCGATTCCGTTCGGTCTCGCCGCATCGATTGCTCGTTATGTCCGGCTGCGCGAACGCTACCCGGACATCGCCATCATGATGGGCATCGGCAATGTGACCGAGTTGACCGAGGCCGACACCAGCGGCATCAACGCAGTGCTGCTGGGTATGGCAGCGGAGCTTCATGTGAGTGCAGTGCTCACCACTTCCGTCAGCCTGCATGCGCGGCGCGCGCTGCGCGAAGCCGATGTCGCGCGCCGGGTGATGCACGCTGCCCGCGAAGCGCAGGTGCTGCCCAAGGGCATCAACAGCGACCTCGCGACCGTCCATGCCAAACGCCCCTTTCCATACAGCGCCGCCGAAATCGGCGAGTTTGCCCGCGACGTGCGCGATCCCAACTTTCGCGTCCAGATCAGCGCCGACGGCATTCATGTTTACAACCGCGACGGACATCGCCGGGCCGGCGACCCGTTCGCGCTCTACCCGGACCTGCATCTCGAAGCCGACGGCGGCCACGCATTCTATATGGGCGTCCAGCTCGCCCGTGCGGAGATCGCATGGCGGCTCGGCAAGCGTTTCGATCAGGACCAGCCGCTCGACTGGGGCTGCGCGGCCGACCGTCCCGAACAGGATCTCATGGCGTGGTGCGCGCCAGGCGAGACGATGAAGAAGCGCTGAGGGCTCAAGCAAGCGCAGCCATTCATCGCGCCACCGCCAAAGCGCCGGCGCCTTCGTTGTCTTCGTTCACCTGCTCGAGCTCGTCGTGCATCCCGCCGATGGCCTGCGCGTAGTCGTCAGTACCGAACACCGCGGAACCGGCCACGAACACGTCCGCACCCGCCGCTGCGATCTGCGCGATGTTCGACGCCTTCACGCCGCCATCCACCTCGATCAGCAACGGCCGTCCTGTCCGCTGCATCGTCGCATCGACCCTTTCGCGCAAGGTCCGCAGTTTGTCTAGCGTTTCCGGAATGAAGGCCTGCCCGCCGAAGCCCGGATTCACCGACATCACGAGCACCACGTCGAGCCGCTCGATCACATGATCGAGCACCGCGAGCGGCGTGGCCGGATTGAGCGCCAGTCCCGCGCGCGCGCCGCTCGTCCTGATGAGATCGATGGTCCGGTGCACATGGAGCGACGCCTCCGGATGAAAGCTGATGGTATTCGCGCCCGCCTCGGCAAAGCTGGCGACGAGCGGATCGACGGGTATGGTCATCAGATGCACGTCGATCGGCACGGACGTATGCGGCCGGATCGCCGAGCACACGAGCGGGCCGACCGTGAGGTTCGGCACGTAGTGGTTGTCCATCACGTCCAGATGAATCCAATCCGCGCCGGCTGCCGTGACGTCGCGAATCTCGTCAGCGAGGCGGGCGAAATCCGCTGACAGCAGCGATGGGGCAATCAGGAAGTCGCGCATGAGTCTCCTTGCAAACAGGTCAGTGATAGCGGCGCGCCATCATCGAATCAGGTGGTGGCGCGCGGTGCATGCCGCTGGTGTGTACTTATGGCGCGAGTTGCGCAACGCGGCGGGCTTCGTCCACCACGGCCCGCGCGGTCAGATTGAAATGCGCGAACAGCGCGGCCGCAGGGGCGGATTCGCCGAAGGTATCGATGCCCACCACGCCGCCTTCAAGCCCCACGTATTGCCGCCAGAACGCGCGCACACCCGCTTCGACCGCGACGCGCGGCACGCCCGGCGGCAGGACCGCGTCGCGCCATGCGCCCGGCTGCCGGTCGAACACGCTGGTGGATGGCATCGACACGACCCGCGCGGCGATGCCGGCTTCGGCCAGCGGCGCGACGGCATCGAGCGCCAGTGAGACTTCCGAGCCCGTAGCGATGAGCACGACGCGCGGTTGTTGGCGCTCGGCCGGCCAGTCGCGCAACACATAACCGCCCCGCTCGATCGCGTCGATCTGCTCGCCGCTGCGGGCGGCGAACGGCAGATTCTGGCGACTCAGCAGCAGGCACGACGGCCCGTCGCGTTCAACAGCAGAGGCCCACGCCTGTGCGGTCTCGACCGTGTCGCATGGACGCCAGACGTCGAGTCCGGGAATGAGCCGCAAGCTCGCCGCGTGTTCCACCGACTGATGCGTCGGTCCGTCTTCGCCGAGGCCGATCGAGTCGTGCGTGAACACGAAGATCGAACGGGTCTTCATCAACGCAGCCATGCGCAAGGCGTTGCGCGAGTAGTCGGAGAACGTGAGGAAGGTGCCGCCGAACGGAATCTGCCCGCGATGCAGCGCGATGCCGTTCATCACCGCGCTCATGCCGAACTCACGCACGCCGTAGTGCAGATAGTTGCCGCCTTGCAGGCCGCCATCGTCGGCATGGACGTCGACCGCGGCTTTCCAGTGGGTGAGGTTCGAGCCGGTCAGGTCGGCGGAGCCGCCCAGCAGTTCCGGGAGCGTGCGCGCGAGTACCGCGATCGCCTGCTGCGAGGCCTTGCGGGTCGCAATCGATTCGGCCGCGCAGTCCGCGTCGCGCACCATCGCGCGGACCGCATCGCGCCAATGCGCAGGCAGCGTGCCTTGCATCCTGCGCTCGAACTCGGCGGCCTCGTGCGGATAGCGCTTGCGATAGGCTTCGAAACGCTTCGTCCAGTCCGCTTCGGCGGCCGCGCCGCGCTCACCGGCATCCCAATGCGCGCGGACTTCGGCCGGCATCGAAAACGGTGGATGCGGCCAGCCAAGCGCGCGCCGCGTGTCGGCGACTTCGTCGGCGCCGAGCGGCGCGCCGTGCACATCGTGCGTACCCGCTTTCGACGGCGCCCCTTTGCCGATCACCGTGCGGCAACAGATCAGCGTCGGCCGGCCCGCTGCGCGCGCGCCTCGCAAGGCCCGGTCGACCGCGTCGACGTCGTGTCCGTCCACTTCGCGTACGACGTGCCAGCCGTAGGCGGCGAAGCGCGCCGGCGTGTCGTCGCTGAACCACTGCGCGACGTGGCCGTCGATCGAGATACCGTTGTCGTCGTACAGCACCGTGAGCTTGTCGAGCTTCAGCGTGCCGGCGAGCGACGCCGCCTCGTGCGAGATGCCTTCCATCAGGCAGCCGTCGCCGGCAAACACGTAAGTGCGGTGATCGACAATCGGATGATCAGGCCGGTTGAATTCGCGCGCGAGCAGCGCCTCGGCGAGCGCCATGCCGACAGCGTTCGCCAGCCCTTGCCCGAGCGGCCCCGTGGTCGTTTCGACCCCGGGCGTGACACCGACTTCAGGATGCCCCGGCGTCCTGCTGTGCAATTGACGGAAGCGCTTCAGTTCGTCGATGGGCAGGTCGTAGCCGGTGAGATGCAGTAGACCGTACAACAGCATCGAGCCGTGTCCGTTCGACAGTACGAAGCGGTCACGGTCGGGCCATGCCGGATTGCGCGGATTGTGTTTCAGATGCCGGTCCCACAGCGCGACGGCAATCTCGGCCATGCCGAGCGGCATACCGGGATGGCCGGACTTCGCCGCTTCGACCGCATCGATCGCGAGCATGCGCAGCGCGTCGGCCATCAGCCGGGTCGCGGGTGTTGCGATGGATTCTGCGACGGCACTCATCGAACGTCTCCTTGCACGAATTAAACAAACCGCGTTGCGCAGTGCTTCAGGCCCGCGCCCGCCGGTCGATCAGTTGAAGAATCATCGGCGTGAAAATCAGCTGCATCGCAAGGCCCATCTTGCCGCCCGGCACGACGATCACATTGGGGCGCGACATGAACGAGTCGTGCAGCATCGTCAGCAGATACTGGAAGTCGATCCCCTTCGGGCGCGCGAAACGGATCACGACGAAGCTCTCGTCCGGCTGCGGAATCTCCCGGGCGATGAACGGATTCGACGTATCCACCGTCGGCACGCGCTGGAAGTTCACATGCGTGCGCGAGAACTGCGGACAGATGTAGTTCACGTAGTCAGGCATGCGCCGCAGGATCGTATCGACCACCGCCTCGTGCGAGTAGCCGCGCATGGTCTGGTCGCGATGCAGTTTCTGAATCCATTCGAGGTTGATGATCGGCACGACGCCGATCAGCAGATCCGGGTGCCGCGCGATGTCGATGCTGTCGGTCACCGCCGCGCCGTGCAGCCCTTCGTAGAACATCAGGTCGGTGTCGGGGGTGACGTCCTCCCACGGCGTGAAGGTTCCGGCGTCCTGCTTGTAGGGCCGCGTTTCGGCTTCGTCGTGCACGTAGTGGCGCAACTGCCCGGTGCCGTTCTCGCCGTAGCTGGCGAACAGTGATTCGAGTTCTTCGAGCAGATTCGCCTCCGGTCCGAAATGGCTGAAGTTCTGTGCGCCATCCCGCTCATGCTGCTTCATGGCCTCGCGCATGCCGTTGCGGTCGTAACGGTGAAATGCGTCGCCTTCGACGATCTGCGCGTTGATCTTTTCGCGCCGGAAGATATGGGTGAAGCTCTTCATCACGGTCGTGGTGCCGGCGCCGCTCGAACCGGTCACCGCGATGATCGGGTGTTTGACTGACATGCGCTTGTCTCCGGATAGTGGTGTTCTGATCGGGTGGTGCCTGGCGAACCCGCGTCGCAATCCGTCAGGCCGTGAAACCCGGCAGGAAAAGCGAGCGCCGGCCAAAAAGCGGCGAGGTGAAGGGCTGATCTTCGCCGCGATCGTATTCACCGTGATAGCGGCCGATGCGCTCCACCTCGTTCTTCGAACCGAGGATCACCGGCACGCGTCCATGCAGCGCGTGCGGAACAACGTCGAGAATGCGCTCGCGCCCGGTGATCGAGAGACCGCCCGCCTGTTCGATGAGAAAGCTCATCGGGTTGGCTTCATACAAAAGCCGCAAGCGCCCTTCCATGGCCGGTGTCTTCGAGTCGCGCGGGTACATGAACACGCCGCCGCGCATCAGGATGCGGTGCACCTCGGCGACCATCGACGCGATCCAGCGCATATTGAAGTCGCGCGCGCGGCAGCCGCTGCGTCCGTCCTTGCACTCCTGCACGTAGCGAAGCACCGGCGGCTCCCAGAAACGTTCGTTCGACGCGTTGATCGCGAACTCGACGGTGTCTTCGGGAATGCGGATGTTCGAATGCGTGAGCACGAAGTTGCCGATGTCGCGCTCCAGCGTGAAGCCATGCGTGCCGTCACCGACCGAGAGCACGAGCATCGTCGACGGACCGTAGACCGCGTAGCCGGCTGCGACCTGCTCGCAGCCCGGCCGCAGAAACGCGGACTCGCCGACCCGCCCCTGCGGATCGGCGGTGTTGCCATTGCCATTGCCATTGCGCAGCACCGAAAAGATCGATCCCACCACGCCGTTGATGTCGATATTCGACGAACCGTCGAGCGGATCGAAGGCGAGCAGATAGTCGCCGCGCGGGTAGCCTGGCGGAATCGGGTAGACGGTCTCCATTTCCTCGGACGCCATCGCGGCGAGCAGTCCGTCCCACTCGCACTGCTGCACGAAAATCTCGTTGGTCGCGACATCGAGCTTCTTCTGTTCCTCACCGTGCGTGTTGATGCTCTGGGCGGAGCCGTAATTGCCGCCAAGCGCGCCTTTGGTGAGCATCGCCGAGATCGACTTGATTGCGGCGGCTACGTCGATCAGCAGCGCCGAGAGGCCGGCGTTCTGCGCCGTCCCCGCGCAACATGGCTGGCGGTCGAGGGTGTCGATCAGGAACTTCGAAAGGGTCGTACGTCCGTCTTGCATGGCGATCTCCTGAGGGATTGTTTTCGTTCAGCCTGGCGGCGCCGTCACGGCGCGCGTTGCATGAGAGGACGCGGGCGCCCCTTCGCTCGCCGCAAGCGGCTCGGCGAACACGCGGCTCGCGCGAACGTCGGCGGCGGCAATCAAGGTGAGCGCGTCGGCATCGATCGGCGCGCCGCCTTGCATCGCCGTGGCGAAGAGGCGATTGGCCTGGCGCAGCCGCGAACGATCGAGCGCATTGCGCACCGAGCGGGCGTTGGCGAAATTCGGCTGGCGGATGCGTAGTGCGAGATAGTCCGCGAAAGCGCGCCGCGAGTCGGCGTCGAAGCGGTAGTGCATCGTCGCGAGCATTCGCTCGGCGATGTCGAGCAGTTCGGCGTCGCCGTAGTCGGGAAACGTGATGTGATGCGCGATGCGCGAACGAAAACCCGGATTGCTCTCGAAGAACACTTCCATGCGCGCCGCGTAGCCGGCCAGAATCACCACCAGATCGTCACGCTGGTTTTCCATCGTCTGGAGCAGGATTTCGATCGCTTCCTGACCGTAGTCGCGTTCGTTTTCCGGGCGATACAGGTAATACGCTTCGTCGATGAAGAGCACGCCGCCCATCGCACGCTTCAACACATCGCGCGTTTTCGGCGCGGTATGGCCGATGTACTGGCCGACCAGATCGTCGCGCGTCACCGACACCAGATGATTGCGGCGAATGTAGCCGAGCCGGTGCAGCACTTCGGCCATGCGCAGCGCGACCGTGGTCTTGCCGGTGCCGGGATTGCCGGAAAAGCACATATGCAGGGTCGGCGCGCCGCCCGCGAGACCGAGCGAATCGCGCGCGCGCTCGACCAGCAGATGCGCCGCGACCTCGCGAATGCGGGTCTTCACCGGGGCGAGCCCGACCAGATCGCGGTCGAGTTCGGCGAGCACGTCGCCGATGCCGGAGTCGCGATAGAGCGCGGCGAGATCGATATGCGGCGCTTCCGCGCGGCTGTCTCGCACCGTGGCAGCGTCCCGTGCGACGGACGGCGGCGCGTTGGCATCGATGGCGGCAGCTTCGGTCATGGCCTCTCCCTTTGTTTGTGGCGGTTCATCGAGCCTCGCATCGCGGGCCTTCTTCTAGCGTGCCGGTCCGTATCGTTCACCCGACGGCCGGTCGCCCGCGTAGCTCGACAGCCCGTACCGCTGCACCCGTCCCTGCCCGTCCTGGCGCGTGAGGCGGAAGCCCGGTTCCTCGTCCGGACGGTTGACGATGAACGACAGGCGCATCGACTCGAAGCCGCGCACCGAGTCGAATGCGTTGACCTTGATGTAGTGCTGCGGCCGCGCCGCGCGGCACGCCTTCACTTCCTGCAACACGCCTGCCGCATCGTGCAGATCGAACATCGGCAGGCCCCACATGTCCCAATAGGTGTTGCGCGGATGCGGGTCGTCAGTGAATTCGACCGAACAGGCCCAGCCCTGGCGCAGCGCATAGTCGATCTGCAAGCTGATCTCCTCGTCGGTCAGTTCCGGCAAGAAGGAAAACGTGCCCTGTGTAATACGCATGACGTACCTCGTTAATGGATGCAGCGCTGGGAACGGCGTCAACGGTCTCCCGCGCAGTGCCGCAGCACTGCGCTCGGACTTACCCTGAGAATCTTTGAATGCCCGCCGCTCAGGCCGCGGTCGGCGTGGCGGCGAAATCTGGCGTGTCGGTCGACGCGTAGTTGAAGGTCACATCCCGCCACGTATCGAGCGCCTGCTGGAGCGGCGTGCACCAGCGCGCCGCGGCGTCGAGAATGTCCGGCCCTTCGTGAACGATGTCGCGGCCCTCGTTGCGCGCCTTCACCATCGCTTCGAGCGCGACGCGATTCGCCACCGCGCCCGCCTGAATACCGGCCGGATGGCCGATCGTGCCGCCGCCGAACTGCAGGATCGCGTCGTCGCCGAACAGATCGAGCAGCTGATGCATCTGCCCCGCATGAATGCCGCCCGAGGCCACCGGCATCACCTTGCGCAAGCCGGCCCACGGCTGATCGAAGAAAATCCCGCGCGACAGGTCGACCTCGTTGTGCGCCTCGCGGCACACGTTGTAATAGCCCTGCACCGACAGCGGATCGCCTTCGAGCTTGCCGACCGCGGTGCCCGCATGCGCGTGATCGACGCCCGCCATCCGCAGCCACTTCGCGATCACGCGAAACGAAATGCCGTGATTGCGCTGCCGCGTATACGTACTGTGTCCCGCGCGATGCAGATGCAGAATCATGTCGTTCCTGCGCGCCCAGCGCGCCATTGACTGAATCGCGGTCCAGCCGATCACGAGATCGATCATCACGATGCATGAACCCAGTTCCTTCGCGAATTCGGCACGCTCATACATGTCCTCCATCGTGCCGGCCGTCACGTTCAGGTAGTGACCTTTGACCTCACCCGTTTCCGCTTGCGCGCGATTCACCGCTTCCATCGAAAACAGAAAACGTTCGCGCCAGTGCATGAAAGCCTGCGAGTTGATGTTCTCGTCGTCCTTCAGAAAATCCAGGCCGCCTCGCAATCCTTCGTACACGACGCGGCCATAGTTCTTGCCCGACAAACCGAGCTTCGGCTTGACGGTTGCGCCAAGCAGCGGCCGTCCGTACTTGTCGAGGCGCTCGCGCTCGACGACGATTCCCGTCGGCGGCCCCTGGAAGGTCTTCAGATAAGCAACAGGTATGCGCATGTCTTCGAGACGCAGCGCCTTGAGCGGTTTGAAGCCGAACACGTTGCCGATGATCGACGCCGTCAGATTGGCGACGGAACCCTCTTCGAACAGATCGAGCTCATAGGCGATGTACGCGAAGTATTGCGGTTCGCCGTCGCGCGAGGCCGGCACCGGCTCGACGCGGTAGGCCTTGGCCCGATACATGTCGCACGCGGTCAGCCGGTCGGTCCACACCACGGTCCAGGTGGCCGTCGACGATTCGCCGGCCACGGCCGCCGCCGCTTCCTCCGGATCGACGCCCGGCTGCGGCGTGATGCGAAAGAGCGCGACGATGTCGGTTTCTTTCGGCGTGTAATCCGGCTGCCAGTAGCCCATCTCGCGATACTTCATGACCCCCGCGGCGTACCGCTCGCGAGGATTGCCCGCGTTGCGCGGCTTGTGTACGGACTCGATCACCGGTTGACTGAAATCGTTCATGACGTATCCTCGAATGTGGACAAGCGCGCTGCCGGAAGAACGAAGCGCTTGTTTGCACTGTAGGCAAGGACGTCGCTATTGAGAATTCACGATTTTATTTGGCAGACTTAACCGATCCGTTATCGATCTCATATCGCGGAGCGCATTTTCAACCCATGCGCTACCGGTCGGTGGAGAACGGCTTGCACGGGAATGGCAAACACGGCGTGACAGACGGACAGAAACCTTCTGTCCGTGATGGAACACTTTGCTGCATTCCCGGAACAGTGCGCCGCGTGGCTGCATCATGTCGCTCTCCCGGCCGCCGCGCCGGCCTAATTCGACAGACGCTGCATGGCAGCGCGGCAATACGGGCAATACGCAGCCCACGCGTCGTCATCCGACGCCCGGCATGGAGCTTGCGTGGCAATGCACGCCAATGAAGTCCCGGTATCACGCCGGGCCGACGGCGCAACGCTGCATCAACACGTGGAGGAAGCACATATGCAATGGAAGACTCCGAGCTACACCGATATGCGTTTTGGTTTTGAAATCACGATGTATATCGCTGCGCGTTAAGCCCGCACGGGCCGCGAGCCGCGGCCCCTCCGCGGATCGGGTGTTATTCACTCGCTAAACGGCCGGCCTTTCGGCGCCGCCAGGACATGCGTTCCCATCCATGATCCACGAAACGATCGTCACCACGGCAGCGTGCGATGGCCGTCCTCATATCGCGCCGATGGGGGCCCGTTACGAAGGCGACTTCATCATCCTGTCGCCTTTTCGTCCGTCCGTGACGCTCGACAATATCGTCGCGTCGCGTGCGGCGGTGTTGAACTTCACCACGGACGTCCGGATCTTCGCCGGCTGCGTCACGCATTGCGCGACCGATTGGCCGACGCTCGCCGCCAGCCGCGTGGCGAGCGTGAGGCTCGCCGAGTCGCTTGCGCACGCCGAGCTCGAACTCGACGAGCTGCGCGACGACAAGGCGCGTCCGGTGCTGCGCATGAAATGCGTGCACCGCGAAAACCATGCGCCGTTCGCCGGTTTCAACCGTGCCCAGGCCGCGGTGGTGGAAGGCTCGATTCTCGTGAGCCGGCTCTTCATGCTGCCGGCCGACAAGGTCGACCGCGAAATGGCCTATCTGCAGATCGCCATCGACAAAACCGCGGGCGATGCCGAACGCACCGCCTGGGGGTGGCTCACCTCCGCGATCGCGCGGCACCGCGAGAGCCTCGAATCTTCCGGCGGTTCGGCCGGCGAACTCGTATCCCACTAGTCTTGCCCGTCTTTTCGGAGAACATCGATGACTGCATTGCTCGCGAGCGTCCGCTCAGAGGACGAGGCGTTCGAGGCCGCCCAGGCCGGCGCCGAACTGATCGACCTGAAAGAGCCGAACGCAGGCGCGCTCGGCGGTTTGGCGATCGGCGACATCACGCATATCGTCCGCCAGCTTCGCGCCCGCTATCCGGTCAAGCCGATCAGCGCGACGATCGGCGACGTGCCGGCGGACGCGCTCGACGAGATCGCCGCACGCGTCATCGAAGTCAACGACGCGGGCATCGACTATGTGAAAGTGGGCGTGACGCCCGGACCGGCTGCACGGCGCTGCCTCGAACAACTCGGCAATCTGCCGGCCGCGGTCGTGCCGGTGCTGCTGTGCGACGGCGGCATGGACGGCGAACTGGTCGCCTATGCGGCCACGCTCGGCTTTGCAGGCGTGATGTTCGACACCACCGGCAAGGACGGCAGCACTCTGTTCGACCACGTGGATAGCGCCACGCTCGCCCAGTGGCTGCGGCTCACGCGCGAGCATGGCGCAATGAGCGGCATCGCCGGCTCGCTCGGCTGGGCGCAGTTCGAGCAGATCCGTGCGCTCGCGCCGGATGTGGCGGGTTTTCGCACGGCGCTATGCGTCGATGGACGGCGCTCGCGGCTCGATCCGCAACGCGTCGCGCAATGGGCTGCCGCGTTGCATCGGTGCTCCGGCGATGTCGGTCCTGCCGGCACCACGCCGGACTCGATCACCTCGGGCGTTGCCCGCATGGAATGACCGCACGCATGGCTAGCGTTTGCGCCACCCCCACGGCGAAACGCTAGATCACCGGCGTGTTCAGCAGCCGGTCGCGCATCAACGCGACATTGTCCTTGTTGAACAGCTCGACGACATAATTGGCTTCGTTCACATAGTCGACGAAACGCCGGTCGACCACGCCCGTTGCGGCCAGCGTCTCGAGCCGCTCGTCCTCGGAGATGGGGCATGACTTCACCACGATCAGCCGTTCGGCGTTGAGCATCGTCGAGAGCCACGCGGCGAGGCTGTCGGAGGTGGTGTCCCAGTTGCTCATCGCGTCGGGCGTGTCGCGCATCAGCGCGGTCGGCACCCACACGGCGACATGCCCGTCGCGCAGCGCGCGGCGGATCTTCGCCTCGCTCGAGGCGAGCACGAGTTCGGGCAATACCCCTTGCATGAGAATCGCGTATTGCGTCATGGCGAGCAGACACATGTTGTGCGCGGCGAGATCGTCGAAGCGCCACTCGCTCTGGTATTGCCGCACTTTGTCCGCGAAATCGCCGCCGCCGGGCACGATGACGACGCGCCCGCCCCCCACTTCGCATAGCTCGGTGAGCCACTGGCGCAGCGTCGGCTCGTGACTCAGGCTGCCCCCGATCTTGACCACCCACATGACCGTTGTCCTCGTTTCCGCTCGTTTCCGATTAACCGCGTTTGCCTGCCCGATGACTCAAGCCGCCCGCGATGTCGCGCTGCGGCTATCAGCGTCGGCGTCCCTATCGCGGATCGCCGCCAGTAATGCCACCGCCACACTCGGCGCGCACGTCGCGGCCCACTCCGATCGACTTGCCGGCACACCTGCCAGCGTGCCGAAATCGATGTAGCCGCGCGCCTCTTCGCGCGCCAGCGCCGCCGCGAGAAAACGTCCGCAGCCTGCGCCCACCAGCGGCGCGGCGGCGAGCCCTGGGTGGGCCGCCGTCACGCGCGCCAGATTGACGCCGATCTCGCGCAACTGCAGCTCGCGCCAGCGCAGCGCGAACCCGCGCCATTCGACGGGACTCGTTTCATGAGCATCCCGGCCGATCATCCGCGCGAGCCGCGTTCGGCTTGCGCTTTCCGTCTTCGGCCCCTGGTCGGCGCTCGGATACAGGTCGTACTGCGGCGCCAGTTCACCCGTGAGCCGGTAGATGTCCGCCGTGGTCGCAAACCATTCGTTCATCACGTTGACGGCCACCCCTTCGAATTCGATGCGATGCGCGATACCGCACAACGGCGTGCGCACGACACCCTGGTAGACGAGTTCGCCGGTGCCGAGCCGCCCGGCATCGGTCGCGGCACGCGCGACAACACGGCCGCCCGCGATCGGAATGATGTCGGTGGTCGTGCTGCCGATGTCGATGAGCAGCGCATCGGGGACGCGTGTCGCGACCCAGCGCGCGGTAGCGAGCCAGTTCGCCGAGGCGACGCTGCGCCAACCGGCCGCGCATGCCTGCGGCGTGAACCAGCCGGCGTCGCCCGCATAGAAACGCAACCGTGGTCCGAGCCGCTGCGCCAGCACGGCGGCGATCGCCCGCACGCCTTGCGCGCGGTCCTCGAAAAGGTCGACCATCTCGCCAGTCATCGTCACTGCGTGCTGCGCGGCGTACGTCTTCGCGGCCGGCCAGCGCTCGAAGACGAGGTCGATGGTCCGCTCAAGATGGTCGAGGCCCTGCCACAGCGGACACGCCCATTGCGCGACATCGAGCACGGCGCCGCCGGCCTCGGTCATCGACACCTTCACATGCGCGCCGCCGACATCCCAGCCGAATACCGCCGCGCCAGCGGCCGCCGCGGGGCATGTATGCGTGATGCGCGCGGCGCTCATGGCTGGGCTCCACAGGTCGGCTGCGACCCGAACGTGCGCGTCGCCGCTGCGGATCGGTCAACCCGCACCCCATGCGCCGCCAGCAATGCGGGCGCGAGATTGCCGCCGAGCGCCGCGGACAGGCCGGCATACGCAACCGTCAGACGCGGATTGACCTCGATCACCACCGGCCCGCGCAACGGATGCCACACCACGTCGATGCCGACAAAGCCGCGCAGGCCCGGCATCGCCTTCGCCACCCGCTGCGCGAGCGCGCCGAGCGTGCGGCCCTGGTCGCCAGCCGGATCGATCTGGTTGACCGTCACGCCATCGAATTCGACGATCCGCGGGTGCTGCCCCGGCGCCTTGCCTCCGCTCAAGCCGATTTGCTGCCGGTTGATGCTGATGAGTTCGACGCGCTCGCCGTGGCAGATCAGCGAAAGGCTAAGCGGCTCGCCGTCGACCCATGCCTGCAGCACCGGATTGCGCGCGGCGGCCGCGCGTGCCTCGTATTCGGCGCAGGCGTCCGCGAAGTTGTCGAACACGAAGGTATCGAGACCGCCCGCGCCGTCGTCCGGTTTCACGACCCAGCGGCCGGCGACCCGGCGGCCGGCGGTCCGGCGGTCGCCTGGCTGCCCGTCGGCCTGTCCGGGTTCGACAGAGGGCGTCGTCGCGATGCCATGCGCCACGAGGCACGCCGCCGTCGCGCTCTTGCTCGACGCCACACGGATCGCTTCTTTCGCGCAGCCGAGCCAACGCGCCGCGCCCACCGCGTCGTACAGATGCAGCAACAAGCCGTCGCATTCCGGCGCGATGATCCACGCGTAATCGTGCTCACGCGCCACCCGTGCGACAAAGGCCGTCATCGATTCCCCTTGCGCGGCCATACAATGGGCGAGCGCCGGGTCGACGGTTTCGAAGCGCGAGCTCGCGAAGCTCACCTCCACACCGTCGAGTTCGCGCAGGTCAGTCACCAGCGCGTCGCGCATCACCCGGCCTTCGACGATCAGCGCGCTCAGGTCGGCAAGACTCCCCGCGCCGGCATGGGCCGGGTCGATGCCACCGCCGGTGAGATACTCAAAGACAAAGATCTTGGTCAAAGGAACGCGCCCCCATGCAGGTGATACCGGTTCTCGATCTGCTCGACGGCCACGTCGTACGCGCAGTGCGCGGCGAACGGACGGCCTATCTGCCCATCCAGTCGTCGCTCGCCGCCACCAGCGAGCCGCTTCACATCGCCCGTGCGCTGCTTGCTGCAAGCGGCGCACGCACGCTCTATATCGCCGACCTCGGCGCGATCCTGCAGCATGGCGCTCATGTCGAGACGCTCGCTGCATTGCGTGCCGCCCTGCCCGGCACCGACATCTGGCTCGACGCGGGCTATGCCGACTACGCGTCGATGCATTCGCTGTTCGAACGTATCGACGAGACCGGCAAGCGCAACAGCCATAGCCAACCTGCGCCGCACGATCTCGCGACCCTCGTGCCGGTGTTCGGCACCGAGTCGCTGCACGACATCGACGCGCCGCGCGCCGCCGAAACCGCCGGGCTCTCGCCGATCCTTTCGCTCGACCACCGCGCCGGCCAACTGCTCACCGCTACCGCACTCGAGCGCACCTCCGCATGGTGTCCTCGCAGGGTGATCGCGATGACGCTCGATCAGGTCGGCAGCTACGACGGCCCCGACCTCGCCACGTTCGAACGCATCCGTGCCAGTGCCCCCGCGCATACTGCCGTGATCGGCGCGGGCGGCATTCGCCATCGCGACGATATGGCGGCGGCGGCCAGAACCGGCGCTTCAGCATGGCTGGTGGCGTCCGCGCTGCATGATCGCCAGATCGGCACGCCGCTCTTCGAGTCCACGTAGGCGTGCTATACAAATTCCATGCCAATCGTCGAACAACGTGCAGATGTAAACAAACGGCAAGCCGCTGTACCCGCGCGTGACACTCTGCTCCAGATGGACGCACAACCTGTGCGGCGCGGACAGGCTGACGCGCCGCGGATCCGACACAGTCGATGCGGGGCATCGCACATGCCGCGACCGTATTGATCCTTTTAAGCGCGAGGCCACCTAAGCGGCGCGCGATCCGTTGCGCACCGGCGCCACGGCGCTAACAGTCGAATCGGCATGGAGCTTGCTAAAAGTGCGCCCATGCACCTCTCGCCCATCGATCCCATCGATCCATCGAACACGAGCTCATCGGCCGCGGCCAACGCACCCGCCTTGTCGATCACGCACGACTGGACCTGCCCGTTCTGCCCGCTGCTGTGCGACGACCTCGTCGTCGACTCGCATGACAACGCCACGCTCGCTGTGCCGAACACCGAATGCCCACGGCTCGCGCAGGCGCTCGCATGCTATGGCGGCTCGGATGCACAGTGCCGCAACAGCGTCGGCGGACACGACGCGGATCTCGACACCGCCCTGGCTCACGCGGCGCGGATACTGTCGTCAGCACGCCGCCCATTGTTCGGCGCACTGACGACCGACGTTGCCGGCGCCCGTGCGCTATATGCGCTGGCGGCGGGCTGTGGCGCCATCCTCGATCATTTGCACGGCGATGCGATGAGCGCGGCCACGCTCGCGTTGCAAGACCGCGGGTCGTTCTTCACGACCCTTTCGGAAGTGCGCTCGCGCGCCGACCTGCTGGTGTTTTTCGGCTGCCAGCCTTCGCGGCGTTATCCGCGCTTCTTCACGCGTGCGCTGGAAGGTGCTGAAAAGACACGTGAGCTGGTATTCGTCGGCTGCACGCCCGACCCGGCTGCGAGAGGCCTGGCGAATGCGCGAATCGAAGCGGTTCTTCCGGACGCCGATCCTTTTGACACGCTCGCACTCTGGTCCGCGCTTAGCGAAGGACGTCAGCCGAGCGCGTTGCAAGACAACGGGACGGGCGCGGCAGAAACACTTTCCGCGTTGCAGGCGCGTATCGCCGCCGCGCGTTACACCGTGCTCGTCTACGAGCCCGCCGCGCTGCCCGGCCCGCATGCGGCGCTGCTCATCGAAGCATTGAACCGGATCGTCAAGGCGGCCAATCGCACCGCACGTGCGGGCTGTCTCGCGCTCGGCGGCGATGATGGCGCATTGACGGTCAACCAGACCGTGACCTGGCTTTCCGGTCTGCCGCTTCGCACTCGTGTCTGCGCGCCCGCACGTAGCGCCGGCACGGCGCCGCTCGACCACGATCCGACTCGCTATCGCACCGCCAGACTGCTCGCCGACGGCGAGATCGATGCCCTGCTGTGGGTCGCCAGCTTCGCGCCGCCGACATGGCCGGAAGCGCTCGATCAGAATGTGCCTGCGATCGTGCTCGGCCATCCCGCTTTAGCGGAAGCAGCAAAAGTGCGCGGCGCCGCCACCGTCTTCATTCCTGTCGCAACGCCTGGCATCGATAGCAGCGGCCATCTGTTTCGCGTCGACGGCTCGGTCGTGATACCGCTCGTCGCCGCACGCGGCGCGGCACTTCCCACGGTGGCGACAATCGCGGCGCAATTGGCCGCGCGCCTTCATGCCCAGCCCGCCGCGCAGGTGCAGCCATGAGTCTGATCCGCCTCAAGGGCGGCACGATCTTCGATCCGGCGAACGGCGTCGACGGCGAGCGCCGCGACCTGGCGATCCGCGACGGCCGCATCGTCGACGTGCCCACCGGCACGCCGGCCGACCGCGAATATGACGCCACCGGCATGATCGTGATGGCAGGCGGCATCGACATGCACTCGCATATCGGCGGCGGCAAGACCAATCTGTCGCGGCTGCTGCTCCCCGAGGATCACCGTGACGATCCTGTGCGCGAGCCCGCCTACGAATCGGTGCAGGACGCGAACGGCCGCTACCTGAGGCTGCCGTCGTGCGGCGTGTGCACGCCCGGCACGCTCGCGACCGGCTACCGCTACGCCGAAATGGGCTACACGGCCGCATTCGAACCGGCCATGATGCCGTCCAACGCGCGCCACACGCACCTCGAAATGGGCGACACGCCGATCATCGATCACGGCGCCTACGTGATGCTCGGCAACGACGAACTGTTCCTGCAGATGCTCGCCGCACGCGACGACTTCGAGCGTCTGCGCGACTACATCGGCTGGACGATCCACGCGAGCAAGGCACTCGGCGTGAAGGTCGTCAATCCAGGCGGCATCTCCGCCTTCAAGTTCAACCAGCGCTCGCTGAACGTCGACGAGCCGCACGTGCACTACGGCATCACACCGCGCGAAGTGCTGCACACACTGTCGCGCGCGTTGACCGAGTTGCGCGTGCCGCATCCGCTGCATGTTCACGCGAGCAATCTCGGCGTGCCCGGCAACATCGATTCGACGATCGCCACCATGGACGCCGCCGACGGCCTGCCGATCCATCTCACGCATATCCAGTTTCATAGCTATGGCATCGAGGGGCCGCAAAAATTTTCGTCGGGCGCGCGCCAGATCGCGGAGGCGGTGAACGCGCGGCCGAACGTGTCGATCGACGTCGGCCAGATCATCTTCGGACAGACCGTCACGGCCTCCGGTGACACGATGATGCAGTTCCGCAACACACCGCTCGCGCGGCCGCACAAGTGGGTGGTCGGCGATATCGAATGCGACGCGGGCTGCGGCGTGGTGCCGTTCCGCTATCGCGAGCAGAGTTACGTGAATGCGCTGCAGTGGATCATCGGCCTCGAGATCTTCCTGCTGGTCGACGACCCGTGGCGCGTCGCGATGACGACCGATCATCCGAACGGCGGCCCGTTTACGAGCTATCCGCATCTGATCCGTTTGCTGATGGACAAATCGTTTCGCGACGAGCAACTCGCGAAGCTCAATGCCGACGCGCAAGTGGCGAGCGCGTTGCCGCAGCTGCAGCGCGAGTTCTCGCTGTACGAGATCGCCATCATCACGCGAGCAGGACCGGCACGTCTGCTCGGCCTGCGCGATCGCGGCCATCTGGGCGTCGGCGCGGCGGCGGACGTCGCCGTCTATCGCGACGACCCGGACCGCGAGCGGATGTTCACGTCGCCCGCCTATGTGTTCAAGGACGGCGAACTGGTCGCGCGCGACGGCACGCTCGTCGCCACGCCGACGGGCGGCATCCATTTCGTCTCGCCCGAATTCGACCGCGGCATCGAGAAGACGCTGCGCGCCTACAGCGACGCCAACCTCGCGAGCAACTTCGCGCATGCCGCCATCAGCGACGACGAGGTCTGCAACTGCTGTCGCGGGGGCAGGCTGCTGCCCGTCGAATGTTTCGCGCACAGCTGATCACAAGGTGAACCGCACACGATGAGCGACCCGGCGACCCTGCAGATCAACGGCACCACGATCGATGCCACCTTCGCGGAAGCCTTTCCGATGAAGGCGACCCGGCTCGTCATCACCGCGCATACGCCGGCGTGGGCGATGAACGCCGCCAACTCGCTGACCGGTTTCGCGACCTCGGTGATCGGCTGCGGCTGCGAAGCCGGCGTCGAGCGAATGCTGGCGGCCGGGGAAACGCCGGATGGCCGGCCTGGCGTCGCGGTGCTGCTGTTCGCGGTGTCTTCGAAGGAATTGGCCAGACAGATCGAACGGCGCGTCGGGCAATGCGTGCTCACGTGTCCGACCACCGCCGTGTATGGCGGCATCGATCCTGAGACGAGCCGCGCACCGCTTTCCGACCGAGCGTCGCTCGGCAGCGGATTACGCTTTTTCGGCGACGGCTGGCAGATCTCGAAGATGCTCGGCGACACGCGTTACTGGCGCGTGCCGGTGATGGACGGAGAGTTCGTCTGCGAAGAGGCGGTGCCCACCGTCAAAGCCGTGGGCGGCGGCAACCTGATCCTGCTGGCACGCGATATCGACGCCGCGCTGGCCGCATCCGAGGCCGCAGTCACGGCGATGCGCACGCTGCCGAACGTGATCATGCCGTTTCCGGGCGGCGTCGTGCGTTCGGGATCGAAGGTCGGCTCGAAATACAAAGGGGCGAGCGCGTCCACCAACGATGCGTTCTGTCCGACCCTCACGGGCCTCTCGGCGCGCAGCGAACTGAGCGCGGAAGTCGGCTGCGTGCTTGAAATCGTGATCGACGGGCTCACCGATGCGGACGTCGGCGCGGCGATGAGCGCCGGTATCGCCGCGGCCGCCGGGCTCGGGCGGGCGGCGGGCATGCTGCGGATTTCAGCCGGCAACTACGGCGGCAAGCTCGGGCCTTACCACTTTCATCTGCACAGCCTCGCAGCGGGCCTCGACGGGAGCCGCACATGAGCCGTCGCACAACCCTGCGCGTGAAGACACCCCCCGGTTTCCGCGTCGATGCGTCCGCCTTGCTGCCGGTGCCGCTCGCGACCATGGCCGTGGCGGAAATCGAGCGCATTCTTCTGCCTGCGGGCAATGACAGGTGCGTCGTGGGCGATGTGTTCGAAGTGTCGCGCAGTGAAACCGCTGCTGCACCTGAAGCGCCGCACGCCGACGCCAGCCTCGTGATCGACAACGCCGCGCCATGGCTCGATCGCGTCGGCGCGCGCATGACGGGCGGCCACCTCGCCGTGCACGGTTCGACTGGCGACTACAGCGGTTTCCAGATGGCGGGCGGCGTCCTGCAGATTGACGGCCATGCGGGCCACTTCACCGCCGGCGAAATGCGTGGCGGCCGGCTGACGGTGACCGGCGACAGTGGTGATTTCACCGCCGGCGCGCTCGCCGGCGACATGGAAGGCATGACGGGCGGCACGCTGACGATTCACGGCAACGCAGGAGCACGGCTGGCCGATCGCATGCGCCGCGGCCTCGTGCTGGTCGGCGGCGATGCGGGCGAATTTGCTGCGTCACGGCTCGTGGCGGGGACTGTCGGCGTCGCCGGTCAACTGGGCGCGCATTATGCGTACGGTATGAGGCGTGGCACGCTCCTGCTCACGCAACAGCCCGCGCATTGCCCACCGACTTTTACCGACGGCGGCCGCGGTTTCGACGTATTCTGGGCGCTTCTCGTGCGCAGTCTCGCCGACGAAATCGCGCCCTTTTCGCAGTGGCGCGCAGCGAGGCTACCGATACGCTACGCGGGCGACCTCGCGGTCGACGGACGAGGC
Organism: Paraburkholderia sp. FW306-2-2C-D06C; assembly: GCF_058781505.1. Taxonomy (NCBI): domain Bacteria; kingdom Pseudomonadati; phylum Pseudomonadota; class Betaproteobacteria; order Burkholderiales; family Burkholderiaceae; genus Paraburkholderia; species Paraburkholderia sp. FW306-2-2C-D06C. The sequence continues at coordinate 4,606 of NZ_JBYSWU010000040.1, read as the reverse complement.
GAAATACTGGTCGTGGGCTAGAGGTCGGAGCCGCGCGCTGCTCACGGAACAGGCAGTAACATGGTGTTCGACAGAGACGCCGGATAAGGAAGGAGACAGGCATGACGATCGCGCATTCTCCCCACGTACAGCCAGGCGCCGACACACGCGCGCCGAGCTATGCCGCCTCGATGATTGCCCTGCATTGGCTAATCGCGCTCGGCATCATCGGCCTGCTCGCGCTCGGACTCTATATGGTCGGACTGCCGAAGGGTTTGCCTGTCAAAGCGACATTGATCAACCTTCACAAGTCGCTCGGACTGACGGTTTTCCTGCTGGTGCTTCTGCGCATCATGGCGCGTGTGGCCCTCCACCGGCCGCCCTTGCCGCCGATGCGACCGTGGCAACGCGCCGCCGCGCGCACTACGCAGGGCCTTTTATACGTAGCCATGGTCGCGATGCCGCTGTGCGGCTATCTCGGCTCGTCGTTCAATCGTTATGGGACGCGTTTCTGGGGTATCCCGCTGCCGAAATGGGGCTGGGACGATGCGGGTTTACGCGGACTCTTCTTCGGCATTCACGAGGCCCTCGGCTACGCGCTGATCGCGCTGATTGCGCTGCACGTGGCGGGCGTGCTCAAGCATCAGTTGATCGATCGCGACAATCTGCTTGCGAGGATGCTGCCATGACGCGGCACGCTTCACAGCCCGCTTCACAGCCCGGCTCACAGCCCGCCTCACACCCCGGCTCACACCCCGGCTCACACCCCGGCTCACACCCCGGCTCACACCAGCGCGGCATGAAGATCAAGGTACTCGGCTCGTCGGCGGGCGGTGGCTTCCCGCAATGGAACTGCAATTGCCGCAATTGCGACGGCGTGCGGCGCGGCTCGTTAAAGGCGACGCGCCGCACGCAATCGTCGATCGCGGTCAGCGCGAACGGCGAGGACTGGCTGCTCGTCAATGCGTCACCCGATCTGCTCGCGCAGATCGCCGCCAACCCGGAACTGCAGCCGGCCCGCCACGCGCGCGATAGCGGCATTGCCGCGGTGCTGGTCATCGACGCGCAGATCGATCACGTCACCGGCCTCCTGATGCTGCGCGAGCGCGACACGCCGCTGCCGCTCTACGCTACCGATGCGGTTTGGCAGGACCTGTGCAGCGGCTTTCCGGTCGCGCCGATCCTCGCGCACTATTGCGGTGTCGAGCATCACCGCATCGCGCTCGACGGCGCGCCGCTGGCCGTCGCCGCGCTGAACGGCGTGCAGATCGATGCGCTGCCGCTGTCGAGCAAGGCGCCGCCCTACTCGCCGCATCGCAACGCACCCGAGCGCGGCGACAACATCGGACTCGTCTTCACTAACCAGCAGACCGGCAAGCGCGTGTTCTACGCGCCGGGGCTCGGTGCTATCGACGCACATGTGCTCGCGGCGATGCGCGAGGCGGATCTGCTGCTCGTCGACGGCACGCTGTGGACCGGCGATGAAATGATCCGACTGGGTCTGTCGAAGAAAACCGCGGCGGATATGGGCCATCTGCAGCAGTCCGGCCCGGGCGGCATGATCGAAGTGCTGGACTCGCTTGTGGCGCACAACGTCCGCAAGGTGCTCATCCACATCAACAACACGAATCCGATTCTGGTCGAGGATGGCCCCGAGCGGCGCCTCCTGACCGAACACGGCATCGAAGTGGCGTACGATGGAATGACATTCGAAATATGAAGTGTGGCGATGAAATGGGGCTACGAAGCACCCGTTAAAAAGCGTGGCCATGAAGCAAAAAACGGAGACGGCATGAACGCGAAAGACACCTTAGGCACGGCGCCGCCGAGGGATGCGCAGACGACCGGACGCGACGACCGGCCCGCCTGGACCCGTGAAGAATTCGAAGCCCAGTTGCGTGCCAAGGGCACGGCCTACCATATCCATCATCCGTTCAACGTGAAGATGAATAGCGGCGGCTGCTCGCGCGAACAGATTCGCGGCTGGGTAGCGAACCGCTTCTACTATCAGATCAACATTCCTCTGAAGGACGCGGCGATCCTCTCCAACTGTCCGGATCGCGAAACGCGCCGCCGCTGGGTGCTGCGCATTCTCGACCACGACGGCTATGGCGACGAGGAAGGCGGCATCGAAACATGGGCGCGTCTTGCCGACGCAGTCGGCTTGTCGCGTGCCGACCTGTGGTCGCTGAAGCAGGTGACGCCGGGCGTGCGCTTCGCCGTCGACGCCTATGTGAATTTCGCGCGCCGCGCGCCGTGGCAGGAAGCGGTGTGCTCGTCGCTCACCGAAATGTTCGCGCCGCAGGTTCACCGCGACCGGCTCGCGAGCTGGCCGGAACACTATCCGTGGATCGAGCCTTCTGGTCTTGCGTATTTCCGCTCGCGCATTTCGCTGGCGCAGCGCGACGTGCAGCACGGACTCGCTGTCACGCTCGATCATTTCACACGGCGCGAACAGCAGGAACGCGCGCTCGAGATCCTGCAATTCAAGCTCGACATCCTGTGGACCATGCTGGACTCGATCGAAAAGGCCTTCCCGCAATGAACGACCTGCCACGCGCCGGCGGCGCCGTGCCCACAGCCGATCGTCCGACGATCAGCAAGCTCTTTCGTCTGCAATGGGAGCCCGCTCAGAACGCTCACGTGCTGCTCTACCCCGAAGGCATGGTGAAGCTCAATCAGAGCGCGGCGGAAATCCTCAAACGTTGCGACGGCACGCGCGATATGCACGCACTGATCGCCGACCTGGAACAGGCGTTCAACACGACCGGGCTCGGTCCCGAAGTGCGTGCGTTCGTTGCCGACGCGCTGTTGCGCGGCTGGCTGGAGTAGTGCCATGACGGATCTCTCGCAAGCCGGCGCCGGTGCACAGTCTCAAGCGACCCCAACTGGCGTGGCGCCGCCGCTCTGGCTGCTCGCGGAACTGACTTATCGTTGTCCGCTGCACTGCGCGTTCTGCTACAACCCGGTCGACTATACGGATCACAGCCGCGAACTCAGCACGGAACAATGGATCGGCGTGCTGCGTGAGGCGCGCGCGCTCGGCGCCGCGCAACTGGGGTTTTCGGGCGGCGAGCCTCTCGTGCGCGACGATCTCGAAGTGCTGGTCGGCGAAGCGCGCAAGCTTGGTTTTTACACCAACCTGATTACATCGGGGGTCGGCCTGACCGACAAGCGCCTCGGCGACCTGAAGGCGGCCGGTCTCGATCATATCCAGCTGTCGTTCCAGGATTCGACCCAGGAACTGAATGACTTTCTGAGCAGCACCCGCACCTTCGACCTGAAACAGCGCGTTGCCGCATCGATCAAACAGCACGGCTTTCCGATGGTGCTCAACTGCGTGCTGCATCGCTACAACCTGCCGCACGTCGACAAGATCATCGACATGGCGCTCGCGATGGGCGCCGAATATCTGGAGCTCGCGAATACGCAGTACTACGGCTGGGCGCATCACAACGAAGCGCAGTTGATGCCGACGCGTGAACAGCTCGAAGAAGCCGAGGCAGTGGTCGAGCAATACCGCCGCACGCAGGGCGAGCGCTGCAAGATCTTCTTCGTCGTACCGGACTATTTCGAACGACGCCCGAAGCGCTGCATGAACGGCTGGGGCGCGGTCTTTCTCGGCGTCGCCCCGGACGGCGCGGCGCTGCCCTGCCACGCCGCACGCAGTCTGCCCGGACTCGTGCTGCCGAACGTGAAAGAGACACCGCTGCGCGAAATCTGGTACGAGAGCGACGCGTTCAACCGCTTTCGCGGCCTCGCCTGGATGAAGGAGCCTTGCCGCAGTTGCGACGAAAAGGAACGCGATCTCGGCGGCTGCCGCTGCCAGGCCTATCTGCTCACCGGCGATGCGGCCAACGCCGACCCCGTCTGCGACAAGTCGCCGTCGCATGACACGGTGGTGAACGTGGTGCGCCGCGCGGCCGCGGCAGTCGAACCGCGCGAGCAGCCGATCCTGTTTCGCAACGACGCCAACTCGCGCAGGCTGGCGGCCGCCCGGTCGGGCGGCCAGCCGGATGGCCACGGCCACACAGAAGGCTGACCATGGCAGCGGGAGACATCTCCGCTATACCGACGCCGATACCACGCTGTCGTTCCCGGCAGGCGGCGACGGACAACGATCTGCATGGCACGCAGACCAATCCACGGTCCTTTCCTGGCAATCCGAAGCAGCCCTATACGTACCCCGGCCAGGGGTTGTAAGCCGGAACCCCAGAAAATTCCGTCACCCCAACTCCAGCTTCAACCAGCAAGTTTCCTGATACGTTCGGCAAGGCGTCCGAATGCTTCATTGACGTACTCCAAGTTCTTGGGTTCTGCCCAGCGCACGTAGAGAGTTTTTGAAGCTTTCCAGATCGGCAAGCCTGTGACTTTCAGCGATAAATGGCGGTGAATTTTCAGCGTTATTTGGCGCGAATGGGTGGTGCTGACGGCTTCGCACGATGCGTTCTCGGGGCGATAACCCAACGGCAGCACGCGACCCGTTTCGGTCGGTCAGCCTTTCCCAAAGCAGCCACTCGAATCAAGTTCCTTCCAGCGTCGGGCGCTTACGTCTTCGGGTTCCACCTATTAATGGATGCACCAACCCGGCGATAGAATCTCCGGGCACCTCCGATGACGGATAGGT